>NZ_CP045455.1:364129-728258 GCF_030060925.1 Spiroplasma sp. SV19
TGCGATTGGTCAAAAGCTTGTTCAAAAACATATGGAACAATTTCAATAATCTTATCCTTTTTGTTTTCCTTACTAAATATTCATTGAATTTGTAAATTTTTAACATCCCCATTTTTACGAATTTTAACAATTTCACGATTTGGCAAATATCTTTCATTTAAAGCTGACATTAACATATTTCTTGCGTTTTGTGAAAGGGCAACTGATGCTCCAATCATAGGTAAAAATCCAGTTCATGTTTCAACAATAAATTTTACTGGTTTTTCATATCATTTTAATAATGGTTCAAAATGTTTTTTGAAATTAGTTGTTTCATAAACACCATTCGCCCCTTTGTTTAATTTAGCAACACCGTTAATTTGAACAACATCATTAAGCACCTCTTGTTTAATTTTAACTGCAAGGCGAAGACTAGCTTGACCAGTATAACCCTCTAGTTCGGTGGCATCTAATTGTAAAATAATAATAACTTCTGGTAATGTTTCTTGTTCTTTTTTTAAAGCTATTTTAAGGTTATCATTCTTAAGTAAATCTTGTAATGGAATAGAAACATCTTCTAATTCCAATAATTTTGCTTTAATTAAATTAACTTCTAACTTATCTACTTCAATTAAGTTATTTTTATTTTGAGTAAAATCAAAACTATATTTTGAAATATTAATATCATAGATCTCTTTTTGCTTATCTTTGTTATCGTTATCATCTTGATCATCCTTATTATTATCTTGATCTTGACCATCTTTACTATTGTCATTATCTCGATAATCTTTACTATCATCGTTATCATCCTTGTTATCTTGATCTTTATCATCAACAACCGCAATGTTATCATCTTCAATAATATTAGAGTTAATTAAACTAGTTCGTGTTGACATTCGATGAAATTCATATCCAATTGCACCACCACCAGCTAATAATATTAATAATAAAATAACAAGAACGATTCACACTCAATGATGGATCTTTCTTTTTGGATTCTTAATTTGTAGTAATTGTTGGTTTGAGTTTGCAATTGGATACGATAATGATCCTCCACTTTTGATAGCACCCTTCTGGTTAGTTGCTATCATATCTTTTGCTAACATTTCATTAAAAGCTAAAACTTCCGCAACATGTTCTGGCTTAATACCATTCTCTTTAAAAGGCTTATCCTTTGGTTTCAATAAATTTTGTTTTCAAAACAAAGCATAAAACTTATTACGACATTTAATCGTAAAAATGGTATCAGTCGTAATTGCTTTAATTTCCTTTTCATTATTATACTGGTAAAACATTAAATCATTAATATTATCAGTATCATTGTTTTTAATAGTTGTAATAGTTTGCATTAATTGCTCTAAACATTTATTGCACATTTCTTTGGCAGTATAAAAAATATCTTTTGGCAATATAAAAACCTCCCTTAAATAATTAATTCAAATAAACTTAATAAAAGGGCCTTATATTTTTCTATCATAGTATTTTCTAATACAACAGTTTTCTCTACATATATTATACCATATTTTTAAATAAAAAAAATAAAAAAATTAATTAAAAGTTTTTTTCTCAAAATATTTTTGCTAATTAACTAAAAGTCACTTTAACCTGACCAGTATAATATTTAGAGAGACTACTATAAGCAAAAATTGTTCCCCCTTTTTTATCAGCATCAATCGTTAAATATAAATCATTTAATAATGCACTTAATCGATCTAATTGACTAACAAAGTTAGCGCTAATAAACATCATCATTATTTGCAAAATTGTCACCTTTGGTAATTTCCCTAAATTTGTTGTTAATTTCATTGCTCCTAAGTCCTCTTTTTCAGTTGGGGGAGTCGGTGTTTTGACTGAAAAATGAATATTAACTGAACCATAGTAATCCTTCGCTGGATCATCATGCTCTGTTCAATGGTCCTTGCCTGTTTTTAAAGTAGCACCAGTTTGGTCCTTATTAACTTCAATATTTGGAACTTGACTAATTTGTTGATTTCAAATTTCAGGTGTTTGTGGTCCAATAAAAAATTCACCAAATTTATCTAATTCTGAAATAAGTTGCATATTGTTAAAAACAATTGCGATTAAAATTGTTTTTGGCCGCGCATCATCAATAACTCCTAAATCAATGCTTTTTATTTTATCAGCAAGATTATTAGAAGTTATAACTGTTTTATTAATCTTTAAAGTGTTAACTGTTGTTCCATCATTAAAATTTAACTCATAATTACCATTGCGGTATAAGTCAATTTCTGTTGGTAGTTTTGATTGATTATTAAATTTATAATCTTTTACTAATTGATTAAAATCTCATTTTGATCCCTGAAATAACTGAGCTAACTGTTCTAATAACTTTGGAATTGTCTGTTTTGAATCTTGGGGATTAATTGTTTTAAAATTAATGCCCTCAAAACCAGTTACTTCTAATGGCAATACTGGTGGGTCAACTGGAATATTATTTCAATTATCATTTTTATTGCAACTAATAACTGTTGTCACTGGTGTGATTGTTAAAACACCAATCGTTAAAATTACTAACAATTTTTTCATTCTAATCCCCTTCTTAATCGGCACTCATAATCGCAATTAATGGATTAATGCGATTCATATTAAACCAACTAATTAAATAAGCAATAAAATATAATAATAATCCACTTCCAATTGCAATAATTGGAATAATGATATTCATAAATAATGGAATGACTAAACCAATTCTAATTAAAATCATATTTGAAACGGTTAAGAAGAGACAACCAAAGCCAAAACCAGCAATTGTCATAATGATAATAATCGGAATATACATTCCAATAACTAATTTTGTAATATACCGGTTACGATACCCCAATACTTTCATTGTGGCAATAATTGTTTGGTTTTCAGCAATAACAATATTACTTGTTAAAATAATAATCATAAAACTTAATACAAAGGAAATCCCAATAATAAAGAAAACAACACCATTAACAGCTTTCGCAATATTTCCTAAAATTTCTTTAGCCTGTTCAATTGGCATTAAAGTACCAAAAGCACTATTTGAATATGCAGGATAAGAAATTCCTGTGGCTGGTTTAATTCCCCCATTTAAACCATAAAAACTATAGTCACCAAATAATTGACTTGTTCCTAGTCCTGCTTCAATATCATCAATTTTATTACTATCTGAAAGTTTATAGTTGAAAATAGGATACTCATTTTGAAAGACAGCAATTCAGTTAATACTACTTGAAGTTGTTTTTCAGTATTCAACAAATTTATCTCATAAATAATCATTTCCTGCCGTAGCGGGATGTTGTTGAATAAAAGTTTCTAGTTGGTTTAAACTATTTTCATTTGGTCCTGATAAATGACCTTTGGCAAAAGAAACTGTTCATTCATTTAAGAATAACCGTAATAAATAATTGCGGGTTTTATCATATCCCAACAACTGCTGCGCACGTTCTTCGTTAATTCAAGCCCGAGCAGCACCATATTGGTTAGTAATTCCAACAACTTTAAATTGCTGAGAATTACTTTTATTAGTAATACTATAACTTCCATCCACAATCTTATCGTTTAAAATTGTTGGTCTTGTAAAGTTAGGGTCAGTTACATCAATTTTACTTTCTAAAACATATTCATCTGTCTTATCTAAAACACTATTTTTATATTTATTATCACCATTAAACATTAGTTTTCCAACATGACCGACCTGCCCAGGTCCAGCACCAGTTACATCTTCTGCATTTCATCCTTGTAACACACTATCCGTTGTAATACTACGATCACTTGCCACTAATGCTCTTTGAATAATGCTTGGATCAATATTACTTCCCACCGAAACTCCCAAACGTTTTGCTAATGTTTCATTTAAGACAATGTTATTATTTGATTCAAATAATTTTGGTTTTAAATCTTCCTTATTTTTATTAGTTAATGCTTGATTTTTAAAGCTTTGATTAATTCCATACATTTTAAAATCAATACTATTAATTTCAGCATTAACCATTGTTCCCCGATCATCTGTTAACGGATTAAAAGGAATCACACCAAAAGCTAAGTTAAAATTATTGTTTGGTGTTTTAAAAGCATTTTGCATTTTAATCCGAACTGTCTGTGGTGAACGTGAATAAACACCCTGAATAAAACATTGATTAACATTATCGACAAAATAAGCATAAATTCAGTTATATAAATCATACATTGGTTTTTTTAACCGCGTATTAAAATCACTTCCTGTTCCTGAATCAAGTACATCATAAAATGATGTAGCTAATGGTTGTTCTAATGCTGGTCGAAAATGATTATCATCTAGAACAATAATAGCGTTCCCTTGCCCAAAATCTCTTTTATAATCACCTTGTGTAAACATTTCTTGATTCAAACTATCATCTAAATTAATATTTCCATTCTTGAAATAATTATCTCGTTTAATATTTAAAGCAACAGTATCACGATATTTTCAATAAAATAACCGATAATTTTCTAAAGCACTAATATTTTCTCGTGCTGTTTCTGTTGTTCGTAAATATTGTTCAATTGTTGTTTTTGTCAAACTACTTAAACCATAATCCTTGTAATCAGCTCATGAAGTTGTACAAATTGCTTTTGACAAACCAGGATCCCTTGATTGGAGTTTTTTACTTTCTAAAAACTCTTTTGAAATATTACGATACAATAATGATCGCATATCTTCGGCATTATATGTTGGTGCATAGTTTTCGGGATTAATTTGTCCAGTTTCAAAATCTCGTAAATACTGGTTTAAATCATTTGTCATATTAGTATTTGGCAAAAAACTCTTCGTACTATCTCACGGTTTTTGTGTTGGGTCATAAGTTTTTAAAAATGTTGTTGGTAAATTATAAACTGGACTATTATATTCAACTAATGTCTTATAATTATCTCCTTCATATGAATAACGAATATTGTTTTGCAAAATAATTGGAATTGTTGTCGACATTGTAATCATAATCGTACTAATAATCATTGTTAATGAAACACCAACCATTTTTCCTAATGAATTTGATAATTGTACCGCTTGAAAACGAGCATCAAATGTTTTACGAATAGTAAACATTTTATAAACTGCTTTTTTTAAACGACCATTTGAAAATGTTTTTTCCTTGCGAATTAATTGTAATGGTGTTCGTGACACCATCATAATTGTTCCACTAATCATTGTGACACAAGTTAATAAAAAGAAAATAAATAAAACACAAATTATTAATGCCAACGGTGCAAAAACAAAATTGCCATATGGTAAATTAAAATATGAACCAAATAAGTATTTAATTGTAAATTGACCACTAATTCCACTAGCATAGCCAATAACTCCTCCAATTAAAGCAATCATTAATGGATAAGAAATATAACTTAGGGTTAATACGCGACGGCGATATCCTAATGCTCGTAATAATCCGTTTTGTGGTCCTGTTGCATCAATTTGACGACGAACAACTAAAATTAAGACAAAAAAGGAAATAATTAATAAAACGGTAATTAAAATATATGACCCACTAATAAAAGCATTTAATGTCGTTGTAAAGTAAGTAATTCGTTTTGCAAATTCATAACGATTATCCGTTCGAAAAGTGGCAACTGGTAAGCCAGTTGATAATGTTTTAACATAATATGAATGTAACCCAATATGTTGACCTTGGTCACTATTAAGATAATTATTAATCGTTTGACTATAGACACTCCGGATTTGATCTTTATTAGTTTGACTAAATTTTCCAACATAATAAATTTCGCGATCCAATTGACTTTCTGGAATTAGCACTTGTCTTGTTAAATCTAACGATGTTACTTGATAACGCTGACCTGTGGTATCAGCAACTTCTGTTTCAACTAATCCAAATAAACGTGGATCTAAATAAGCAATTCCCTCGTTATTCATGTTCGGAAATGGATGCGATGCATCAATAATTGGTGTAATATAATCAGCAGAATGCCCAAAACCAACTACCCGAAATCAATTTTCATTACTATATTGTGATGTTGGCAACCATTTATTAATATCTTGGTGCTCATATGGCGTTAAATCAACTTTTTGCAACTCACTATCCGCAACTTTAATTGTTGTTCCATAACGATCTGATTGTAATCTAATAATATCATTAATTTTAATATTATTTTTCTGCGCAAATTGCGGTGTTAAATAAATTCAATGCATTGTTTCACGATTAATTGATTCTCAATATTGCTCATAAAAAGTAATTGGCATCCCAACAGAAACAATAAACCGATCAATTGTTTGTTTTGGATTTAATGTTACCGCTTTGATAATTTTATTATTCCCCAAACTAAATGTTCGTGCTTCAACACGGTCATAAGAAAAACTTTCGGCTCTGTTATTAACTTGTTGTTTAATAAACTCTAAAATAGCATTTTGACGAATATTACCATCAGTAATATTTTCAAACTGATCAGCACCCCCGGTTGGGTTCTTGATATAACTAGTTTGATTAAAATTAACAACAAAATCATGTTGATTACTTACTTGTTCAGAAATAAAATTATTGTAATTATTTTCAACACGTTGTTTTGAAACTTCAATAATTGTAAAAATAAAACTAGTTAAAAACACTAAAATAACTAATCCAACAAACTGAATTTTATTTTTAACTGTGTTTCTAAAATTGTTTTTAAATAATAACTTAAAACCAGGCATTTTTTCACACTCTTTCTTTTATTTTTTAATATTTGAATTTAGTTAAAAATAAAACAGGTGGTGTTGATTGTTTTTTAAATTGTATTAATAATTCTGTTTTTCGTAAATTATCAATCAAACTAGTACATTTAAGAATCCAACGGTCTCGTGCAAAGCCTAACAATAGCATTAATAAAAATGAAAATGGTAACTGTTGATGACAAACAATATTATTTATGAATGTTACTTCTCAAAACATTTGATAACTAGAAAAAATAACATCATTAATGTTTTTTAAATAGCCAATATATAAACGAAATAATAATAACATTACAATAAAACTAAGTGTAAAAATCGCATAAAAAACATAACAAAAAATAACAAGAAAAGAATAGATTGCTTTATAAATAATTATTATTTTTAGTTGCATCATTAATGAAGTCTCACCAAAAAATAAAAGACATGAAATTAAGAAGATATTACTTAATCATAAAATAATAATTTGCCAATTCGAATATAAAATTACTTTTCAAGTAGAAAGCGTTTCTTTTTTAATTTTCTGAAAATTAACTAATATTTGAGCTAAGATTCCAGTAAAAAGAGAAAAATAATACTTGATAAAAATAAATATAATAAATTTAAAGTAATATTTAAAAAACTATAATTATCTTCAAGATTAATAATAGAAAAAGATGATGAGAAAAAGATATATCCTAAGAATATAATAAAGAAAGCATTAATAAATTTTTGATATTTTGTAATAAAATTTATTCTCATTTTCATCACCATAACTTTCATCACATTTTGCTCATTTCATTATAACATTAATATTAAAATAATGTACACCATAAAATTAGCATTATTCCACCAAAAATAGCAACAAAAAAACTATTATTTTACAATAATAGTTTTCTTAATAACATCTCTAATATTATTGATTAATGACATTTGGACGTAGTTTTTCACCTTCATATTTACCAACTAAAATTAAAATTCCACCAATTAAAAATGAAAAAATTAATGAAACAATTCCAGCAGCAATATGTGACTCTGCTTTACCCTTTAAGACAGACGTGCATAACACGATTGGGGCAATTTCTACTGCTCCAATTAGTAAGTAAATAACAGCAGTTAATACCCCTAAACTAGCAAAAATACCAGTTGTCATCATTAACGTTAATAAGGCAAGAATGATAAAAACTCCTAGTATTATTGAAGCTATAATAATTGATAAAATACAACCAGCTCGGCACAAATTATCTGGTTTTTTTCCTTCAAAAGAATTTTCTTGGATATAATTTGGATCCATTTTTATTTAATATCCTCCTTTAATATTTTTATAATTTACAAATCAACAGTATAACTTATTATTACTTTATTTTTGCTTATTGGTTCTTAATATTAAATTAAAGAACAAAGTTAAAACAATTGATAAAAATTAGTTTTTTCATAACTTAATTTGTAATCAAATGTTTGACACGATTAAACTATAACATTTTAACATCAAAAAAGCAATATTTTATTTCTTTAATTATAAAATATTGCTTTTTATTCAATATTATCAACTTAAAATCACTAGGTTAAATGTGACAATCAAAGCCATGATACAATTTGTTTTCCTTAAAGATTTCTTTTATGTCATATTTTTGGCGATAATCAGTGACATCCCCTGTTTCAATTGCGTTAATTGCTGCACGTGCCATAGCATGTGAACTACATAATGTCATTTGAGGGATAGGACCAGAATTTAGTGGTTCATAATATAATGCTCCTGTTAACATTTCATTTAAACCAAACCCAGGACATTCTCCTTTTAAAATTCCTTGTTGTAACCGAAAATCAGAAATAATTGGGAATAAATATTTTTTCGGATTATGAATTGCTTGTTCCACCATTAATCCAAATTCCATATGCGTCCCAGCATCTCATCCATCTAACTCCAAAATAACATAATCCGCGGCAGTTAACCCAGCATAATCTAAGTCAAAAATTGCTTTATTAGTTGGTCGAACTGCTTTGTTTGTTTCAAAATCAACCGGATTACCAATAATAAAATTTGGAAACATTACTCGTAACTGCTCTCCTTCTGCTTTGCGAGTATTTCATTGTGCTTCAGTAAACATACTACCAGCATTATAAATTACTTTTTTATTATCTTGCATTATTATTCTTCTCCTTACTGTTTCTATATTTAAACATTATCATTACAATATTTTATAATTTTTATAAATAAATATTATATTTATTTCAAAAAATAGTTTTATTTTTACATTTTAAAATCAAACTTAATTTAGATTAATTGTATTAATTATTGTCTGGATTTTTTCCTGTTCAATAATTTTATTATTAATATTACCTGTTACAAAAGTTCCGACTGCAATTAAGTCATATCCTAATGCCTTTGCCTCTTTTAAATTTGTTAAATCAATCCCACCAGAAGCCATATATATTTTGTTTGGAAAAAAGGTTTTTATTGTTTGAATAAAATTTAATTTAAAAGCAGTTGCTGGAAAAATCTTAATGATTTCTCAGTCAGCATTAACAATATTAGTTACTTCTTGCAACGTCATTGCTCCTGGAATATATATTAGTCCTTTGCGATGACAAAAATCACTAATAGCACGGTTAAAAATAGGTCCAACTAAAAATTGCGCCCCCGCTTCAGCAGCTTGCATTGCCTCTGTTAATGTTAAAACGGTTCCAGCCCCAATTAAAATTGATGGGTATTTTTTTCGTAATGTTTTAATTAATAATTCAACTTTGGGAATTGTAAAAGTTAATTCTAAACATGTTACTTGCAAATTGATTAACATTTCACAAAATTTTTGTGCAACATTATAATCTTGATTACGAATGACATAAAAAACTTTCTGTTCTAAAATTTTGGCAAAAAGATTCATTGCTTAACCGATATATTTTTTAATTCTTTGAATAATAGCATCTTGATCCAAGCCTTTGTATTTAATAACGGCATCAACACTCCCTGATAAACCATAGTCATTAACACCAATCACCAAACCAGTTTTGCCAACAAATTTATATCAAACATAATCATTAGAAAACTCAATCGCAATTACTTTTGCAAAGTTTTTTGGAAGTACTTTTTCTTGATAGTCCCCCGGTTGTTGTTCAAATAGTTCAACACAAGGCATGGAAACAACACGGATATTTTCGTTAATTGCTTTCGCAGCATTAATTGCGACCGGTACTTCTGTTCCTGTTGCAATAATAATTGCTGTTAATGGTTTTGTCGTATCTTCAGACACAACAATATATCCTCCTTGTAAAGTTTGTTCATAACAAGTCTCTGTTAACTGATATGGTGTATCTTGTCGCGATAAAATTAATGCACTAGGAGTTGACTTTGCTTCAACAGCAAGTTTTAAACAACCAATTGCTTCTTTAATATCTGCTGGACGTAAAACATTTAAATTTGGACAATTCCGTAACATTGCTAATTGTTCAACTGGTTGGTGCGATTTACCATCAAAACCAACCCCAATTGAATCATGTGAATAAGCAAAAATAACAGGTAAATTTTGAATACATGCCATTCTAAGGCATGGTTTCATATAATCAGAAAAAATTAAAAATGTTGAGTTAAAACTTTTTAACCCTTGATGTAATTCAATTCCAATACTAATTGTACCCGCTGCAAATTCACGAACACCAAAATGAATATTATTATTTTGGGGACTATTAATTGTTCATGATCCATTATAACCAATAATCTTTGTGGCTGTACCCAAATCAGCACTCCCACCAAACATATTATTAGAACAGTTTTGTTGATAATGTTTAAAGACATCACCCATAATAATTCGTGTTCCTGCTTTTTTACTTTTATCAGTTGTTAATAACGATTTAAAAGCTGTTAAATCAACAACTGGTGAATTAAATAATTGTGCATATTCTAGTGGGAAAGCAGTTTGATAAGCTGCTAATTTTGTTAATCATCCTTGATATGCTTTTTCACCACGTTTAATAAAAGTATCATTTCAATAAGTTTTGACATCTGGGTCAACATAAAATTGGGGATGTTCAAAATCATAAAAGGTTTGAACTTGTTGCATTTCTTCGGGAGTAAATGGTGATGAATGCATTGGTGAACCTTGTTTTGGGTGACCATAACCAATAATTGTTTTACATTCAATTAAAGTTGGTTTATCACTCTTTTGTGCGACTGATATTGCCTTTTTAATTGCTGTTAAATCCTCATCCGCATTCTCAACAAGAATATAATTTCAATTTTGAGCTTCAAAAAACTGTTGATAATTTACTTTTAAAACTTCCTCACATTTGGTATCTAATTGACAGTCGTTTGAATCATATAACATAATTAACTTATTTAGTTTTCATACTCCAGCTAGCTGGATTGCTTCAAGTGCTCCCCCTTCTTGTAAATCACCGTCACTACACAAAACATAAGTATAATGATCAATAATGTCATATCCTGGTTTATTAAATTTAGCAGCTAAATGTTGTTCAGCTAATGCCATTCCAACCCCATAGCCAACTCCTTGTCCTAATGGTCCCGATGAATTATCAACCCCCGGGGTTACTCCATATTCGGGATGAGCTGGTGTTTTTGAATTAATATGACGATATTTTTTTAAATCATCAATTGTTAAATCATAACCAGCAAAATGTAAAATCGCATACTGCAGCGTTGAAGCATGTCCTGGTGATAAAACAAACCGATCACGATTAATTCAGTCAGGAACAGCTGGGTTAGCAATTAAATTATTTAAATAAATTGCTTGCATCATTGGCGCTGCACTCAAAACAATTCCTGGGTGACCAGTTTTATTATAGATAATTGGATCTAAACCTAAAATTCGTAAGTTACTTAAACTTTTTGTTTCAATATTATTATTTGTATCTTTCATTTACTTTTCCTCCTCATAAATCTAAAATATTACCGATAATTATTTTTAAATTAAACAAAAAACTTTATTATCTATCATTACCAAGTTCTGCATAATAAAGGCCATCTTTTCTGCAAAATTATCATTATCAGCATCAACAACAATGAAATGATAATCATTTTTTAATTCATGATATAAAACCTCATATTGTTCATTTAATTTTTCTCAATAATAGTATGGAGTCTCTAATTCTAATACTCGACCCCGATTATTAACTCGTTCAACAGCTTTTGCTGTGGAAACTTTTAAATAAATAATAACATCAAATCCTAATTTCTGCTTTAAAATTGGGGTAATAACATTTTGAAAAAAACGATTGTAAACTTTAAAATCAACATCATTCATAATTTCTAGCAAATGTGAAACCCGAACAAAAACAGGGTCTTCTAAAATTGTTCGATCAAAGACAGTATTTGTTAAATTATCAATTGCAAAAAATTGTTCAATTCTCGTTGTCAACATATAAATTTGCATCTTAAAGGCAAAACCTTTCATATCCTGATAAAAATCATTAAAATATGGGTTCTCTTCTACGGGTTCTTTAAATAAATTATAATTTAACTGTTGACATAATGCTTCACTAACTTTTGTCTTACCAGCACCAACAGTCCCAAAAACAGCAATTTTCATTTTCTATTCCTTCCTTATGTTATTTAATTAGTTGCGTTGCCGTTGCTAAAGCCAATTGCACCATTGCCATAAAATTATTTTGACGTTCCATTGCCGAAGCTGTTTGTTTTGTCACAAGATTATCAGAAATAGTTAGCAATGTTGCTGCCTGTTTTTTAGTAACAACTGCATTAGCAAACAAAGCATATGATTCCATTTCTACAACATCTAAATTATGTTCTTTGGTAAATGCTAATGAACTATCATAACGATAAAAAACATCAGCAGCATGAGCAATCCCAGTATGTGTTTTAATTCCTTGCGCTACCGCCACTTCTTCAATTGTATTAAATAAGGTCTCACTTGCAGGAATTAGATTTGAATCAATATTTGCAGCAATCTTGGCATAATTACTTTCTCCAAATGCTTCACGAACATTAAAAATATCGTATAATTTTAACTCTGTTTTATAACTACCCGCAGAACCAATACGGATAATATAATCAACATCATAAAATTTAAATAATTCATATGAATAAATCCCAATACTGGGGCAACCCATCCCACTTCCAGCAATTGTAATTTTAACATTTTGATATTTTCCGGTATATATGAACATATTTCGAACTTCATTAACTAACTTATAATCTGTTAAATATTTTTCAGCAATTGCTTTTGCTCGTAATGGATCACCAGGCATTAAAACAACTTTTGCAATGTCTGTTTCTTTTGCATTAATATGTGGTGTCATTTTGTATTTCCTTCCTTTATTTATCCTTTGATTGGATTAACAGTCCTATTAATTAAGTTATTATTTAAAATTTTGGTTTCAACAATAAATTTAAACAAAACGAAAAGGAATATTTTAAGATATTCATATAAGAAATGTTTAATTAACAGTTTTATTTTTATTTCATAAATTAAGTTAATAAAAAAATTAAAATTATAAAGAATTTTAAAATTAATTTTATTAAACTTAAAAATTTTCTAATTATTATATTTTAAATAATGCCTTAATAGGATTATCACTTTAAATTAACAACTAAAAAACGCTTTTTGACGTCTTTCAAATTATTATTTAATAGTTTTTAACTAATAAATAAATTAATTATCCAACCCCAGGGATAATAACTATAAAGGCAGCACTGATAAAATATCAATGTTTTTTAGATCGGTCTACTGGCTCAGTTTCACTTTACTCGCTATTCCTTCTCAAGAAGTATCTTCTCAATGGCATAATGTTAGCTTTCATCCACTTTACAGTTGCTGGGACAGCCTAGGACTTGCACCTAATTCCCGTAACATCCAAAATTGCTTTTTAAAGTTGTTAAAGTAATAATATAAAGTTTATTTTTAAAATGCAAGTTAAAATTAAACTTTTTTGTGAAAACCATACACATTTAAGACCACCTAAATCTTTAAAATTAAATTAGAAGGTTTAAAATGATAGCAAGTATTATTACAGAAAACGAGTTATATAAATTACATCGTGGTTTTAAAAAATGATATGGGCAAGTTGCAGCAACTAAGGAAACAAATTATATTTATAATAATTCATCGAATTATTTTAATTTATGTCATAAATATTATCTTAAAACCCATTCATTAAATCAGTTAATTAAATTATTTTATAGAGAGAAACAAACATTTTACAATTAATCAAACAAAATTAAAGAGTTTTTAAAAAATTCTTATAGTTTTGAGTGATTTAAAAAACATTCAACACAACCAAAAACTATTTATTATGTTTATGATAAATCTTATAAAATGAAAGTAGCACAAATGATTAAAAATTATCGTGAAAATTATGGCACAGGAATTTATGAGTTTTATAATTTAACATTGGCAAATTATTTTACATATCAAAATAAGCCGATTAGACATAATATTAAAACATTAATGAAATGAGATAAAACATTTAATCAATATTTTAAAAATAAACGGAAAAAGAGATTTTATAAACGTTATGAAATGCATGAATTAGGGCATATCCAACATGATGTTAAAGTATTAACTAAAAATATGACGGATATAAAAGAGATTTGTATATTTTTGATTATATTGATGAGAAATCTCGGTATGCAGTAGTTTATGTAACGGAAAGTAAAACACAAGATATTGTGGCAGGACTTTTTCAAAAAGCTTATTTTGAATTTGATAAGATAGGTATTAAAATGAAAAGAATTCGGACAGATAACGGAATTGAATATGTTTATAATCATCGAACAAATTATGCTCATCATAAAAGTGAGTTTACTAAAGCAGTAAATGAAAAAGGAGTTGTTCATCAGACAACTCCAATTCGTTCTCCCCAAAGTAATGGGAAAATTGAAAGATTTCATCGTAATTAAAATAAGTTTTTTGAATATTTACCAAGATATCTTAAAGATATTGATGATATTCGAAAACAAATTGTAATCTTTCTAGATTATTATAACAAAGTTTGACGCCATAAAAGTATAAATCTTTTAACACCTGCCCAAGCTGTGTTAAAATTTTTAAAAGACTAACTGGTCTAAAATGTATATGGTGTATTACACTTTTTGTCTTTTATTAATTGCTTTAATAATGAAAAAATACATTATATTAACTAAAATAAATAAAACATAAGCAATAATAAAAACAATAATGAAAGAAAAAACTAAGTCAAACGCAGAACCAATAATATTCCATACCCCACCTTTAGAGGTTAATAAGGCATAAGGAAAAACAATATCATATGGAATATCCCCCAACAGAGGATCATTTAAATACATTCCAAACCGAAATGATAAATAGACAGTATATAAAACCGGATAAATTAAATAAAGTAAAAAAACTTTTTTAAAATATTGGCGGGGAGTCATTGTTATTTTTTCTTGGTGCATGAATAAATAAATAATCATGAAGATTGGTGTTATTAAATGAAAAAATAATCCCACTAAAAGACCACCAACATTAACTACTTTATTTATTAACATAGTTGGTAAAAGAAAACCCATAAAAGTTAAACAAGTCACACTGATATAAGAAGTAATAGCAATTCTCGTATATTGGTTTTTTCATCAATATTGCGGTTTATTAAACGTCCAGGCTGATGCTAAAAACCAAACTCCTAACAAAAAATTACTTTGATAAGTAAAAAAGCTAAAAAATTGACCTTGAAATAAAATTGGTGAAAAAGGATAATCAATATTTCGTAATCATTTCTGCATAATCATATGGTATAAATAAACAGAAAATAATGTACTAATAATAAGGATTCCCACACATAATTGATAATAAAACCATTTATCTTTAATTACTTTCATTTTTTCTTCCTTTCATTTATTCGATATTAATTATAATAATTCTTAATAAAAAAAGCAATTTTATTGCAAAATAAAAAGCAAGAACTTTCTTGCTTTTTTGGTTATCTTTATTTTTTAGTAAACTCTAATGTAAATAATGTCGATGTTCAACCAGTATAATACACAGCATTATTTGTTCCAAATGTTAAGTCAAAATTTCATACTGCACCACGACGTAATGAAAAGGTATCTTTTGTGCTATTTAAAGTAAGATTATGTTCTCGTTTTACTCAATTACCTGTTGTAAAAATATCTAATCATGATAAGTTTTTTGCATCAGCAGACGCCTTAAAATCATCAATTAAAATTCTTAAAACTTTTCGATAATTATATTCTGATAAAGCTAAAATTTTATTAAATGCCGTTTCACTAAGATGAAAAACTCCCGAATTTTTATTTGATTCAATACGGAAATACTTATAAAAAGCTGTTACTAATTTCCCATATTCCATTAATTTATTATTTAAACCATCTTTTGTAATTTGAATTTGCACTGTTAATGCTTCTCCACCATTTATAACTACCCCCGATAATGGCAGTCCAGCAATTTGAATTTTCGATAAATTTACATTAAAAGAAGCTAAATTTAAATTTTTATCAGTATTAAAAATATCAACTAATGAACGATAAAATTTAACAAAATTTTCTGGCGTAATTTGATATGGTTGATAACCCATCCCTGCTCAAACATAAGAAGCTGTTGATTCTTTTACAAAATCAACTCCATTTGTTTTATTATTAATTGCACTCATTAATAATGTTAATAATGATATTGAACTATTATATTTAATACTGCCAATAAGGTCTTTTAAATCAGCATCATTAGCAAGTGCGGTTTGCAATTTAGTAAAAATAATGTTATCCAAATCAGCAAAACCTGCAGTATAATTAACATTAAAATTATCATAAATTGGTTTAAAATCATTATTCTTGTCAATTTGGAATGTTCCCTCAGTATTAAAGAATTTAACAATTACTTTTGAAATTTTTTGAACAACACCATTTAAAATATCTTTCACAGCCGTTGGATTATCAGTAATCACATATTGAATAAAATAACTAGAAGTAGTTGAGATCTCTTTAAACTTAACTGTAAAACTAAAACTAAAATCTAACCGAACTGCCTTAGCATTTTTCACAGTCGGATTCTGAAATAAATCTGCTATTTTTTTGGTATTAATAAAATTTAAATTATATTTGAAACTTTCTTCAGATAAAATAATTGGTTTAGTATCAATATAATAATTTGAATATTCATTAATAATTTCCTGACTATTGTTATTAAAAACTGCCATAAAACTAGTTTTCAAAATTTGCAACGCCGACATAACTTTTGGATCCTTTTGATCTAACTCTTTACTTGGTGTTGTTTCATTAACAATAGTATATAACTCATCAAATGTTGTTTGATAATTTGTACTATCAATTGTGTTTTTAGTACTCGCATATTCTAAAAATGCATTTGAAACTTGTTGTGAAATTTTATTTAAAGTTTCTAAATCTTTTGTTGCCCCAGTATTTGAGTCATCTGGTTCTTCTTGCTGTTGACGACAACCAACAATTGTACTAGCCCCAGTTACGCTAAAAGCAGAAATCCCCAATAACGCCATTAATTTTTTCATTTCTTTGTCTCCTTTTTATTATATTTTTGCTATATAATTTTTATTATGACAAAAAAAAAAAAAAAAGCAATAGGTACTGACTTAGAAAATAATTAATTATGTGTGATTGCGAGATGGATGTGTACCAAAAAAAAAAAAAAAAAAAAGATAAATACTATTTGAAAAGAATTGTTTAACCTAAAGCAACACAAAAACAACTACTTGCGGAACACAGTTAATTAAAAACCAAAAAATAAAATGTGTAACTAAAGTTATTTTTAATTACACATTCCAAATATAAACTAATGAAAACTATAAAATATGTTTCTATGTTTGCTTAAAAATAAACTGCTATAGTTTTAGTTTTAAGCACTACCATTATAACAAAAAAAAAAAAAAAAAAACTGTTTTGACCAAAAAAATAATTTATTTTGTTTTGCTTCCTTACTAAAAATCCGGACACATAACTAACTTAATTATTTATAGTATATTTAAAATGATAAGGAAATAAAAATTCTTCATTTAATAATTTTTAATAACTTCTTGTAATGTTGTTCGTCGTTTTTGTGGTAAATTATTGACTCCTCGCAAAAAAGCAGTTTGTTCGCCAATTAAATATAAATTTGTTTTTGCCCGTGTAACTGCCGTATATATTAAATTTCGTTTTAACATAATTCAAAAACTTTTGGTAATAACAAAAATAATATTATCATATTCACTACCCTGTAATTTATGAACACTACATGCATAAGCTAAAGCAATATCATAATACATTTCTTTCGTATATTCAACAATATTGTCATATTTTATTAGTAAAACATCATTAAGGTTTTTATCTTTTTTAATATCAACAATAATACCAACATCACCATTATAAATTTCTAATTCTGGTCGATTTTTTAATTGCATTACTTTATCATTAACCCGAAAAATTCGATGACCAATTTTAATTTCTTTTTGACCATAAGAACGATTTAGTTTATCTTGTAAATAAGTATTTAACATGTTAATTCCAACAGGGCCATTATACATTGGTGCAATTACTTGAATTGCATTATAATCCCCTGCTTTTTCTTCATTTAGTTTTTGATATAAATTACCAATTGTTGTTAATAACAAATGTGGGTCAGTTTCCTCAATAAAAGTTAAGTCTCTTTTATTTAATAAATCATATTCAAAATGGTCTTGTTCAATCGCATAACTTAATTCCAAAATATCATTTCCCGCTTCTTGGCGATAAACTTCTTCCAACTTAATAACATTAAAAACATCACTCTGAATAATATCTCGCAAAATATCGCCACAAGCAACTGAAGGTAACTGATTTGGATCACCAATTAAAATTAATTTCCGCAAATTTAAACCAACTTTGGCGATTTGTGATAATAATAAACTATCAACCATACTAACTTCATCTAAAATTAAAATGTCATTTTCCAACGGATTACTTTCATTATAAAAAAACTGGTTTGTAATAGCATCATATTTTAATAATTTATGAATTGTTAACGCTTTTTGACCAGTTTTTTCTCGTAACCGTTTTGCTGCTTTACCCGTTGGAGCCGCCAACACAATTTTTGATTGTGAATAGACTTTTTTTAAAATACTGACAATTCCATCAACAACTGTTGTTTTTCCAGTTCCCGGTCCACCAATAATTACTAAAAAATTAGAACGAACAGCTGCTTTAATCGCCTTTGTTTGATTTGCATTGTAACTTATTTGTTTCTTAGCTGTTAATTCTTGCACCTGGCTTGCTAATTTTTCTTCATCATATTGTTCAATGGAATTTAAACTGCCTAACATTGTGGCAATATTTAATTCACTATGATATATTTCAGCAACATAAATTTTATCATTTTTAAAAATTAATAAATTAATTTCCTTACTATATTTTAATCCCATTAAAATAGACTCTTTTGTTAAATTATTAAAATGTTTTTGTAAAATGACTGTTAATTCATCTAATGTTAAATAAGTATCACCAGTATTATTACAAAATTCTTTTGCTAAATACCAAGCATAATATCCAATTCGAATATTACTAAGTGGGTTTTGTTCAAATGCTAAATAAATTTTATCAATTGTCCGAAACGAAATGTTATCTTTTAATAACAATGAATAAGGATCTTTTGTTAGTAAAGCATAAATTTGATCAACATTGTATTTTGCTTTTAATAATGATAAAACTTGTAGAGACAATCCTTTTTGGTTAAATTGATGGTTTAATTCATCATCGCGACTCATTTCCTGAAATGATTTTGCAATAATAGCGGCCTGTTTAGAAGTAACACCTGGAATTTGTTTTAATTGTGAGATATTTTCCTTAATCTTACTAACCACATCGTTTTGATAATAATCAATAATAAGCTGTGCTGTTTTTGGCCCAATCGTTGGAAACAAGCTACTTGTTAAATATTTTAAAACTTCATCATTACTTTGGGGCGCAATTTGCTTTAATTCTTTTACTTCAAAGTTTTCCCCATATCGCTCATTATAAACAAATTCGCCTGTTAATTCATATAATTGATCAGGTTGTAAAACTGATAAAAAACCTTTAATAAAAATAAAGTGGGTCTTATCTTTCTCTAATTGAAATTTACAAATTCGATAACCATTTTTTGATTCAAAAACAATTAATTTTAAATAACCTCGTATCTTCTCAACCATCACAATAATCCTTCCTTATAAATAACATAGTTTTTGATCATCTAAATAAACTTCATCAATTATTCCCCCACCAAGACAAACAACACCATTATAAAAAACAGCAGCTTGTCCAGGAGTGATTGCTTTAACTCTACTTTCAAAATGAACAAGACATTTATCTTCACTTAAAACTGTTACTTTAACGGGAATATCTTTCTGACGATAACGAAATTTTGCCGTACAATTGAAATTGTCAGATTTAAGGGTATTGATTCAATTCAAATCTGTTACAAGACAACTAGTTGAATATAATCATTTTTCTTCACTGCTTTTAGCAACATATAAAATATTTTTTGTAACATTTTTACCAGCAACAAAATAAGGTTCTGTCATCCCCCCTAAATTTAGCCCTCGTCGTTGACCAATTGTGTAGTACATAATCCCATTATGAGTTCCTACAACTTCCTTTGTTTCAATATCAACAATTTCACCATTTTGGTTGGGAATATAATTTTGTAAGAAACTTTTAAAATCACGTTCCCCAATAAAACAAATTCCCGTTGAATCTTTTTTATTTGCTGTGATTAAATTCTGTGCATTAGCAATTGCCCGCACTTCTTTTTTCGTTAAATCTCCCAATGGAAAAATTGTTTTTGCTAATTGTTGTTGATTTAACTGACTTAAAAAATAAGTCTGATCTTTATCACTATCAACTCCGCGTAACAATTGATATTCATTTATTTCTTCATTAAATCGTACTCGGGCATAATGTCCCATTGCAATAAAATCAGCTTGATAGTTATTAATAGCATATTTTAGAAAATAATCAAATTTAATATATTTATTACATAAAATATCTGGATTTGGTGTTCGTCCCCGTTGATACTCACTAATAAAATATTTAAAAACATATTCTCAATATTCTTTAATAAAATCAACTCGATGTAATGGCACATTTAAAGCAATACTAACTTTAACAGCATCATCATAATCAACTTCTTGCGGGCAAATCTCATTATTAATTGCTTTATTTCCTAAAATATCATTATTTAATTGACTATCTCAATTTCGCATAAATAGTCCTTCAACTTGATAACCTGCTTGTTGCAATAAATATAAGCTAACAGAAGAGTCAACACCCCCCGATAAGCCAACAACAACTTTTTCCATTTCTATTCACTTCCCTTATTAATAATTAGTCATATAAATTAGCAATATTATTTTAACATTAAAACACTAAGTTTAAAAAACTTAGTGCGGTCTTTTTTGAAGTTTTAAGTATAAAATTCCTATTAACATTAAGATATTTGCTAATATTAAAAAACCATAACTAATAATTTGCATAATATTACTTGTTAAAACAAAATTATTATTCTTATAAAAATAACCGTATAAGGCAATTCCAATGAAACTTCCTAAAAACAATAAACCAAAGGGTAAAAAAAGATACAACTGAATTTTAAAATTAGAAACTACACAAAACGGTAAAATAATTATAATGGCATAAATGCTAAGGAAGATAATCATAAACACGCGATTGGCCAAAAGATAATCCTGGTTAGTTTGAATAAAATTAAATTTTCCAAAAGTTATTGTAGCAAAATTATATAAGTCTAATGATGAATTATTAATCCAATTATTAAATATTAAAAAAGCACTACATAAAATAATTAGACCAACAACTGCCATAATCCGAGCAGTTAAGATAATTGGATTACGTCATGTGATAATATTATTTTTTTTTATTTTACTAATTCGTTGTCTTCCGTTTGGTAGTAATTGGATTTTATAACTATTACTAAAAACGGTTGCTGGTTGAACATGATTTGTTTGATGTTCTTGGTTTAGATTTTCATCATTAAGATTTTCTTGCTTCTTTTGCTTCTTTGCTCGTATTCGCTTCATTTTAGCATTTATCACTGGGTTTGTCGCTTTCGTCGCAGGTAGTGGCGAATCAAATAAACTAGCATAAAAATTATTGATTCGATAACTCCCGACTGGTTCATCAATTTCAATTGTGCGCGGTGTTTCTACATCATCTTTTGGAAGCACTGGTAAAGGTGCTATCTTTTCTTCTCGCACAGTTGTTTCTTCTTGATGATAATATTTATTAGTAGTATGATCAAGGCCTAAATTTGGTCGCTTTGTAATATCTCATTCCATAACATCAAGTTCATCATAAACTTCCGAACCACGAGCGGTTGAAACTTTTATATTCATACCTTTTTCTACGGGTTTAACAACTGATTGTTCAGGTTCACTTGATTGCTCAAATTTCATTTCTTCTTTAATTAAATTTATCTTACTAACAAAAGGTAGCTGTGATTTTTTTCCAGAAGAACTTGCTATGTTTTGCGTTTTATTATTATAACTTTGCGTTACAATAATGTCTTTTTTAGGAGTTGGATTTACAGTGGTAATTTTAGGAAAATGTGCTGTCAAAATTGATTTTGGTTTTGAAATAGTTTCATCCTGTTCAACGGGCGCAATTATCTTACTGGGTTCTTTGTGTGCTGTTTTTTGCATAATTTTTTGAGCAATAGCACGTGCTTGTTCTTTTAATGCTGCACGATCAACATCAATCCGGTCATCCCTACTAATAGCACGATGTGGACTATTATTATTAAAATGGATTAAATCAACCTTATTAGTTATTATTGGTGGTTCTTGTAAATGGTTATCATTATGGAAAGGTGCTTTTTCATCAAATGTTGTTTTAATTTTATCTAAGCGTTGATAAAAATTTGTTTTTTCTTGTTCCAACTTTTCTGCTTGTGTATGCAAAACTCTTAAAGCATCAGGATTATCAAGATTTAAATTTAATTCACGGCATTGTGTTAATGGTGAAAGGTAATTTTGTTCAATTATTTGTTCTGAAACAGATGGTTTTATTGCAAAATAGCCATTATTAAAAAAATGACTATTTTCACCACTAAAAAAATGCGATTTAGTAATTAAAGAAGGCTCTTGATAACTAGAATGTCGATTGTTACGAAGGCCTTGTTTAATTGGTTTAATCTTTAAAATTTTAATGTCATTGCTCTTCATTATTTAGCACCCACTTTAACTAACCCCAAAACTCTATGTATTAATTATATCCTAAAATCACTAAAAAATAAAGGGTTATTAGTAATTCACCGCTTAAAAGTTGGAATAAAGTAAGTGTTTGTTTAAGAAACATAAATTTAATGTTTTTGATGGATAAAAATATCAAGCAAGACTTTTCCCCTTATGTTAATTATATTTCATCACTGGTATGCTATTTTTACAACAACAAAAAAACTAATCATTTTCTCTTTTTGCTCTTCTGCTAATTTTGACATAATAAAAACCACTTTTCTAATTTAATTCTAACTTACTTTTAAAAAGAATTAATTGTGGCAAAAGTGGATTTAATCTTGTTAATTGTTATATCAAATTATGATAAATGTTTAAGAAAATATTATAAACAATAATGTTAACCTTTATTTAACTTGAAACGAAATTTTAAAATAAGTCGCTGTTCATGGCGTATAGAAAATTGAATTATTAAAAGTTAAATCACCAAATAATAAGTCTAATCTTCAACGTGGAGATTTATCCCGTAAAGATTTGACTTCTAAGGTATTATTATTAGTCACAGTTAAATAAGCATCACCAAGGACTTTATCACGGTTACCTAATGCAAATAAATTAATATCAGTTAAATCTTTCGCAAACTCAGAGGCTTTAAAATCATCTCTTAAATATTTTATGGCATTATCTCATAATAATTTACCATCATTAACAATTTTATGATATACATCTTGTGAAATCTTGACAGTACTAAACTTATAATAACCTGCTGACTCAATTTCAAAATATTTATAAAAAGCTATTATAATGTTGGCATAATTTAAGAGTTTTTGATGTAAACCATCAGCACTTATATATAATGTAATTTGAACTGGAACCTCATCAGATGAAGTAACTAATCCTGATAGTGGAACACCAGCAATTAATATTGCTGATAAATTAAAATTAAAATTTCCTAAATATAAATTATCAGTTTCTTTAACCCCATGAAACATTTTAACATTTTTACGAAACATTTTAATAAAACTTTCTGGACTGAGATTACTCATATGACCTTCTCCCCCAGTTCATGAAGACCATGTTGTATAATCTCATGCCCCTGGAGTTCCAACAGTTTGGGCGTCTATATTGCTTACATTTGACGCGCTTCCAGTTATTAAATTTACAATTGTTTGATCATTTACGTATGTAAGATTATCTAAGATTTTAACAGTATCCGGGTTGTTTTTTAATTCTTTTTTTAAAATATTTTGAAATATTTCATCCAATTTTTTGTGATGAACACTATAATTAATATCAAAATTATTAAATAATTCAATAAAATCAGGATTTTTATCAATACCAACTAATTTATTATTATTTAAAAAATTTGCTATTACTGTTGATATCTTAGAAATTATTCCTGATAATGCTCGCTCCATTGTCTCTTTATCATTTGTTAATATAAATTGTAAATTTAAACTAGCACTCGCTGAATACGACTTATATTGGATTTTATAAGAAATCCGATGAACTAATCTTGCTGCTAAAATATCAGTAAGTTTTTCACCAGTAAGACTACTTAGGGATTCTAAATCAACATATGATAGTTTAAAAGTTTTATCATAAGATAATTCAATTGGCAAACTATCATAATAATAGTTTGAATACTCATGAGCAATTTTACGATTTAAAATATCAATAAATGTTTGAAATTGATCTGATAATTTTTTTAATCCCGTTAAATATTCTTCTTTAACAACATCATAATCAGGTTTTTCTTTCGAAACTTCTTTAAAAATATCACTACCTGTATAATCTGTTGAAAGTAAAATATTTTTTTCAGTTAAAAATGTTTGAATTCCTTGTGAGACTCGTAATGAAATATCATTTAAAACTTTGATATCCTTTGCTACTTGTAATTCTAAATCATCTGAATCAATGTCAGATGGTGTGTTTGATTGTTTACAACTAATAATACTGCTAATACCTACATTGGCGATTCCTAATGTTGCCAATAAACTCAATATTTTTTTCATTTATTAAGTTCTCCTTATTTAATATGTCTATAGGTCACTAAGTTTTAACATATTTTTTTCTACACTATTAATTGTAAATAAAAAAAACAAGTGGCCCTAATTTAACTCATTATATAAAACAATTTATTATTTTTAAAACTTTAATAAATCTCTGAATTAATTTATTTTTTAACAAAATTAAGATAAAATTGTTTATGAAAAGTACTTACAAAATAAAATTAAACATAATAATTTTATTAAAAAGAAAGGAAGTCCAATGAAGCAACAAAATAATGGATTTGAAACAATTATGGTTATCACAATTACGGTGATGTTAGCAACATTAGCATTTGTTTTTCGATTACTTAGTGTTTTATCCTTAAACTATATTACCTTTGACTATCTTTTGTTAACAAGTTGAGCAATCTACTTTCGTTGATATCTGAATTATATAATTTGCAATGTTTATGCTTTTTTAATCTGCTTATACTATGCTGGATTTGGTTTTATTTTTGTCTTTTTTACTTTTTTTACTTGAAATTTAATTGTTACCATTATTTTTTTCATGCGCCGTTGTTTAATTAAATATTACTTTTTATACCCCATCTTAGTTTTTCTCTTAATTTACTTACAATATTTTATTGCCATTTTTTTATATAATTGGGTCATTTTTGGTAATATTAGTCAAGCAATTGGGGTTTGAATTTTTTGGTTAATTAATAATACCATCTCTGCTATAACATCAACCGCCTTAACAACTGCTGTTTTAGTTCCTTTTATTAAAATGATATATTATTTTGCGAATAAATATCCCTTTTTATTTAACCGTGGTTTTTTGAATTATTTAGATGAAACAGGTTATAACTTTCAAATTAAACTGCCGAAAAAAAACACTGATAAAACATCAGTGTAAGTTGTTAATTAACGTGAAACTTGATCTAATAATTTTTGCCACTTTTGTGCTTCTTTTTCTCATGATTCTTTTGATAAAAGCATTTTACGTTCACGCATTGCACTTTTAACACGGGCAATATTTGTTAAACGTGCTTGTTTTTTGGCACGTTCTTCATATAACACATTATTTTTTGCAATTTCTTCTTTGCGTTTTTGTTCTAATATAAGAATTCGTTCTTGTTCAATTTTATCAACATCTTTTACTTTCGCAGAAGCTTTAACTTCTTTTTGTTTTGCTAAAGTAATTTTTTCCTCTCATTTTTTTGCCGCAGCAGCACAAGCTTCATTATTCTTTTTGATTCATTCTTCACGGATTAATTTTTCTTTTGCTTCTTTTTCATCGGTTTTAGTAGTTAAATCTTTACCCTCTTCAATAATTTGATTTATTAATTCAACTACTGGTAATTCTTCTTGCACAACAACTTTCTTTTTTACTGCCATAAATAAACTCCTCATCTTTTTATGTTTCGTTCCTATATAAGAAATACTTATTGATATTTTTACATAGACTACTTCCATTATATCAAAAAATCATAAAAATTAAACAAAATCACCCTTTTTATCAAAATAAAATTTTAAAAAAGATTTTGGTTAAATAAAAAAGTGATAAAATTATACTTATTAAGAAGGAGACAAACTATGTTAAATTTTAACGATCAAAAACTAAACAAATTAGTAACAAATTTTATCCATTATATGGTGGACCCTAAACATAATGAAGGAAAACAAATCATTGAAACTGATTATAAAAATTTCTTTCACCATATTGATTCTCGCGATTCAAAAAGTAATTTAAATATTGTTATTAGTTCCCACTTAACAACAGCTGATCAATTTGCCAAAGCCGGCGAAATTATCGACCAATATCACGCTGATAAAACACCTTTTACGTGATGTACCATCACAGTTGATAATAGTCAAACTGAAAAATTGTTCTTTGAAAAATGTGGCTTACAACACTTTGAAACTGCCTTAGGGATGTTAATTGATTTAACAACGTTTATTACAACTAATCGAGCAGCGGCAGATGAACAATTCCAGGAAGTAACAACCCAAACTACTGTCCATGATGTTGTTAAAGTTGTTAAAAGTGCCTTTGATTTATCATTAATTGACTTAGCAAAATATCAATCAATTTGAGAATTAAACCAAGATCAAAAAATTAGTTACTTAACCATTCTAACAAAAAATAACATTCCAGTTTCAACTGGCAACTTATACTTCGAACCAGAATTAGCAATCATTGATGATATTGCAACACATAGTGCTCATCAAAAACAAGGCTATGCAAAAGAGATGTTAATTCATTTGTTAAACAAAGCGAAGCAAGCTAATTACCAATATGCTGGTTTAATTGCCACTCCCCATGGCCTGCCCTTATATCAAAAACTTGGGTTTGAAAGTCAAAACTTATATTTTAATGTTTATACCATGCATTATCCTAAATAATAATGCATTTTTTTAATTCTTGAACAAAAAATACAATTTAACAAATAAAAAAGGCTTTAAATAAGCCTTTTTTAACCTGGCACTGCCCTATTTTCACCTTGCGGCTATCGTCGGCGTGATAGTGCTTAACTTCCGTGTTCGGGATGGGAACGGGTGTGTCCACTATGCCATAAGCACCAGATCACTTGAGTGGAATTATCCCCTCAAAACTAGATAATAAACATTCTAAAATTTGTAAATAAGCTCTCGCTTTTTTGAAGTCCTCGACCTATTAGTATTGGTTAGCTGAACACGTCACCGTGCTTACACACCCAACCTATCAACCTTGTCGTCTTCAAGGGGTCTTACTCCATAAAGGATGGGAAATCTCATCTTAAAGTATGCTTCTCGCTTAGATGCCTTCAGCGATTATCATTTCCACACATAGCTACCCAGCTGTGCCACTGGCGTGACAACTGGAGCACCAGAGGTGTGTCCATCCCGGTCCTCTCGTACTAGGGACAGATCTCTTCAAATTTCCTACGCCCACAACAGATAGGGACCAAACTGTCTCACGACGTTCTGAACCCAGCTCGCGTACCGCTTTAATGGGCGAACAGCCCAACCCTTGGAACCAACTTCAGCTCCAGGATGCGATGAGCCGACATCGAGGTGCCAAACCTCCCCGTCGATGTGAACTCTTGGGGGAGATCAGCCTGTTATCCCCAGGGTAACTTTTATCCGTTGAGCGACGGCCCTTCCACACGGGACCGCCGGATCACTAAGCCCAGCTTTCGCTCCTGTTCGACTTGTAAGTCTCACAGTCAAGCACCCTTCTACCTTTGCGCTCTATGTATGATTTCCGACCATACTGAGGGTACCTTTGGGCGCCTCCGTTACATTTTAGGAGGCGACCGCCCCAGTCAAACTACCCACCTGACACTGTCTCTGATCTGGCTTACAGATCTAGGTTAGGATTTCGACATAACAAGGGTGGTATTCCAAGGATGACTCCACAACAACTAGCGTTGCTGCTTCAAAGTCTCCCACCTATCCTATACATGCTATATCAAAACCCAATATCAAGCTATAGTAAAGCTCCATGGGGTCTTTCCGTCTAGTTGCGGGTAACCTGCATCTTCACAGGTACTAAAATTTCACCGAGTCTGCAGCCGAGACAGCGAAGGGATCATTACGCCTTTCGTGCGGGTCAGAACTTACCTGACAAGGAATTTCGCTACCTTAGGACCGTTATAGTTACGGCCGCCGTTCACTGGGGCTTCGGTTCAAAGCTTCGCTAATGCTAACTAATCCCCTTAACCTTCCAGCACTGGGCAGGCGTCACCCCCTATACGTCGTCTTACGACTTTGCAGAGAGCTGTGTTTTTGCTAAACAGTTGCCCCTTCCTCTTCACTGCGGCTCATATTGCTATGAGCACCCCTTCTCGCTAACTTACGGGGTTATTTTGCAGAGTTCCTTAGCTACAGTTATCTCGCTTGCCTTAGGATTCTCTCCTTGACCACGTGTGTTCGTTCTAGGTACAGGCACCATATAAATAGTGCTAGAAGCTTTTCTTGGAAGCATGGAGTCATATACTTCGCTACTAGGCGAACCGTTCGCTCCCCATCACACTTCAAGGTTATGCAAGGCGGATTTGCCAACCTTACCCTCTTTGTGCTTAGCCCGGAATCCAATAACCGGGATATACTATCCTTCTCCGTCACTCCATCGCTCTATATGGTGGTACAGGAATATCAACCTGTTGTCCATCGACTACGCCTTTCGGCCTCGCCTTAGGTCCTGACTAACCCTGGGTGGACGAACCTTGCCCAGGAAACCTTGGTCAAACGGCATGAGGGATTCTCACCCTCAAACGTTACTCATGCCGGCATTCTCACTTCTAACCAGTCCAGTAGTCCTCACGGTCTACCTTCATCCCTGTTAGAACGCTCCCCTACCGCCCTGTATATAAATATACAAAACCCATAGCTTCGGTATTATGCTTAGCCCCGGTACATTTTCGGCGCAAAGTTACTCGACTAGTGAGCTGTTACGCACTCTTTAAAGGGTGGCTGCTTCTAAGCCAACCTCCTAGCTGTCTAAGCGACTTCACATCCTTACACACTTAGCATAAATTTTGGGACCTTAGCTGATGATCTGGGCTGTTTCCCTTACGTGCATGGACCTTATCACCCATGTACTGACTGCCGAGTATACAATATTGGCATTCGGAGTTTAATTGCATTCAGTACCCCTAGGTGGGGCCATCATACATTTAGTGCTCTACCTCCAACTTGCTAACCTCGACGCTAGCCCTAAAGCTATATCGGGGAGAACCAGCTATCTCCAGGTTCGATTGGAATTTCACCCCTAGCCACAAGTCATCCGCGGTCTTTTCAACGAACGTCGGTTCGGTCCTCCATTAAGTTTTACCTCAACTTCAACCTGCTCATGGCTAGATCACCTGGTTTCGGGTCTATGACAACATACTAAACGCCCTATTAAGGCTCGCTTTCACTACGGCTCCGTATCTTCTACTTAACCTTGCATGCTATCATAACTCGCCGGCTCATTCTACAAAAGGCACGCCGTCACCCATTAACGGGCTCCGACTTCTTGTAGGCATATGGTTTCAGGTACTATTTCACTCCCCTCCCGGGGTGCTTTTCACCTTTCCCTCACGGTACTGGTTCACTATCGGTGAATAGGTAGTATTTAGCCTTACGCGGTGGTCCGCGTTGATTCCGACAAGATTTCACGTGTCTCGCCGTACTCAGGATTCCATTTCGAGTCTTGTTCATTTCGTATACGGGGCTATCACCCTCTGTGGCATGGTTTCCCAACCATTTCTACTATAAACAAGTTTTGTAACTCTACTCATATGGTCCTACAACCCCAGATAAATCTGGTTTGGGCTGTTCCCCGTTCGCTCGCCGCTACTAAGAGAATCGCATTCGCTTTCTTTTCCTCTAGGTACTGAGATGTTTCAATTCCCTAGGTATACCTTCACTATAACTATTTATTCATTATAGGATGATGAGAGATTAATCTCACCGGGTTTCCCCATTCGGACATGTCCGGATCAAAGCTTACTTCCAGCTCCCCGAACCTTATCGCAGGTAGTCACGTCCTTCATCGTCTCCTATTCCCAAGGCATTCACCATACGCCCTTTGTAACTTCAAAGTTTTATTAATTTAATTATTTGACCTGATTTTAAATCAGTTTTGAGAATCATTTACAAATATAACTGTGAAATTTTAGTTATTTTTAAAAAATAACAGAAATTTTGAATTATTGTTATTTTAATCATTTGATTAAAATAACTAGATGTCTATTATCCAGTTTTCAAAGAACAATTGCAATAACATTTTCTTGTTATTGTCAGAGAAACTAATCTCTGAAAACTAAACATAACGGTCATTAAAACTAGTTAAATTACTATAAAGTAATAACTCCATAGAAAGGAGGTGATCCATCCGCACGTTCTCGTACGGATACCTTGTTACGACTTCACCCTAATCATCAATCCTACCTTGGGCGGCTTCCTCCTTGCGGTTAGAATACCGACTTCTGGTATTATCAACTCTCATGGTGTGACGGGCGGTGTGTACAAGACCCGAGAACGTATTCACCGCGACATTGCTGATTCGCGATTACTAGCGATTCCGGCTTCATGAGGGCGAGTTGCAGCCCTCAATCCGAACTGAGACCGGCTTTTTCAGATTAGCTCCCTCTTACGAGATCGCAACTGTTTGTACCGGCCATTGTAGCACGTGTGTAGCCCAAGACATAAGGGGCATGATGATTTGACGTCATCCCCACCTTCCTCTAGCTTACACTAGCAGTCCCGTTAGAGTATCTCAACTTAATGGAGTAACTAACGGCAAGGGTTGCGCTCGTTACTGGACTTAACCAAACACCTCACGGCACGAGCTGACGACAACCATGCACCACCTGTCTCAATGTTAACCTCCACTGTATTTCTACAGCTTTGCACTGGATGTCAAGCCTTGGTAAGGTTCTTCGCGTTGCTTCGAATTAAACCACATGCTCCACCGCTTGTGCGGGTCCCCGTCAATTCCTTTGAGTTTCACTCTTGCGAGCATACTACTCAGGCGGAGTACTTAATGCGTTAGCTGCAGCACCGAACTTAGTCCGACACTTAGTACTCATCGTTTACGGCGTAGACTACTAGGGTATCTAATCCTATTTGCTCCCTACGCTTTCGTGCCTAAACGTCAGTGATAGGCCAGTCGACCGCCTTCGCCACTGGTGTTCCTCCATATATCTACGCATTTCACCGCTACACATGGAATTCCATCGACCTCTCCTACACTCTAGCTTAACAGTTTTCAAGGCGAACTGGAGTTAAGCTCCAGGATTTGACCCCAAACTTGTTAAACCGTCTGCGCACGCTTTACGCCCAATAAATCCGGATAACGCTTGCCACCTATGTATTACCGCGGCTGCTGGCACATAGTTAGCCGTGGCTTTCTGGTAAGGTACCGTCAAATAAGTATCATTTCCTATACTTACTGTTCTTCCCTTACAACAGACCTTTACAATCCGAAGACCGTCTTCAGTCACGCGGCATTGCTCCATCAGGCTTTCGCCCATTGTGAAAAATTCCCTACTGCTGCCTCCCGTAGGAGTTCGGGCCGTGTCTCAGTCCCGATGTGGCCGTTCAACCTCTCAGTTCGGCTACGTATCACTGTCTTGGTAGGCCATTACCCCACCAACTAACTAATACGCCGCACCCTCATCCATTAGTGGTCCAAACGGACCTTTTAACATTCTCTGATGCCAGAAAATGTCGTATGCGGTATTAGCAGTCGTTTCCAACTGTTATCCCCCGCTAATGGGTAGATTAGATACGTGTTACTCACCCGTTCGCCACTGGGTGCAAGCACCCCGTTCGACTTGCATGTATTAGGCATGCCGCCAGCGTTCATCCTGAGCCAGGATCAAACTCTCATTAAAAAAATTTGTTTTTGTTCCCAGCTTTAATGACGGATATTCATTGATTAAATGATTATCTTTGTTGTTATGTTTAGTTTTCAAAGATCGTTTTTGTGTCAACAAAACACCTTTCAAATCATACAAAAATTAGTGATTATTGTCAATAACTTTTAATGTTTTTTGCAATAATTTTTTGCGATATTGTGTGAAAATATTCATTCTTCATTAATAATAAGTATTACTAACTGACACCTTTATAAGTATATAAAATCCACATTTTTTTGCAAGCGTTTTTATTAAAAATATTAATATTTTTTCATAAAAAATAACTATTGTTAAATAGTTATTTTAATCTTGTTTTTTCCGAAAAATGTTAGTTATTCCTTTTCATCATGATGCTGTTAAATAACGTTCTAAACTATTGAAACTAATAAAAATAATTGCTGAAAAAAATAGTAAATACAAATATCAAGCATATTTTCATACATCAAGAAAAGAAATTGACATTTGATTAGCACCAACATAGTTATTTGCCATACTAACTAAAATTAACATTTGAGCCCCATATGGAATTAACCCTTGAAACACAGCGGGGAAAATTGAAACAAAAGCCGCAATCTTATTTTTATTTAAATCATATTTTTGACGAATTTCTTTAACCATTGGTCCAACAACAATAATAGCAATGGTATTATTTGCTAAAGCAATATCAGCAACACTTGTTAAAGTTGCAATACCAAATTGAGCACTTTTTTTTCCCTTAATTCTTTGGTTAATTTTCTCTGTTGCTCATTCCAAACCACCTGATAGTTCACTTAGCCCTGCTAAACCACCAGTAAAAAGAGCTAAAAAGGCAATTTCAGCCATTGATAACATCCCATTTTTAATTGCATCTGTTGCTACTAAAACCTTATCTAAACCACTTAATAAGTGACCATTTGGATCTAAATTACCATTTAACATATGTGCTGGGGTTAAGCTTGGCAAATAAGAAGATGTTAAATCACCAGTTGCTGTTACTCACTGATTAAATTGGCTTAAACTAAAACCAATAATAATAGCTGCAACAATACCGCTAATTAAAACAATAAAAACATTAACACCACATAAGGCAATAACCAATACTATTAAGAATGGCAAAATTGTTAATAATGCTCGTCACCAAATTCATATTTCACTAGTTACTTTTGCATCTTTAACATAAGTAATTGTGAAAAAAAGGATAATAGTAATAATTGCGGCAAAAAGTAAGATTTTTCAATTAAATAAAAATCGACTTTGTGGAGTAACATCTTGGGTACGACATGATGCAATTGCGGTATCCGAAATAATTGATAAATCATCACCAAACATAGCCCCACATAATAAAGCTCCAGCGACCATTGCTAAACTTAAATGTGCTTGCGATGCCATTCCAAAAGCAATCGGTCCAAACGCAACAATTGTACCAACACTAGTACCCATTGCTGTTGAAATAATTGCACTAATTAGAAAAACACCTCCCACTAAAATTGCTGGCGGAATGACCTTAAACCCTAAAAAAGCAATTGCTGAAGAAGCTCCAATTGTATTCATTAATTGGGCAAATGAACCAGACAATAAATAAATAAAAACCATAATTAAAATGTTTTGATCAGCACTTCCTTTTAAAAAAGCATTTAATTTGGTTGTAAAATTCCCTTTAATAATTAAAAAACCAATAATCGTTGGAATTAAAATAATAATTGGCGCAAATATTAAATAAAACCCCATTGGATTGTTTTTTGAAAAAATTTCTTGCTTAAAGATATCTAGAATAATTCCCACTAAAATAAATAAAATAACAAATAATAACAATGGTACTAAACCACGAAAAGAAATCTCTTTTTTTAAGTTCAATAAATTTGTTGTTAAGGGTTGTTCTTGTAATAATTTTTCAACTTTTTTTTGTTTTTTCGGCATACTAATCAACTACTTTCTTTTTTAAAATAATTGATTATTGATTTTTAACATTATTAAATTTATGTATCTTAACGGCACATCATCATGTTATTGGTACGAGCAGAAAACAATCATTTATGAAAGTCTTGGTTTTTATTATTATTAAATATCATTGTTCTACTCCTTTACCTAATTTGTTCTTTATTTATTATATTATAGATTTATTGAATTTTATAAAAAATAATAAAAAAGCCATTTTTCGAAAAATGGCTAATTTGTATTAAGTTAATAATGTCAAGTAATTCTAGTTAAAACTACTTAAATAAGTGACACGATCCGCAATTATATCGTTATAATAATTTTCTTCATCAAAATTATTGGAACGAAACGATTGAATCCGTCCTTTAACTGCAATAATTGCTTTATCACGCAGACTAATATCTAAATCATCGATATTATTTGTTCATACTTTAACATTAACTAAATCACTATCATAGTTACCATCTTTATTTTTAAAAGGGCGTTGAATCTTTAGCAAAAATTTCATTAGTTTTCGCTCTGCTTCTTTTTTATCATAAATAATTTCATAAGTTCCTTCCACTTGCCCAACCAACATCACTTGATTCATATTTTATCATCCTTTCTAAAAACACCAATATAACTCAATACTAAAAAAATTATAAGAAAATTTTTTTAAAAACAAGAAAAAAATTCACAAAATGCATTGTTAATCTTGTTCTAAGAAATCAGCGCCTTTTTGAATTTCAACTTTTGATAAACCAGGATAATCTAACTGCCGCATTATTTCATAACCAACAATCCCAACCGTATTAGCAATGTTTAAGCTACGAACATGTTCAGCCATTGGAATGCGAAAAGTCCGCGCTAAATTTGCCTTTAAAATTGCGGTTGGAATCCCCGTTGATTCTCGCCCAAATAAGATAAAAAGATTCTCATCTTTCGTAAAATCAATCGCACTATGTGGTTGTTTTGCATACCGAGTTGCACAATATAACTTTAAATTTGGATTTAATTGCAAAAAATGGTTTCAATCATTATATAACTCATAATCAGCATACTCAATATAATTGGCACTACTCCGTGTAATAAAACGTTCATCAAAGATAAAACCAAATGGTTCAATTAAATGTAACTTTGCATTAATTGCCACACAAGTTCGCATAATTGCTCCAACATTTTGAGCTATTTCTGGCTCAAATAAAACAATGTTAATTTTCTTAGTTGTTTTCATCTTTACTCTCCTAATCATCATTTCTTAAAAGCACGAAATGCTTTTGCTCGATGAGAATAATTGTTTTTCTCTGTTAAAGTTAATTCTGCATAAGTTCGCCCAATTTCTGGTAATAAAAAAATTGGATCATAACCAAAGGCATTCACACCAACTGGTTCATCAGTAATAACCCCTTTTGTGACTCCCCGAAAGTACATTGTTACTTTTTTCAGCGGGTCAATATAGCATAATACACAAACAGCTTGCGCATCACGGCGCTCTAATAATTCACATTTTTCAATTAATAAATCATTAATAATTTTGTTATCAGTAATGGGATAGGCCCAGCGACGTGTATTAATTCCCGGGAAATGATCTAAACCAATAATCTCTAAACCAGAATCATCAGCTAAAACTGGTCTGTTAATCATTTGGCTTAAAAACGCCGCCTTACAAAAAGCATTCTCTTCAAACGTAGTTCCTGTTTCTGGAATTTCAGGAATAGGAATTTCTAAATCTAATAATGATTTAACTGTTATATTAACATTCTGAAACATCTCGTTAAATTCTCGAACTTTGTTTTTATTACTAGTTGCAATCCAAATGTCTTTCATTCCCTACTTCCTCGCTTTTCTTGATTATATATATTGTATAATAAAATTAAGAAAAGACAGAATGGAACTTAAGCAAATGATGAAATACAACATTAAAACAAAACTAAATTTAGGGATTACTAATCAGAATTATCAAACAGTTGATAATCTTTTCATTCGTTATAGTAATCCTTTTACCAATTTATTTATTGATCATCAAAATGAAATTCTTGTTTTGGAAAAAATTAAAAATACTAAATTGACACTACCAATTATTGAATATGGCTATGATAATGATCACTTTTTCTTAGTAACACCATACTATCCAACATTACAGCCAATTAGTACAATTAAATTAACAAAACAAGTACTAAAAACCATTGCTAAAACAATTCAACAGTTATGACAAATTAAGATTAGTCCTAATGATCAAATCAAGATTTTTCAACCACAACAATTTTTAGAAACTTTTAAAACTGCGGTAAAAAACCCATTAGTAGACTTACAACGATATGAAGCAAACCTTGATTATGCTCAATTACAAACAACTGACCTTGTTTTATGCCACAATGACTTAAACGGGGGAAATTTAGTTTTTCTTGAACAACAGCTTTATTTAATTGATTTTGAATATGCGATGCAAAACGATAAACTGTTTGACATTGCTTCTTTTGCTTCAGAAACTTTAACAACAAAAACAGAACAAGCATATTGGTTTAGTCTTTTTAACCTAACATCAACACAACAACAAAAAGTTAATGCCTGAATGTATTATCAAAACATTGCTTGAATTGCTTGAGCAAACTACATGTATGAACAAACAAACAACGATATTTTCTTAGCTATTATTAAGTTAAAATTTCTTAATTTACAAAACAATAATTAGGAATCAACAGGTGGTAATGGTGACTCTTGTTCCGCACTATTTTCTTTTAAACTTTGGTCATTATCATTATTATCTAGTTTTTTGCCGCTAGTTTTTTTCAGTTGTAAGTAACCACGTAAATTACGCATTCATACAGCCATAAAAGTTCCAAAAAAAACAGCAAGTAATAAGAACAGAAGAGAAACTAAACAACGATATAAAATCTTATCTCATCCTCATCAATAACCAGTTAAATAAATGCCATATAAAGTTCAAGATAAAGTAATTGTATAAGTAAACTGATCAGCTTGATGAAATTTTAATCAAAAACCACCACAAGTTAATAAAAAAACCCCTAAAACCATTGCCAAACCAAAACCAATTCCTGCCCCAACATCATAATGACGAGTAAAACTTAAATCTGGAGAAGTTAAAAAAAATAGCAACAAAAATGGTCCTACTGCTTCAATAATTAAAAATAAAAAACTTTTTCAAAAAACAGTCCGTGAAGCATGAAACTCTAAATCATTTTGTACTTCTGGTGGTAAATGTTCTCAATTATTGTCAGTATCATCCCTTTTGTCATTCTTTTTAATTACTTTCATATTATTAATTACTCCTCTTAAGATTCTTGTATTCCTATTTTAACATAAAAAAAATTGTTAAACTAACAACTTATCTTGTAATGGAGCGGGTGAAGGGAATCGAACCCTCACAGTCAGCTTGGAAGGCTGAAGTTCTACCATTAAACTACACCCGCATTTTTAATTTTTATAATTAATCACAATAATATATATACCACTGTCTTAATTTGATGTCAATTGTTTTTACCTAAAATGGTACCCGAGACCGGACTTGAACCGGTACAGTTGTAAAACCGACGGATTTTAAGTCCGTTGCGTCTACCTATTCCGCCACTCGGGCATATATATCTAATAAATGGTCTCCTGTAAAGGACTTGAACCTTTGACCCACTGGTTAAAAGCCAGATGCTCTACCAACTGAGCTAACAGGAGACTTAAATGGCTGGGCTAGCTGGATTTGAACCAGCGCATGAAGGAGTCAAAGTCCTTTGCCTTACCGCTTGGCTATAGCCCAATATCTTAATAAAGATGGTGGAGGGGGAGGGATTCGAACCCCCGAACCCGAAGGAGCTGAGTTACAGTCAGATGTGTTTGGCCACTTCACTACCCCTCCAAGAATGGTGCTGGCTAGAAGAATCGAACTCCCAACCTACTGATTACAAGTCAGTTGCTCTACCAGTTGAGCTAAGCCAGCACAAACATTAATGGTCGGGTGTAACGGACTTGAACCGCTGACCACCTGCTTGTAAGGCAGGCGCTCTCCCAACTGAGCTAACACCCGATTACACAATACATTGATTGTGTTAAAACCTTTATAATTTTATATAAAACAATAATTTTTGTCAATTAAAATAATTATTAATTAATTATTTTTTAAAAAAATCACAGAACACTCCTATTAAAGAGGAATAACAAGATAAATTTTAAAATGCAATATATGAATATTATTGAAGTTTAAATAATAATTATTGTTATACTGTAAATAGTTATAAAATAAAAGCCACCTATTTCTAAAGTTTTTATTTAAACATCCCAATTTCTAATCTTACAAGGTTTTTGTTTTATTACTAAAAGAAGCTAAAAAATTAATAGTAGAAAATGTAATATGGTGGTTATTACTTTTAAAATTAATAAAGGCTTCAAAAATAAGGCCCATCCTTTTGTTAAAATATAAAGGCAACTAAAACTCATATAAAATGAAAAAAATATTTTTTAAAACAATATTACAATAAAAACATAATTAATTCCAAAATATTACAAATGCTTCGGGACCTGCAATGCTAACCACCAAACTATTTGTGATGAAAAATAAAAGAAGCACTAAAAGAAAAAGAATGTATTTAATAATACATTCTTTTTTACTAAAATTGTGAAACTCTAACAAATTGTAATAATCAAAAAAATATTAATTTTAGAATTAGTTAATATAAGATAATATTATTAAATTGCCAATTGGTAATCACATTCTTCCACCAATAAAACTATAAAAACTTTAAATGAATGAATTTGTCTTGCAAAATAATATCAGTTTTAACTAAAAAATGGATTTTATTAATTAATAAAATCCATTGTTTTAAGTTTCAATTAATATTGACGTTGCGTACGATCTTCGGTTTTATATTGAGGAATATTAATCATATATCCATCTTCACGACGTCATAATCCTTTAATTACTTTTGTTATTAAGTAAACCATAAAGATTGTTCCAATTAAGGTTGTTGTAAAGTTTAAGATGTTGGCAAAAACTGATAAACCATCTTGTCCTTTTTGAAACATACGGCCAAATGCTTCAATTAGTTTTAATAATGCGGTGATAATTTGAATTATTAACATCATTGTTACTAAAACAGTATAAATAGTTGACACAAAGCGTAATCATTTTCCAAAAGAAGTTTCTGCCATCATATTAGCAACAACTCTGCTACTATAAAATCCTGGAACGAAAATTAAGCTTATAACACTAACAGCAGCTAATACTCCCATCATAATTGCAAAATTTCGTTGTGAATCGCCTACTCAAACTTTTACTGTTGCTTTGTTATAAAAAATCATAATAGCAGCAATACTAACAAGCGCTGATACTAATCACGCAGTTCCTAAGTAACGGACAATTGTAACACGAGCATTTTTTGTTGCTTTAACATCAGTATCTGGTAATCATGTTAAGGCAAAAGGTGCCAAAAACCCACCAAGTGATAATGATAATACAGCTAAACTTCATTTGTTAGCACATAATTCGGCATCATTACTGCTAATCGCATAACGGATTAACCCAATATTACAGATAATTGTTGTAAAGAAAGAGAAAATTACTACCAGTAAAATTACTACTTTATAACTTGTTAAATCTGCATATGAATTCATTAATCAACTATTTGCGGCATTGATGTCACCAACAAGGACCCCATTGTTATATTGACCTAGGAAATAAAAATACGTCCCAGCAGCAATACTCATCCCCACAATCCCAACAATACTTGACAATACAATTCAAAAACGAGTAAATCCAAAATTCTTTGTCATCATTTGTATAATCACTGTTCCTTTCTAGAATTATGTTATTAATTATATTCCCTTCTAAACGTTATTACAAGGTGTTTTTTAAAACATTTTTTAAAACATTTTTAAAATAAAACTATCTCCTTTTACCTCATATTATGATACATTTGCCGTGCTTTTATGATACATTTAAATAGTGAGGTGAAATAGATAGTGAAAGCATTTGATTATGAAGACATTCAATTAATTCCAGAATTATGTGTTGTTAATTCTCGGAAAGAATGTGATACAACCGTTAAATTAGGAAAACATACTTTTAATTTACCTGTTGTCCCATCTAATATGGCAACAGTCGTTAATGAAGAGTTATGTGAAAAATTAGCTGAAAAAAACTACTTTTACATTATGCATCGTTTTAACGTTGACCAAGTGAAATTTATTAAACATATGAAAAGTAAAAACTTAATTACTTCGATTTCTGTTGGAGTTAAACCAAGTGATTTTGAATTAATTGAAACATTAAAAAAAGAGCAACTAGCCCCGGACTATATTACCATTGACATTGCCCATGGCCATGCCTTTAGTGTTAAAAGAATGATCGAACATATTCGTACTCATTTAGGGCAAGAAACCTTTATTATTGCCGGAAATGTTGGAACACCAAAAGCAGTGCGTGATTTAGAACAATGAGGTGCTGATGCAACCAAAGTTGGAATTGGACCAGGAAAAGTATGTATTACAAAACTAAAAACAGGTTTTGGAAATGGTGGTTGACAATTATCAGCTGTTAAATGATGCAGCAAAGGAAGTTCAAAGCCAATTATTGCTGATGGTGGTTTACGAGTTAATGGTGATATTGCTAAATCAATTCGAATGGGAGCGACAATGTGCATGGTTGGTAGTTTATTTGCTGCTCACCAAGAATCACCTGGAAAACAAGTTGAAATTGATGGTGTTAAATATAAAGAATACTTTGGATCAGCTAGTGAATATAATAAAGGTGAAAAACGCTATGTTGAAGGTAAAAAAGAATTAATTGAAATTCGCGGCAGCATTTTTGAAACTCTGCGAGAAATGACCGAAGATTTACAATCATCAATTTCTTACGCTGGGGGAAAAGATTTGGAAGCAATTAAAAAAGTTGATTATGTTATTTTAAAAGAAAGTAATTTTTAAGAAAAAAATCCCTAACTGGGATTTTTTTAACGAAAACTACGAGATTGCTCTTGTTTATAGCGTCTTTTTTCCTTTTTGCTCATTCAATGCTCTCGCTTACGGGCTTCTTTTCGTTTTACCGAAGAAACCTTGTTAAAACGCTTTAAAGCTTTGTCTAGCGGTTCTCCTGCTTTGACAACAACAGTAGCCATAATATTTCAACTCCTAAAACTATATAAATTAACAATATCATATTATCATATTTTTTGAGACAAAACAAATTTTTATTATTTATCTCTAAATTAGTCACAATTTGTCGTAATTTCCCCCACTTCTTATAATTTATTCTGTGCTATTTTAAATATTTGCTAAAAGATCGTAATTACTATTACCAACGATTGATGCCCCTTTTGTTACCGCTTTAATCTTTTGTTTTAATTGTAAAAAACCATGCATTACTTGATGATAGTCTGTTAAAATAATATCTTCAAAAGCTTCTCTAGTAAGACTAATGCCTTGCAATTGGTATGAAGCTCATTTTTCCTGGCAAAGTTGCGGAATGATGGCAATTAATTCGGTTGGATCTAACATAACATTAAAAGTTCGGGCAAGATAAAACTGGACAGATTCTTGTAAATTAATTAACCCATAATCTAATTTAAAAACATCTTTGGTACTGCGTTGATAAATGATTGTTTTTCTTGTCTTAACATCAACATAAAAATGATTCGACCGGAGCATTAACCCATAATGTTGTTTAATCGTTATTCATTTAAGATTTGGGAAATTAGTCTTAATTACCAAGCGTTCATTTTCAGTACAAGTAAAATTATGAACAAGAAAAAACTGGTTTTCAACAAAATCTAATTCTAAATTGTTAAGATAAATTAATAAACTTTCTAAATTAACTAGTTTATCTCGTTCCAATAACCGGGTTTTAACAATATTTAAAGTTCCGTTCATTTGTTCTTTGGCCAAATTTCCCATTCATAAATAATATCCTGTATCAAGATCATAAATAATTAAATTTGGATTATTAAATAGGCATTTATTGCGATGATAGATTTTAACCGTATAATTGCCTAACTCAATTCGTAAATTAGCCATGCAGATCTTGCCACTTTGCTTGGGACAATTCGTTTAAAATTGTATAAGGATAATGTTGTTTTAAAAAATCATAAATACCTTGGGTTAATTTCATTAACGAATAATAATTTGTCAAAAAATGAACAATTGCTTTTTCAAAAGGTAATGTTGGAATAATCTTATTTGCAACCAAATAAATAAATGCTAACGCACTGCTTTGACTAATACCATCATAACAAGCAAGGTATGTTGTTTCAGTTTTTACTTTCTCATTCAAAAACTTTAAACCGGCAATAATTGTTATTTTTAAAATATTAGTAACATCATAATAATCAAATAATTTCAAAACAATTTGGTGCTCTCATAATAAGTACCCCTTTTTCCGCGCCATTGCGGTGCGATCATAACATAGTAATTCAAAATGAACATTACTAATAATAACCTTATTTTCAATATCAACGGGGATTAAAAATTGATTGCCAATAACCAAATTATTAACGATTAATTTTCGTGGCACAAAATCCCTGCCTTTCTAAATAGTATCTTTCACTAGTTTTTTATTATTATAATCTTGTTATTTCATAGGTCTTTTCGCTTTAATCATAACAAAAAAATGAACACAATTGTGTTCATTTTGTTATTTTTTACGGTTTTGGTTTCATCTTTTTTGTGTTCGCCGTGATTTTGTTTTTCGCGTAGTTGGCAATTGAACTAATTTTATTCGATGAATTAACCAACTCCATCAATTATAGAAAAAACAATCTTGGATATTTGGTAACAAGATAAAAATGGTTAACAAAGTAATTACAAAATAAAAAACTCAAGCACCTTTTAAAAACCAAGAATATGCTGTTAACATTGTGATACCAAAACTATTACTTGTTCAAACTAAGGCTCATAATAAATTAATTGAGAATGGTAGCAAGACCTGTACTGTTTGATAATACAATTGATAAATAACTGTTGTTTGTACAAAACGCACGTTAACCTCATTTTCATCAGTTAAAAGTCTTAATGTCATTGCTTTACTTTGATTATGATATGTTAATAAATCAATTCAAGTCTTTTGATAAAAAAGATACTTATACTGATAATTAGCAAGATCACCAATCTTGTTAAAATCAGTATTAAGATACTGAATCACTGCTAAATTAGTCATAAATTGCCGATACATTGTTTTAAAACTAACTAATACTAGTAAAATTACAAATCATACCATTGCAACACAGTAACTAAATAAATATAAACTTAAATTAGTTAACATTTCAGTTTGCTGAAACAATAGAAATGAAATAAAGTTATAGTTACTAGTAACTGTTAATAATTTTAAAACAAAAGCGGTAATTGTTTGTACTATCACTGTAAGCAGAAAAATAATTAATGGTTTGAGTTGAAAAACTAATAAAATAATAAAAACAGCAAAGGCACTTAAATTAATTAGTAATGATTTTTCATTGAAATTAATAGTTGGACTAAACAAAGCATAAATATCATTTCCTAAGACAAAAAACAAAATTAAACTAACAATAAATATTAAAACAAAAATTTTAACATTGTTACTAAAAATTTGTTTAATAAATTCTCGTTTCATTCCTTGCTTTATAAAATCGCAGTTCAGATAAGTAACAATCATATTTCCTAAAATAATACCACCAAAAATAGCACCCAAAGCTAAATAGGCTTTACTATGATTTATAAAAATAAACGGATAAAGGAAAACGGGAACACAAAAAGTAACCGCATAACCAAGATCTTTTAAAAAGCATGTTAATATTAAGGAAAATAGAAAAACTAAGCCCACTAAACAAACTGGGGATAAAACCTTAAATAAGAAAAACCATAATCCATACAAACCATATGAACTAATAAATAGTGCCAGAAAAAGGACAAGGAAAAACAATGTTAAAAAGTAAACCACCTTGTCTTGACTAATTTGCTGTTTTGGTTGTTTTTGCATTAAATTTCCTAATAATAATATAATTACTATTACAACTAAAAAAGCAATAATAATTAAACCACTAAAATTGTAAATAAGATCATCTTGCGGAAACAAGAATAAAGCACTAAGAATACCACCAACTATTACACCGAAGAGAATAATTCTGCTTAATATTGGCAGAATTTTCTTTAATTTAAATTCAATGAACATTACCTTAATTGCATAATTTCTGCCACAATTGCATTAATTTCCTCATCGCTGGTATATGTATATGAGTGTTTATTTCCGTTCTTATCCAGATAAACATATAAATAAATATTAACAGTGGTTGTTGTAATGTTAATTTCTTTGTTAATCCCCGCTTTAATTGCCACTAAAGCTGAATGATAACTATCAAAATAAATATAGGGAATTAAACCTTGATCGGCGCGAATTTGACTATAAATCCGATAAACACTATAAATCCCATCTTGAATAATATTATCATAAGCCATCACACCATTATCTCAACTAGCAATTTCTTTGCGGTTAATGTATTTTCCCGTTAAAGTAATTGTTTTATGTAATTTTGCAATAGCATCTTCTCTACTTTCAGCGGAAATTACACTATTGCCAAAAACATCAAAGGCAAAGTATTTTTTTAATAAAATCCCTTTTTCATATTGAAACTGTTTCTCACGAGCATCAGCTTCAGTCATTGCTAATGCTAAACCATCTTGTGAGGAAATATCTTGCACATCAAGGTATGTATACATTAACCGTGTATCAACAATCCCCGTTAGAAAAAGATAGTTATCAACTTGTGCTTTTGTCGCATAAAAGTCATCTCGTAATTTATAAGTTATTTCACCTTTTTCATTTGTTGCGGTTGGACCAGCTAAAATTTGTGGCTTTAGACTTTCTTCATAATATTTAACACTTTCATTTAGAGAATAACGATGTCCTTGTTTTCCGTTAACATCGTAAAGAACATCAGCCTTAACACCATATTTATTATAAGGAACACCATTTTCATCAACTTTATCTAATTTTAAAAACTTCTCCTCATAGAAACTATTAAATCATAAGTCATAAGCTTGGCGAACATATTGCGTTGGAATTTCTTGTGGTCTAGTAATATTAATTGGTAATTTTTCTCAACGATATAATTCTTTTTTCGTTGTACTCTTAATGTCATTATCATATAACAGTATTGTTGAATCATATTTATTGCTTGCCGCAACTCGTTCTCAGTTGAAATCACTAAATTTTCAACCAATTCCTGAATTGGTTGGCATATAAGTTAAATCATAAGTTTTACCACCGCTAGAGAAAGTTCTTGTATAGTAATACTTTCCAACTGAATTTCATCCATCATCAGATTGTTTATGAGATTTTCAACCATTTCTAGAAGTAAAATCGGCCATATTAAACTTACCTTCAGTATCTCCAATTTCAACCGTCTCTCCAGCATAATAAAATTTTTGACTCCCTTTATTAACACTAACTTTAATTAAATTACCATTTCCGGGTGAAAGAAAGATTTTTTGAGTTGTTTTTGTTGCCAAAAAATTAGCATAATTTAATGGTTCATTAATATTATTAGCATTTGTTCAAAATGTTCGAAAGTTATTAGCTATAATATTACGCAAACTATCACGCGTCCCATAAATTGGAACTTGACCAGTAAAATTACTTGGTGCTAAACTATATCCCTCTGTTAAAACACTTTTTAATGCTTTTTGATCTGCTGAATTAAATGCATTATAATAGCGACCATTGACATAGTAATAAAGTGATTTATGTAATCCTCCTTTATAAATAAATCCTGCTTTTGCTTCTTCGGGTGAATCAAATCAATTAATAGCATCATAACTATATTTTGACGTAATATTTTTAGTATAAGTTTCTAAGGCAATATCTTTTGATAAAGTCGCATTCCCATAAGCATCACGGTAAATTAATTGGTAATTATTAAAATCAATATCATAGACCTTTTCTGGATCTAATGTCCGATACTGGTAGTCATTAATAATTTTCCCGGGATTAGATGATGTTTGCATTGTTTCTACTTTATTATTTTGCATAATATAACCATCTAATTCTTGTTGTGAATAAAATTTTTGTCCATCATAATTTCATTCTGTTTTAGTATCAACAGTTGTTGATGAGTTTTTAATCATCTTAAATAAGGCTCCTTCTGGTGATGAAACATCAGTTCCATAATCTGGTGCCGCACTCATTGCTGTTCCAACTGGAGTTACTGTTAAAATTAAACTTCCAAGAAACCCTTTCAATAAATTAATTGCCATTTTCAAGAACCTCCCCTTTACCATTAACGCGTTGCGTATTATCTTTAACTCATTTATAAAAAGCACTTTCGTTACTAAACTGTAAATCACCAAAGAAAACATAATAATTGATTACTTTATCAGTTTTTAACACAATATCGGAGTTACGATACACATAACTTTTCGCATCATTAGCAGTTAAAAAATAGCGTTCTTGACCATTAAAAATAACACTATAAACTTTACTTGTTGCCCCAATTTGATGCGCTAATTTATCAAAGCGAATGGTTTTTACCAAATCACTTTGTAAAATTGTTTTCGATACTAAGACATTATTCTCAATATAATAATTTTGTTCATTAATTAATGTTGCTTCATCATCATAGTATTTTGTAATACCTTCTAAATCAGTAAACTTATATTTAATAATAAATTGGTTATTGGTAATCTTTGCTTTCAAACTATTTCTTGCATCAATTGGATTATTGAAGAACTTATCAATCCCATCAAAATACATTTTTACTGCTTGCTTTGCAAAGTATTTTGTAAAAATCTGGTTAGTAAATTGCTTTAACTTTTGGAAAGCATCATCAGGATTATCTTTATCTACTGCAATTTCAGCTGTTTCTTGCTGACTCATGACATTAATATAATAAGAACGAGTTGATAGAAATTGACTTGGATTTGCTAAAATATATTCTTTTAGGTACTTCTCAGCTTGTTCTTTACCAACAATAATACTTCCTAAAACGACAAAGATCGGTTCTTTTTTCGCTTCTTCATCATTATCACTAACAATGCTTCCATTTGAAAATAATTCAATTGGCGTTAAATTAACAACATTACTTGGGTTAGTTCCTGACAATGGAATATTTAGAATTGGAATTTCAAACTCAGTTGTTTGATAATATAACTTTTGCCCTTTCCCTAAATCATTTTCATAAGTATTAAAACGAAAAGGTGAAACAAGATTACCAATATCTCAAATTGCCTTTGCAAATTGCATTCCTGCCACAACTTTACCAGCAAATTTAGCTATCTTAGAAACCGGTTTGAAACCAGCTTTCATATCAATTTTTGAACCATCTTTATTAATTGTTAAATTACCACGCAAAACTTTTGCTACTTCTTGATAGGCTTCTTGCGAACTTAATTTTTCCCCACCAATCACATAATACTTCTGCCCATTTTCTAAATAAGCTTGATATGATGACAATACTAACTTAATTTCTGCTTCAGATATGATTTGACTATTCTGATGAATTCGTTGAATCTTATTATATGCATCAAAAATACTATCCCCAATTTGCTGAATCTTATTAATTACAGTTGTTAACTTGTTTACTTTTGATGGTGATTCATACATAAATTTCGACGGATTAATAAACATATTAATAATATCAGTTAACATTAATTCTTGGGTTGATGTTAACCCATGCTGATCTTGAAAAATAGCATCCAAACAATCTTGAAACATATCAGTATTACTTTTAATCACATTTTTTAACATTGTTCGTAACAAATTAATAAATGCCACCGCACTAGTTTCATTCCCAGAATGATTAACGGTTAACGTATAATTATAAACTCGTTGTAAAAAGGCCAATGTTTTTTCTCAACGACTCATTCCAACGACTCGATTTAAATCAACCTTTAGTTGTTCAAAGCGAAAACCATTATTTTCTTTTCAATAGTCTGTAGTATTTGCCGCTAAAAATGAATTCTCAAATTTCTTTTCTCCATCCTCCGTATAAGCAAAGAAGTCTCTATTAATATCCCAACTATTATCTTTATTTTCCTCAATTGAATTTAACTGCGTGTTAATAAGACTCGAGAAAAGAACAAGTGGTTGCATTATCATATTAATCGTATTGGAACCAACTTTTTTCCAATTATGTTTTAACTTATCTGTTAAAGTAGTAAACGAATCATCAATTTCAATATACAATGGTCCTGAAAAATTACCACTTAATCCTCGAGAATCAAGATTTAACCAATAAGTTTGGTTTGATGGTTGATAAGATTTAATATAATTATTTTTATCACTTTCTGTTAATAACATTTGGGATAAATCAGGATGACTTAATTTTGATCAGCGATAACCATTATAGTTATATTGAATATCAGTAGTTGATTTTAATCATGATAAAATTTGATCTTTTGTAAAGAAAGATCCCGCCATTTCATAACGATCAGTTTGAATATTGTTATCTAAGTTTTTTGTGACAATATTTTCTAAATATTGAATTGCTTCATATTTGTTTTGAAATTCAATACTAGTATCATTATTGTTACTATTACCTAATTGATAAACCTTCTGAAAATCAGTATAAGTCTGAATTGCCTCTTTTTTTGATAAATAAGCATTACCATCCTTTCCTTTATAAACAGAAGTTAACTGATCAACATTCGATGTTAAAACTTGATTAGATAGTTGATTACCACTATCAATTAAATAATTGTACGGATTACGATAAGTATAATATTCCTTGATTGGTGTTTTAGCTATCATATCAGCTTCCAATTTTGCAAAATCATTCATGCCATAACTCTTATTATTGTATAAATAGTAATTATTTTGTGTTGAATATGATTCTACTTTCATATTATTATTAACATATTGCATTAAGGCAGCATTTGAACGAAAAACATTGCCATCAAATTTATAATAAACATTATCTGCTGTTTTTCTACTAGCAACTATTGTTGAAACAGTTGCAATAACAGTTCCAACACCTAAAATTGAGATTGAACTAAAAATAGAAATAACTTTTTTTGATTTAAAAAATTTATTTATCATTTTATAGTATAACTATGTCGATAATCCATTCATAGTTCTACATCTCTTGTTGCTGTTATTTTGTTATTATTCAAATATGAAAAAGTCAAATTTGCTTTCACACGCACACCTTCAGGGCGACCTACTGGTATTGGTCCTAAGTACTCAAAACTATTAGCAATAGCTTTAATTCTTTTTTCACGATAAAATCATTTTGCATGACTATCTGTCTCGCTAGAAAAAGCTTGAACATAATGCGCAGAAATTGCTTTTAAAATCTCTGGGTTATTATTTTCCTGATACTTTTTCTGCGGAAATTGCTCATTTCAAAGAGCAAGCGGACTATCTAATAAATGAGGACGAAAACCTGAAAATTTCTGTGTTCACATTACATCACCTAACTTAATATAATAATTAATATATTCATCAAGTCATTGTTGTTCAGCAAATTGTTTAGTTTCGGTAAACTTTAAAACTAAATTTTCCTGTTTGAAATCTATATCATTTTTATTGCTTTTTATTATTACCATAAACTTTATTTCATAAGTTTGATTCAAAGTATATTTATAATATACTTTTACATTGCCTAATTTAAAACTATATTCATTTGGTAAATAAGTAAAATAATCATTAAATTTTTGCCCAAATGTACTGTCAATTAATACATCATAAATATTTGATGCTCAACCATGTTGAATTCGGTCAGTTTCATCTGCAGTCTGAAGTGATTTATCCTTAAAGAAGAACTCCCCCGTATACTCAAATGTCTGATTGGCCGCAAAAAAAGCAGTCAAATTTTCTGTTGTAATTGGTACTTTAACATTATTACTATCATTATTACCTGTTTGACAACTAACAACTGGCCCCACACCAGCCGCTGTTATTCCCATCGCAGTTAACAACGCTAAAAATTTTTTCATAAAAACTAATTCCTCCATTAATATTTTTATTAATTACGATTCTAATATTTTTGATAGAAATAATTTTTTCTAATTTATAAAGTTTAATATTATTAATAATTGATAAGTTACAACAACTAATTATTTCAAATAAGTTATTACCATAGTTTTATATAATTTGATATTTTGCTATCAAAGGATATAAGATTATCCTTTTTAAAAATAACATAAACAATTATTAAAAGCAATAAGTATAATTTTCAAAACAAAAAAAGAAAAAAAAGAAAATTTTTGAATTTTCTTTTATGAAATCACCCATATTGCCCTTACGTTTTAAGGCTTTCCTAGGTTAGACAATACATCTTCAATATTACTGTTATAACCTAGAATTTTATTTTTAAATTAATACTTATTAAATTATAGATAAAAAAGTATTTTATTTAAGATTGAATTTAGTTTTAAAAGCTCTATTTTTAAAATAATTTTTAAATTGAAACTGATAATAAAGAATACTAAAACTAATGATTATAATTACACTAAATAAAATTATTGGCGTTAAAATTCAAATAAGTGGTTCTTGTAAAAGATGTTGTTCATCAAACATTAAACCAATAAATAATGTTGGCAAGTAACTAAAAATTACCCCAAAAAAACTCAATAAAATTGTTTGATAAAAAATATGTCAATATATTTTACTTTTTTGATAACCTAGTTTTCTTAATAGTTGATATTCTGTCCGATTACTAATTATAAAAATTCATAAATAATTAATAGCAATAACAACTGCATAAACACCCATTACATAAAGCAGAACTGTTCCTAAAAATTCTAACGCATGTTTAAAGACAATTAATTGCTCATGATTATTACTTGGCTCATTAACAACTGTAGGGGTAGAACCAATCCTAAGACCATATAATGAATATATTAAGAAAAAAATAATAATGATTGTTACTAAAATAATTTGAAATAGTTTATTTAAAGCATTATAAAACTCTTTAATAGCATTTTGAAAATATACGCTCTTTTTACTTATTTGAGTAAGTCCTAATAAAATTAGCCTTATAATGTCTTTACCAACTAAACTAAATCCAATAATCATAAATAACCCACCAAATAAAAAAGTAGCACCATCTAATCTTGCATTAGAATAATAAATCCCAAAAGCAGAACTAAGGAAGAGACAACCTAATATAATTTTTACTCATCAAATTTTTTTGTTATCTTTATTCTTATTGTTTATTTTTGTAATACTAATTGTTTTTACTTTTAAAGTTGCTAAATATAAAAGAGTATTAACCATTATTGTTCCAATAATAACATATCCAACAATTAATCCTGGATTTTGATATAAAACAAAATTAGAATCAACAATTTCTTTTTGAATCAATATTTTAATAAAATAATTCGCACATGGAAAAGATAATCCAAAAGCTAGAATTAAAATTGGCAACAAAAAAATAATATTTTCTAAAAAAACTATTCATCGAATTTTACTAATACGAAAACCTAAAATTCTTAAGTTCATGTATTGTTCTAATTTTAAATTAAAATTTAACTTTAAAATTGTTTTAATTATTAATAACGATATTAAAGTAACTAAACCAAAATAAATGATAAAAAACAACGTTGTATTTGTTGTATTAGGTTTTGCACTATTAATAAAGCTAGCTATTAATAAGTTTAAAAATGTGCCAATAAATAATGCTCCAATAAAAAGAGTACAATAAGTTCCCAATGATATATACCAATTTTTCTTAAATTGATAAATAGTAAATTTAAACATTCTTAAATAATGCTTTCATTTTATTTTCAATTTCAGTAAGTTCCATTTGCTGATGAATTGATTCAATTTGCTGGTTATCAATAAAAATAATTCGATTTGAATATTGAGCAACATATGGATCATGCGTAACAATAATTAATGTTTTTTGAAAATGTTTAACATTATTAATTAATTCTTTTAAAATCTGATCTCTAGTAATTAAATCTAACGCTCCTGTTGGTTCATCAGCAAAAATAAAATTATTATTGCCAATTAAAGCCCGAGCAATTGCCACACGTTGTTTTTGCCCACCACTTAAATAATTAATTTTTAAATTTTTTACTTGTTCTAAATTCAAGGATTTTATTAAATAATCTAACTTGTTATTATCAATCTTTTGTTTATTAATTCTTTGGGTAATTAAAATATTTTCTTTAATTGTTAAATAATCAATTAATTTATAATCTTGAAAAATGTATGAAATATTTTCTGCCCGAAATTTTGTTAATTTAGGTTCTTTTAAGGTAGTAAGATTTACCCCATTGATTTCAATCAAGCCACTTGATGGTTTATCAAGCCCTGACATTAAATTCAATAACGTAGTTTTCCCAGAACCACTAAAACCCATAATTGAAATAATTTCTTGGTTATTAATCTCAAGATTAATGGTATTTAAAATATTATTTTTACTAACATTTTTTATCACTATTGCTTGTGTCATTCTTTCACCCTTTCTAAAAATATTAGTTATTTTAAAAAGTTGGTGGTGATAACACCTTTTTAATTTTTAATTTTTTTAAGATATTTTGAATTGCAATGATGCGTAATAATAATCATTGACGACTTTGGTGTTGATTAAAAGATTTTACTTCAAAAACAGAACTAATAGTTTTAGAATCAGCAATTAATAATCATTTGATCACAAGGTTTTGTAAAAGAATAATGTCTAAATAATTTTTAAATAAAATATAAAAACCTAAAATAAATAAAAATTCATGAAATTGTTTAAAGGTAAAAATTATAAAAGCAATTTGTAGAATAAACATTCATAATGTTAATATTAAAGGAAAAATAAACCAAGCACTAACTAATATTGCTTTTTTACTAAATTTTTTGTACAGTCATGCTAAAACTAATGCTAATAAAAACCATGGTACTAACATAGAAAAAAATGGCAACATTAAAAAATATCAACATAAAAATATTAAATATAATGTTGGTAATAACTTTAAATTAAATTGTTGAAACAGCTGACGATAGTTTATTAGTAATTCCCTCACTTTTATTTAATGATAACTTAATTTTTAATTTTTAACAAGTTAACATTAATTTTGCTTATTCACCGCTTTACTACTAGCAACTATTGTTAAACCAGTCGCAACAACAGTTCCGCACCTAAAATTGAGATTGAACTAAAAATAGAAATAATTTTTTCTAACTTATAAAGTTTAATATTATTAATAATTGATAAGTTATAACAACTAATTATTTCAAATAAGTTATTACTATAAATTTTATATCCTTTGATAGTTTTGCTATCAAAGGATATAAAATTATCCATTTTAAAAATAACATAAAATAACTATCAAAAGCAATAAAAATTTCTAACACCTTCTTCTCGTCACGACTAAACATGAGAATACTCCATTCATAATTCATAACTTTTGGTTGCTGTAATCTCGAAATTTTCGAAACTTGTGAAAAGTAAGGTAACTTGCGCACGAACACCTTCTTGGCCATTAGAATCACACGGTGTTGGTCCTAAATACTGGTAATCAAGCGTATTTACTTGAAATTGTTTATCTTGATAAAGCCATAAATCTTCTTCGATTCCTTGATTACTAAAAAGATTAGTATAGTATTTTGACAAAAATCCTAATACTGTGTCATCATTATTTTTTGTAAAAGCTTTTTTATCATCTTCTGTTGTTCATTTTGCAAAAGGGTGATTTGGTAAATGGCCATTATTTTCAAAACCAGGATATTTTTTTGCTCATAGAAAACTTCCTCAGCTTTCTAAATAATCTAAATAAATCGTTAATCATCGTTGTTCATCATATTGTTTTGTTTCAGTAAATTGCAATACTAAGTTATCTTGAATAAAATTAAAGTTATTTTTCAAACTAGTAATTTTGAGTTGAAATTTTAAAGAATAAAGCGTATTTAATTGATAGCTATTAAAATGGGTTAAATTCTTAATTTCAAAGTTATATTCACTTGGCAAATAAGAAAAGTAGTTCCGAATTTTTTGTCCTAAATTTTGATCTAACAAACTCTTGAACATATTATCGGTACGATCAGCAGTCATTCGCGCTTTATCCATTTCGCTTTGAAATCGGGCATCCTTAAAGAAAAAATCACCTTTATATTTAAAAGTATTATATTTTGTAAAAAATAATGTTAAATTTTCATAATTCAATGGGACTTTCCGGATTGTCATATGATAATGAGACAACAACAAAAGCAATTGCTACAGAAGTTGGGATTACTAGTTATTATGCTAATGTTTCACCATTAGCAAAAGCAACGATTGTTGAATCCATTCAAGAAACAGGGCAAGTAACAGCATATGTTGGTGATGGAATTAATGATTTAGTGGCGTTGAAACAAGCTGATTTTGCAATTGCGATGGGACAAGGGAGTGAAGTAGCAATTCAAAATAGTGATATTACAATTATTAAACCAAATATTTTTAATATTTATAAGGTTTTTGTATTAACAAAATTAACACGGCGCTTAATTTGATGAAACTTCTTTTGAGCTTTTAGTTATAACTTAATTACTATTCCCTTAGCAATGTTAGGCATTATTCCGCCCCTAATTGGAGCAATTGTGATGGGTGCTAGTCAGTTGTTAGTCTTGTTAAATTCATTAGTTTTTAATAATTTCAAAGTTAAATTTAAGTAAAAAGGTATTTTTTAATACCTTTTTCATTTTTATTGTGTAATTTGATTTAAAATTTTTTTCAGCAAAAAATTATCTTTTTTAATATTTTTTGTGTTATTTTTAATATGAGATATATTACGATATATCATTAATAAATAATGTATCAAATCGAATGTAAATAATTAAGAAATTTTAATCATTAATAAAATAATAAAAAAGAACAAATAATAAAGAACAATCAAAACGAAAGGATACGAATCATATGCGGAAATTTTTGTTGTTGCTAAGTGTGGCAACGCTTTTCACGGCCCCAGTATTAGGGATAGTTAGTTGTAAAGAAACTTATCACCACTAATCATATGCGTTGTAATATGTTTTTTTGTGAACTTGCCTATCGTTGATGCAGCATCAGGACGAACCGTATCGGTTAAAACAAGCACATTAGTAATTGTTTGATTAATTACTAACGCAATTAAAATTGGATTAGGCGCTGATAAAGCAGCAACTTGTGGGGCTAACAAATTTTGAAAATCTTTTTTAACTGCCGTGTGATAACTCATTGCTTGATAAACATTGTTGTTATACACCCCATATAATCCAAGACCCGCTTCTTCCTTAAATTGTTGAAAAATAATTTCGCCTTGCTCAGAACGAAAGAAATTTACAATACTTTTTGCAATTGGATGCGCCGATAACTTTTCTAAATGATAAATGTACTTGCTATTAACCTGATCACCTAAAAACTGGTGCACTGTTAATTCCCCCGTTGTGATGGTTCCGGTTTTATCAAATGCAATCGCATCAATTTTATTAATTTTTTCAAAGGCATTAGTGTTGTTAAAAATAACACCTTCTTTTAGTGCTTTACCAAAACCAACCGCAACAGCTAAGGGGGTTGCTAACCCTAGTGCACAAGGACAACTAATAACAATGACGGTAATAGCAATATCAAGGCCTTTGGCAACATCACCTTTGTGAAAAATAAAATACTGACACAAAAAAGTGACAAGCGCAACAATTAGAATCAAGGGGGTAAATCATTTTGCAATTTGATCAGCAATCCGTTGAATGCGGGGTTTTTGGCTTTGAATTTCATCCACTTTCTGTAAAATATTGGCCAAAACAGTATCTTTCCCAACTTTTGTTGCTTGAAGATAAAACGGCTCACCCATATTCACAGTACCACCAATGACCTCCGTTCCAAGTTCTTTGACAATAATATTGCTTTCTCCAGTTAGCATTGCTTCATTGACATAACCTGTTCCTTGTTGGATAATTCCATCAACGGGGATTTTTTCCCCCTTCTTAATTAATAAAATGTCCCCAACATTAACCTCTTTTGTATTTATAACTGTTACCTTTTGTTTAACATCAACACGGTTAGCCTCTTCAACTTGTAAGGTAATTACCCCTTCAATTCCAGCTGTCACTTTACGTTGAACACTAGTATTAATAATATTTCCTAATAGCATAATCATAATAATTGTTCCAGCAGTTTCAAATAATAGCATATAACTACTATGACTAGCAATTAAATAAATACTATAACCATACGATAGTAATGTTCCCAAACCAATTAAGGTATTCATTCCCAACAAATGTCACCGGAAAATTTCATTAAACATATTAATATAATAACGACGACCACAATAAAGTAAAATAATGGTCGCAAAAGTTAATTGTAATCATTGGTTATGTAAAATAGTTAAACTAGGAATCATTCCTAGCAATAACGGAATATCTAAAATAATTGCAATAATTAATTCATACAAATCACGAATTTGTCGAGTTGTTAATTTGGTCTTCTGTTGTTTTTGCATATGAATAAACCTAATTACAACTGTTCAGTTGCAACTTCATCAAAATCATAACCAGCTTTTTTAATCTGTTGCAAAACTGCTTCTTTTGAAACAAGCGTTTCATCATAAGTAATTTTAACAGTTCGTGTTACAACCCCAATTTGAAATTCAATGTGAGGGATTTTTTTTAATTTCTTTTCAATTGCCATTGCACAACTACTACATGTAAGTTCAGGCACATGAATTTTAACAAGAGTCATTATTATCATCTCCACTTCTAATATCTTAATTCTAGCACTGCTAAAAAATAAACCAAGTAGTTACTTTAAAGTAACTACTTGGTCTTCTTTGTAAAATGATAATATAAGTCATTAATTCGTTTTTCATAAACACTATGTAATTTAGGGTGATAATAAACTGTTCCTAGCATTTCTTTGGGCGAGTATTGTTGAGCAACATAATCATTGGGAAAATCATGGGGGTATTGATATCCAATCCCATTCCCTAATTTAACTGCTGAAGCATAACTATTATCACGCAAATGATGCGGAATTGGATAGATTTTCCCTTGCAAAACATCTTCATAAGCTTGGTCAGTTGCTAAATAAGCACTATTCGATTTCTCACTTAAACACATTTCAATAATTGCTAAACCCAACGGAATGCGCCCTTCGGGTAAGCCAATTTGACGAAAAGTATCAATCGCTGTTTTAACATGCATTGGAATGGCAGGATTAGCTAATCCAATATCTTCATAAGCAATAATTAACATTCGTCGTAATAAAGCTTCATGATCACCACTTGCTAATAACCGTGCAAAATAATGTAACGCAGCATCAACATCACTCCCACGAATTGCTTTTTGTAAGGCCGACTTTAAATCATGGTGTTCATCACCATCGGCAAAATTAATTAAGTTTGCTGTGGGGGCAATACTTGTAATAATTTCTGCCGTAATTTCTTCGTCCGGATATAAATTTAAACATAATTCTAAAATATTAATTGCTATTCGTAAATCACCACTTGCTAATTGACATATTAAAACTAATGCTTCTGCTGTAATTGCCAATGCTAATTTTTTAGTTGCAATTAACTTTTTTAATCCCGTTAACATTTCATCAACAGTAATTCGTTCTAATTTAATAATATTTGCCCGCGAGCGCAACGCGGGATTGATGACAAAATAAGGATTCTCTGTTGTACAAGCAAACATAATTAAATGTCCACTTTCTAAATATTGTAATAAAATATCTTGTCGGTCTTTATTCATCCGATGAACTTCTTCTACAATAATAATAAAACGATCAATATTCTGAGCTCTTTTAATAATATTTTCTAAATCTTGTTTTTTATCAATTTCAGCATTAAAAACAGCATATTCTAATTGTAAGTCATTAGCCAAAGCTCGAGCAATACTACTTTTCCCAACACCAGGGTCACCATAAAAAATTAATGAACTAGCATAGTTATATTTCAACATCCGAGAAATAAGACCATTTTGATCATTAATAATATGGCTTTGCCCAATAATATCAGCAATTGTTGTTGGGCGTAATACGAACGCTAATGGTTGTTGCATTAATTTTCACTCCTATTTTTTAAATCATAACATAAAAAAACTGATAATAAATCAGTTTTATTGCATCCCAATTGCTTCAAAAGCAACGGTTAAGGCCTCATGAATTTTTTGACAAGATTTATTAAATTGCTCTTGTTCTTCATTATTAATATGCAATTTAATAATTCGTTCTCATCCATTATTACTAATTACTGCTGGAACACCAGTATAAATTCCCCTCTGACCATATTCACCATTCAAGTATGCCCCAATTAAGATTGCCTGGTTCTCGCCACGAATAATAATGCGGGCAATGTGGGCTAAAACAACACCAATGCCATAACAAGTTGACTTTTTCTTTTCAATAATTTTATACGCCATATTAATAGCATCAGCTTGAAAAGTTTTTAAATCTTCAACTGTTAAACGTCCTTCTTCAGTATAATCACTAATTCGTTTCCCCAAAATTGAAGCACAACTTCAGGCCACCATTGCGGAATCACCATGTTCACCCATAATATAAGCATGCACAGAGCTAGGATGAACGTTTAACTTCTTTCCAACCAACCCGCGTAAACGAGCAGAATCCAAACTAGTTCCTGATCCTAAAACTGTGTGTGACTCAAACCCCGTTACTTTTTGATAAACAGTCGTTAAAATATCAACTGGATTCGAGGCAATTAATGAAATACCATTAAAACCAGAGGCTTTAATTGCTAATGCAACTTCTTGAATAATTTTTGCATTATCAGCAACCATTTCTAACCTTGTTTCGCCTTCTTTTTGCGGACGTCCCGCAGTTACAACAACCATATCAGCGTCAACACAGTCCTCATAAGTTCCGGCCTTAACACTATAAAATGGTCGTTCTAAGAGAGCATTACAATTATCTAGATCCAAGGCATGGCCTTCTGCTCATTCATAATTAATGTCAATTAAAACATATTCTTGTGCTAAACCTTGGTTAATTGCAGCATAAAGAAATGATGTTCCTACCGAACCACAACCAACTAAAACAATTTTACGATTTTTCATTACTAAATGTTACCTAATAATAATTAATAATCTAATTCTTTTGTTTTTTGGTGTTCTTGACGAATAATGTCATAAATATCTGATTCAAATTTTTTTGTTCCGTTAATAACCGCTAATAATGGTTGTTCACCAATTTTAGCTGGTAATTGTAATGTTTCTTCAAAATAATGGTCAATTCCTTTGATTAAACCACCACCACCACAGATGGTAATTCCATTTCGGAAAATATCCCCTGCTAATTCTGGTGGTGTTTCTTCTAAGACTTGGACGGCTAAATCAATAATCCGCGAAACTGGAACTTTTAATACTTCACGAACTTCTTCTGGCGTTAATTCAATTTCACGTGGTAACCCTGAAACAACATCTCGTCCATACACTTTCATTTTTCGTTCATCACCATATTTTGCTAATGAACCAATTTCAATTTTAATCATTTCTGCTGTTTTAATTCCAATTTCTAAACCATATTGTGAACGAACATATTTTAAAATTTCATCATTTAAGTAGTTTCCAGCAACTTTTACTGACTTCGATAACACAATATCTCCTGAAGCAAGAACAGCAATATCAGTGGTTCCTCCACCCATATCAATCACTAAATTTCCAAAAGGTTTGTAAATATCAACCCCGCCACCTAAAGCAGCCATTTTAACTTCTTCTTCAACAAAAACTCTTGTTGCTCCTAAATTCATTGCAATTTTCTTTAACGCATTTTTTTCTAATTCCGTAATTACTGACGGACAAGCTAATAACATAATTGAATTAGCTAATTGCTTATTAATTCGTAAACGATTAAAAATATATTTTAATTGAGCTTCCGTTGCACGAATATCGGTAATAACCCCATCGACCATTGGCCGCACAATTCTAATTGTTTTATTTCCTTTCCCAATCATCTTATATGCTTCATTTCCAACAGCAATAATTCGATTTTCTTTAATTTTATAAGCCACAATTGATGGTTCATTATAAACAATTCCACTTCCTGATATGTAGACCAAGGTATAAGCTGTTCCTAAATCCATTGATACAAAAGTTGGCTTTTTATTATTAAACATCGCCATATCCAATCCTCCTTAATAGTAATTATATGCTTTTTTTAAAATAAAAACAATAATTAACAATAATGTTCGTGGAATTCCATTAATATTTTTGGATTAATTTATAATAAATTAATATATCCATTATATGTTAAGAAAAATATGTGTAGTAAATTATTAACGATAAAATATAATATAATAATTTTATTATTTAAATTTACTACTTTCTAATCAAAATTAAAATAACATAGAACATTTAAAAATATTTTAATTATAAATATTTATTCTACTATTATTATCTAAACTAAAAAGATTATGAATTTGTGATTGCTCAATATCTATTTTTCCTAAAGTTGGATCTAAAATCAAATATTTAAAATTCTCAAATTTTTGTGCCGCCTTAATACCATATATAACAACATAATGGCGCATATACCCTGACCAAGGATATTTCCCATGAATAGCTAAAGCAACAGGGAAATTATGCGATAAACTATACTTAATATTTTGATAAAATATTTTTTGTTCTTCAATAGTACCACCAAAATTTTGTTGTATTCTCTTATTAATATAACGCGGTTTTTTAGGGGTTGCTAATTGATTCAGACTGTTAACCATATCTTCGGGATAAGTTCCATGATAATGTTCAGTATACAATTGGGCTGATAATTCTCGTTGTGAAATAATTGTATTGGTAAAATAGTCCACAATCATTTGCAAGGTAGCTGGACCACATCAATAATTTGTTTCTTGATAAAACAAATTTACTTGTAATGAAATAGACTTATCAATTGTTGCTTTATTAATATCATATTTAACTAATATTTTTCCCCTATAAGGACTTTTATCTTTTGCGACAATTATTGCCTCTCATTGCGTAATATTTATGATCTTAATATTATTAATATTTAAATTACTATATTTATTCTTTAATTTATTTTTTATGTCACTTTCAGCTGGAAGATGTGCGCCATTTGTCTTAATTGTTCCTAAATCATTTTCAGTAATCATTGACCGTAATGAAACAGGATAACTTAATACACGTGGAGTTAATTTTATGTTGCGATTTCCATATGCACAACATAATATATACATCATAAAACTTAAAAGAAAAAGAACAATAAAAATTAAATTAATATTTAGTACTCATCATTTTCTTGTCTTTTTTTTCATATGCTTTTTCTTAAAAATCACACATAATTTAATTTAAATTTAATTGATATGATGAGCCCCTCAGAATTACTTTTTGATAAATATTTTCTAATTTATTTTTAGTATTCTTGTTATTTTGTTTGTTACAAGATACAACATTTGGAATAGTTGTACCCGCTAATGTTATTCCACCTAAAATAGTTAATAATTTTTGCATTTTTTAAATAGTTCCTCTCCAATTCTTAATAGTATAATCTAAATTAAACTATTAGTAATATCTTATAAAAAAAATAAAAAAGCAAAAAGAGATTAAATTTTTATCAAATTATTTGCAAAATATTATTAAAATTTAGCAATTAATTTGATGAAATCATTTTTAATCATTAGCAATAACAATATAATGGCAAACAAAAGGACATTAGTTAAGATACTCGGAAATGGATTTCATACAGCATAAGATTTTTGAACACTAGAAAGATATATCTCATCTAATCAAAAATCATTTTCGAAAATGAAGCAATCAAATTATCTTTCTAATATGATTAATTTTTTAACCTTTTGTTAAATCTATGTGACAATATCCCGTTGGATTTTTTTCTAAATACTTTTGATGATATTCTTCTGCTAAAACATATAACGATAACGGTCGGATTTCTGTAGCAATTGGTTTCTGATAATATTTTGCAATTTCATCTCGTGATTTAAGAATAATTGGTTGTGCTCATGTTTCATCTGCTTGATCATAATAAATTCCTGTTCGATATTGCGAACCAACATCATTGCCCTGTTGGTTGACTAAAGTTGGGTCAATGATTTGTCAGTACTTAGTTAATAATTGTGCCAATGAAATAATTGTTTCATCAAAAGTAATTTGACAAGCTTCCACAAATCCCGTTTCATTTTGACATAACTCATCATATGTCACTGTTGGTTGATGACCATTGGCATAACCAACCGTTGTTGTAATAATTCCCGGCTGACGATCGAAATAAGCCTGTGTTCCTCAAAAACAACCCGCTGCTAATGTAATTGTTCGTTTCATTTTTGTTCCTTCCTTTTTTATTTGTTTATAAATAATATCATAAAAAAAGAACTATCTCTGATAGTTCTTTGCTTTTATTAAAATAAGTTTAATAAAAATTTTTAAGATTATTTTTTCAATGGTTTTACTGCAGCACCATGATAAGCATCTAAATAAATTTGTTTAATATCACTAATTAATGGAATTCGTGGGTTTGCTGGCGTACATTGATCATCAAAGGCATCTTGTGCCATTTTATCAACAACGGCCAAGAATTCTTTTTCATTAATGGCAATGTTAAATTTTGTAAAGTAATCTTTAAATGAAGCTGGAATTTCAACATCTTTTGATAAAGCTTGAACATTCGCAATTAATTTATCAACTAATTCAGTATCACTACTTCCTTTGACTCCACAATATTTTGCAATTTGTGCATAACGTTCTAAAGCATTCGCAACTGTATATTGTGAAAAGTAAGTTTGTTTTCCGCCATCTAAAATTGTGGCAGCATTATAACGAATAACATATGGTAATAAAATTGAATTTGCTGAACCATGGATAACACCAAACTCTCCCCCAATTTTATGCGACATTGAGTGAACTAATCCTAAAAACGCATTAGCAAAAGCCATTCCTGCTTGCGTTGCTGCATCAGCCATTTTGCATCTTGCTTTAACAGCTGTTTGCCCATTATGATAAGCATCTGGTAAATATTCAAAAATTGTTTTAATTCCTTGTAAAGCATATGGATCAGTATAATCTGTTGCTAATACTGAAACATATGATTCAAATAAATGTGTTAAGGCATCCAATGCTGGAGCATTAGTTCCCCCCTTTGGAACTGTCAATGTTAATTCTGGATCAACAATTGCCATATCTGGTGTTAAAGCATAATCTGCTAATGGATACTTAATATGTGTTTTATCATCTGTAATAACAGAAAATGGTGTTACTTCTGATCCTGTTCCTGATGTTGTTGGAATACATACTAAACGAATCGATTTATCAATGATTGGGAATTTAACAATACGTTTACGAATATCATTAAAAGTCATTGCTAAATCAGCAAATTTAACATCTGGATGTTGATACATTAATCAAATCATTTTTGCAGCATCCATTGCACTACCTCCACCAATGGCAATAACAACATCTGGTTTTGAGTTTTGCATTGATTTAACACCACGTGTTGTGGTCGCAAACGTTGGGTTTGGTTCAACATCGGCAAAAACATCATATTTAATGCCTAAATCTTCTAACACACTTGTTACGCGTGTTCCATATAATTGGTTAATCATTGGATCGGTTACAATAAAGGCTTTTTTGCTTTTTCATTCTTTTAAATCTTGTAACGCGATTGGTAAACAACCAAATTTATGATAAATTCGTTCTGGTAATCTCATTCATTGCATATTTTCTCTCCTCATTGCGACAGTTTTAGTATTTAATAAGTGTTTTGGTTCAATATTTGTTGAAGTTGAATTTCCTCCCCAACTACCACATCCTAAGGTAAATGATGGCGCTAAATAGAAATTATACATATCACCAACTGCTCCTAAACTTGCTGGCATATTAACAACCATTCTTCCGGCATTACATTGATCACGTCATAACGCAATTTCAGTTTTACCTTTAACCTCATCAGTTCATAAACTAGCAGTATGTCCTGGTCCCATTGTTAACAACTCTTTTGCCATTGTTAACGCATGATCAAAATCTTTTGCTTTATATAATGAAACATAAGTTGACAATTTTTCATGAGCCAATGGTTCATCATAACTTGTTTTTTCTGCTACACACAAAATTAATTTTGTATTTTCAGGAATTGTAACTCCAGCTAATTTTGCGATTGTTTGTGGTGTTTGTCCTACTAAAGTTGCATTTAAAACTCCATATTTACCTTCTTTAAACATTGCTTTACGGATTTTATCTAAATCTTCTTTTTTGGTCATTACATAACCATTTTTAGCTTCAAACAGTTTAACCACTTGATCATAAACTTTTTCCACCACAATTACTGCATTTTCAGTTGCACAAATAACCCCATTATCAAAAGTATTTGATTGAATAATTGATGATGTTGCGGTATTTAAATCAGCTAATTCGGTAATAATTGCTGGACAGTTTCCAGCTCCAACCCCAATTGCTGGTTTCCCTGATGAATAAGCTGATTTAACCATTCCTGGCCCACCAGTTGCTAATATTAAATCAGCTGCTTGCATTAAATCAGTTGTATCTTGAATTTGAGCATCTTCAACTCAGGCAATAATATCTTTTGGTGCCCCGGCTGCTACTGCGGCATCTAAAATAATTTTGGCAGCTTTAATGGTACAATCTTTCGCCCCTGGGTGTGGTGAAATAATAATTCCATTTCTTGTTTTTAATGCTAACATTGTTTTAAAAATGGCTGTTGCAGTTGGATTAGTTGTTGGAATAACCGCTGCAATAATTCCAACTGGTTCATATACTAATTGGTATCCTAACCCAACATTTTCTTCATAAACCCCCACTGTTTTACTATCACGATACTTGTTATAAACATATTCTGCAGCATAATGGTTTTTAATAATTTTATCTTCAATAATTCCCATATTTGTTTCATGAACAGCATCAATTGCTAATTCAATTCGAGCTTTGTTTGCAGCAACTGCTGCTGCATAGAAGATTTTATCAACTTGTTCTTGTGAAAAAGTAGCAAAGACTTTTTGAGCTACGCCGACTTTCTCAATTAATCCTTGAATTTTTTTATTTTCCATAACTTTAAATTTACTCCTTTTTTCTTTCTCTATTTATATTTATACTATATTTTTACTTTTTTACCATTGTTTTACTAATAAAATTACCAAAAATTTTCATAAAAAATATTAAAATCTTAATTTTTACGATATTACTATTGAAAAAAATAAAAAATTCCAGTTCTTTTTAGTTATTCGTTATAATTAATACAAGGAGGCAAACAATGCAAAAAGACAAAATTTTACTCGTTTCTCATCCAAATGATGAAGAACAAAGAAAAACATTTTTAACTAAATACCAAGCAACCTTTGATTTTATCTGCCCAACGTTGCCCGAAATTAATAATGGTTTATTTACTGATGAAATGTTAATTAAACATATTGAAACAACAATTATTTCCGATACCAAAGCAGCAATCATTCTTATTGGTAGTGAAACATGAAAACAAAAAATCGTAGATTGAGTAATTGCTGGAATATTAAATCAGCAAAAAGGTTTATTTGGAATTATTCTTAGTACCAACAATAACTTTGGTTTTAGCAAAAAACTAACTGATCCAAATACAATTCCGCTCCGTCTAATGACAAATGTCAAAAATAAATATGCCGAATTGTATAATTGAAACATTATTAATATGGATTTAACCCAGTGAGTTAATAATGCTTATCATAATGCTCAAACTCATAAGCATAACAATCAGGCGGCTTTATTTCGTCAGAACCAATAAAAAAATCACATCAAATGATGTGATTTTTTTATTATGCATCGTGCATGGCTTTGTTAATAATTTTTAAACATTGTTGACAATATTCTCGGGTTGGGGGAATTACTTCTGGTAACTCAAACTTACGATTCATGTTGTTATATTTTGGCACCATCATATTATGATATGGTAAAATTTCAAATTTCTCCATATGTTTTAAATCTTTAATAAAGTGACCAATTCCTGTTAAATTTTCTTTGCTATCCGTATAACCTGGAACTAAAACATGACGAATTCATAAATTAGCTCCTTGTTCATCTAATCATTTAATTCCCCGTAAAATATTTTCATTTCCTAATCCTGTTAATTCCTTATGACGCGCTGAATTAATTTCTTTAATATCACAAATAAACAAATCACAAACTTTTACTAATTCACTTCATTTTTGTAATAACAGTGGATTTTCACTAAAGGTTACGACCGAAGTATCAACACAGGTATGAATTCCTCTTTTTTTTAATGCAGTAAATAAAGCAATAATAAAATCAATTTGCATCAAGGGTTCACCCCCTGACATTGTTATTCCCCCCTGACGATAAAATTCTTTTGATTTTTCATAATGATCAATAATTTCAGTAACAGTAATTGGTTTTTCTTTGTTAATAACTTGCGTTTCAGGATTATGACAATATTTGCACCGTAATGGACAACCTTGTAGAAAGTATACTAACCGTAACCCCGGACCATCCACAGCACCAAACGATTCGTAACTACTATAGTAGCCAATAACTTCTGGCATTTTTCTCTCCTTTTCTCTACAAATTAATTATATTCCTTAATTTAACAAAAAGAAAGCGACGAGTAATTTTAATTATCCACAGCTTTAAAACTATAAAACAATAATTTATAATAGTTTATGTAATAATATTTCAACTTTGATAAGTGGGGACCCCCGTTTGATGTTTTAAAATTGGTCGTAAAATTATTTTTGTTCCTGATGACAACCGTAAATTTTTGACATAATAATTATTATTCATTGTTTCACCCAAGCGATAATACTTGTTATTGTTTGCTAAATAAACTTCATAATAAGCAATTTCATCACGGTAGACTTCATTTACCGTTCAATTTAACCGAAGACTACTTAAATTATCCCGTTTAATCGCATACTCTGATTGCAAATTAGTAATATAATCAGGAGTTAAATTAATATTAGTGTTTTTCTTTTCATTATAATTAACACTAAATTCACCAACATTAACTTTAAAAGCTTCGCCTTTACCACCGGTTGGGTTCAATGATAAACCAATTTTAGCAATTTTTTCGTTATTTAAAGTAAGCCTTTGATTTAAATTAGTTTTAAAAGTAATTCATCCATTGTTGTCTTCTTCAAGTTGATCGGGAGCAACTTCTTTTTCATCACCATTATCTAATGTTACTACTAATTTAATATCAAATTTTGTTTGTAAGTCTGATAATGTCAAAACCTTGTTCTTAGCATCACTAACTTTATAGCGAATGCCAATTACTTTATCTGTTTGACTATAATTAGTTCCCATAATATTTCAAATAACCTTATTATTAAAAACTCCCGGTGGAATAACACCCGTTCTTTCATCAACCTTATTAAAACTACCTCCAATGGCAATTGAATTTCCTTTTTGATAAGGCTCATAATAATCATAATATCCAGTTAAAGTTGGAACTTGTCTTTTGGTAACGCTATCATGAATATCTCACTTATATGTTAATTGTGTATCAGCAAGACGACGATTATTTCACGGATAGTTATCAATAACTTGTTGGTCTGCTGTAACAAATTTTCGCCCTTGTCCTGTTGAAAAATTAGTTTTAAATTCTGATAAAGCATCCGGATCATTATCGAATAAAACCGTATTTTCTAACACTAAATTACCAATCCCAAAACTGTAATTGTCAACTGGATAGTTTGGATCTCATGATACTGAACCTTGATCAATATCAGATAAAAAACGATTACGACCAGTAAAAACCATATCATCATAATAATTCTGATAAATTGTGCCATAAGTATCATCACTTAAAGTTAATGGCCGTTTTAAATTTTCAAGATAAATATTAGCTAAATCCCGTGCTGTTGAAGCTGCAAAAGTTGTAATTGAATTTCGATTTTGCCCACTAAAAGTTCATTTATTAGCAAAAAGATCATTTTTTTCCTTATTTCAATCAGTATATGGGTTTCCATTAGGATCCAAATGATTTTGTGTTAATTCAGTAATATTGCGTGTTCCAATTCGATCTTCGTTATAAAAAATTTTGCCTCCAATTCAACCACCAAGATTATACATATTATACGTCTCAAAGGAATTATATTCAGGATGACGTTGATTTCAAGTTTCAGAATCATTTGGTCACACATAAAAATCTTGGACATATTTGCCGTTAGATGCTGCTGCTAACCCAGCTGCATCTTCATCTCGTAACTTATCTTTATCAAATGCTAATGTTCCTTGGTTTTTATATGTCACCATTTCTAATTTTTTAATTTCCTCATTATCACTTGCCTTGACTTTATCCATAAATTGTTGCACAATTGCAATTGAAACCTTGTTATCCATAATTGTCCCATTTGGTGCCCCACCATTAGGTTCATTATTATAGAACCAACCATCAAAACCAAGATACTTTGCCATTTTAATTAAAACATCCACAATTTTATAATTACCTTCGTTATCCCGAACTAAATAATCTTGTAACATATTTTTAACCAAACCATGATAGCCATCTAAATAAATACTACCATAAATTTTTGTCCCATTAATATGCGCGGCATTAATAGCATCTGCTGCAGGAGGCACAATAATTCCTTCGTCCGCCGCACCAGCTCACGCTGTAAAACCATCTAAATATTGTCAATTATTAAAATTATTTCCAAACATTCTTTTACTACCAACAATGCTATTGGTTCCACTAGTACTTTGCACTGCCAACCCTAGATTTAACGCTTTTACGCGTGAATCTTGCGTTTTTGTTCATTTACTTGCTACTTTTTTTGTTTTTAGTAAAGGAACATCTGCTTGATTATATTTTAAATCATAATCCGTTGATTCGTTTCAATCTAAAATACTATTGATTTTTTCATATAAATAATATTTATCTCTTTCCCCAAAATCACGGCGAAAATTACCATTTGGCAAATAAGCTGAGTTTAAAGGAACTCCTGTTACGGCTTGCTTTTTAATGGCCTTCTGGTTTTTAAAACCAGTATTAAATTTTAAATAATCAATATATCGGGACAACTGTGGTAATGATAAATCACCAGATGGTGTTTCTTGCTGTGCAGATAAATAATTAACTTCATTATATTGTTTAAAATAGGGTTCTTCTTCTTGCCAATTATAATCTGGTAAAGTTGCTAAATTAATGCCTAAAAAATTTGTTTGACAAGCAATTAAGCTTAATGTTGTTCCGTTAATTAAAGTTAATGTACCAAGAACATACAATAATTTTTTCATTATAGTTACCCCCTATTATTCCAGTTAAGTAAAAACAATGATGCAACAAATAAACCAGTGCAATATCCTAACCCACCAAAAATTGGTCCATAAATATTATTAAAACTAACAGTAATCAAGGCAGAAACTGGTTTTGATAAAAAATAATTAATATTACCATCTGATGTCGCATAAAATGTTGTTCAAGCGCCATACTTTTGCGGAACAAAATAACTCATAACAACGGTTACTTTTGAACCAGCCATTGTTGATGGTGATAAAAATAAATCTGAAAAAATAACAGCAAAAAATAAAAATAAAATAACTAAACTTTGAGTTAATGAAATACTCTTTAATGAACCAGCAATTAATGTTGCAACCCCAATACTTGATAACACAACAATTGATGCTCCCAAAAAGAAACCAGCTCATGCTAGAAAAGCTTGACCAAATGTCCCGTAACTTAAAAAACTAAAGGCTTCTAAAAAATCATTTGTTCCACTAGGTGAATAAATGGCATTAATTGTTACCATAATAATTGCCCCAAATAAAATTGCGGATAATCCAATTACATAACCAACAATTCAAATTGCTAGTAAAAATTGTGATTTACTTGTTCCAATAACATGGATTCGTTTTAAAAAAATTGAGGCTTTTCATTCAGAAATTAAAGTATTTAATAAAATAGCTATTCCAAACCCCGGAATTAACAATAAACCCATAATTAATGGTGGCAATAATTTATTAGCACCGCCAAATGATTGATACATATAAACTCCTAACATAAAAATAATTGGAACAATATAAACATATATGTATGTTCGTAAGTTTTTATAAACTGATGCAAATAATAATCTTAAATTTTTCGCTAAAAAAGCATTAAATTCAAAATAATCTTGTTTTAAGTTTTGATACTTAATTTTTGGTGTCATTTTTAGCAGTCTCCTTTTGTTTTAAATTTGTATAATAGTTTTCCATAAATTTGCGGACTGTTCCATAGGATGTTAAAATTTCAGTTAAACCTAAATCGTAAATAATGTGCCCCTGTTCAAGTAATATTACTCGTTCACATAGTTTTTCAACTTCTTCAGGAATATGTGAAACCATCAAGAGTGTTGCTTGATGGAGCTTTAAATAAGTTTGAAAAAAACCAATTAACTCAATTTGCATACTTAAATCTAAACTAGTAATTAATTCATCTAAAATAATAATTTCAGGATCATTAATAACACTTAGCATTGCATTAAAACGTTGGCGTTGTCCTCCCGATAAATTATTTAAATCTTTATTAACAAAGTCTTTAATTCCAAAAACTAATAGTAATTCTTCAAGTTTACTATTATCATATTCTTTTTTATTAACATAATAGTTAATAATGGCCTGTGGGGTTAGTCCTTTTGGTCAATATCCTTCTTGAAATTGTAATCCAATTTGCTTAATTTTTGGAACATCAGTATGAATTGTAACAGTTCCCATTGAGGGTTTAGTAATGCCAGAAATTAGTTCGACCAATGTTGTTTTACCTGATCCATTTGCCCCTAAAATGGCAATTCTTTCTCCTTTTTTTATTTCCAAATTTAATTTTTCAATAATAATTTGGTTTTTGACTTTTTTCGTTAATTCTTTAATCTCTATATGTTTTTCGCTCATAATGTTTACATTATACAAAATAAAAAAAAAAAAAAAAAAAAAGACATTACTTGTTTATTATTAAGAAACTTTTTTGTGACTCATAAAAAAATAACTACTAATTTGTTAGTAGTTATTTAATCATTAATGTTATATTACATTCCTTCGTGGAAAGTTCTTGAAATAACATCTTCTTGTTGTTCTTTTGTTAATTTAACAAAATTTACGGCATATCCTGAAACACGAATTGTTAATTGTGGATATTCTTCCGGGCGTTTTTGTGCTTCTCGCAACACATCACGGTCTAAAACATTAACATTTAAATGGTGCCCACCTTTTTGCATATATCCATCTAACATATTAACTAAATTACTAACTTGTGAATCTGATGCTTTTGCCACTAGTAATCACTTCCTTTTCTATACTTATTATTTTATACCTTTTTATAAAGAATGCAATTAGGAACTATTAATCATCCTATCACTAAGAAAAATTAATTATAAAATAATATATTATTGATTTGTTCTATTTAAATAAAATATCGAATAAAACGAGATTTAATGATTTCTTTTTCTAAATGTTTATAATAAACATGGTAAATACTATAAATTATTAAACCAAAATCAACAAATAAAATCACTAAAGTTCCAATAATAGTCTCAATCAAAGCTCAACCTTTAATAATAATCGCTAATTCATTTTGATTTAAAAAATTAAGATATATTCAAGTGCTTAATTTAACCATTGCAACCATTCCAATTGCTAAGGGAAAAGTGTAACAAGCAAATAATGGCACAAATTTAGTTTGAAAGGTTTTAACCATTGAAATATAAACAGAAATTGTAAAAAAAATGCTAAAGACACTAAGAAAAAAATAAATAAGTTGTAATGCCTTGCGATTTCCTGAAAATTAAAAGTAGAAAAGTAACCGGCTAATAATAAATTTGGTGGTGCTGCCATAATGCCATATGCTGCTATTTTTTTATGTAATAAATGATTTGTAAAACTATATTTATAAATCATTAATGGTAACATTACAACATAAAATGCAAAACCTAAGTATCAACAAAATTGTGATAACTGATGGATACTAGATGCAAATTCAGTAGAAATATTAGTACCAACATCTTTTGACATTACACAAGCAACAACAATTCCAATTGGTGGAACAAACCAAGATGCAATAAAATTTTCCCATTTGAAATAATAAATATGAAAAACACAAAATAATACAATATAAACTAAATGAATAACAACACAAGATACTCAAATAACTAATTGTAACATTCTAATATTATGTTCACCATAGAACCCAGAAATAACAAAGCAAGTCATTAAAATTGTTGGAATAAAATTACTTAATGTTGGATCTTTAAATTCCTTAATTAGTGTTTTAGGCGAAAAAATATATTTCAATAAAATTAAGATAACAATTAACATTGCAAAACTAATTGTAATATATTTTAATCATCAGCAGTTAAATGAAAAACCAATGTTTGTCTCTTGGAACATTCCTCATGCGTTTCCCATTGTTGCTGTTCCAAGTGCTGCCCCAGAAAGAGCAAGGGGGCGGTTAGCAATTTTTAAATAAAAATTTTTAATAAACTGCATTCTTCTTTTTTCTCCTTGTATTTAATTTATCTATATTAATCAATTTGTTTTTAAACATTTAAAATAATGTAAATTGTAATATAGAATGTAATGAATATATTAATTAAATAATAACATATTTTGTATAATGCAATACTATAACATACAATTTAAAAAAACAAAAAAATGTATCAAAAGATGGAATAAATTATTTGGTTGTTGGACCATATTTTTAAATGTTTATTTTTACATTATAAACATTTAGAAGATGAAAAATCTTATTTACTTATAAATATTAAACCATTTTTAACAAAAAATATAATATAAAAAGGACTAATTTTATAAATTAGCTAATAACTTTGTTAAAGGTTTAAATTAATATGTTAATTTTTACTATTTAATGTATTTCGAACTACCCTGGCAAATGCTCTGTTCTTTGATTTCAAAATTGTCACAGAGCCTTGTTTCGGAATGTATTGTTCACCAATATTATTTTTTACTCAAATATTTTGAAAAAAATAATTTTTTCTAGCTTTAATTTCATCATTATAGTCATTTATAATAATTTCAATTGGATCTCATCCATTTACTTTGGCCATACGCATGCTTAGCATATTTTAAAATGTTGTCTTACTATCCTTTGCCCCATATGATTTTAAAGATTTAACATTATGTGAAATTTGTGATTCAGTTTGTGAACCAATATAATATTCATTTTTATAATTACTAATCCCATTTGTATTACTTTTAACATATTTTAAAAGTTTTTGAATTTGAACAGTTTTATGTTTCAAAAAGACTAATTTATTTTGATATGGTGGCGTTAGTAAATCTTTAATATATTTTTTTAAATTTTGTACATCCCCATTCCGAATAAAAACTTCCAAATCATAATATATAGCTCGTTTCTTAAGTTCAACTGAATTTAAATTACCTTTTGTTAGTTTTTTAAACCGACAAAAATTAAAACATTTATGTAAATACTTTTTTAAATGAAATTCATCTAAAACAATGTCACAATGAAATTGAGATGCAAGTGATTTAATTCATGATGCGCCATCTCCAAGAATTATAATTTTTTTATCTTTTAAATCATAGTTTTCATTTAAAAACTTATATAATTTTTGATCATAATGATTTAAGTTGTTTTTACCTTTATCATTTAAAATCATAAATAACTTTTTATCTTTTAAAATTTTTCGGTTATTAATTGATTTTTTTCATCAAAACCAGTATGAGCATAATAGCCAAGTTATTTTATTTAGCTGATAAATTTTATCTTTTTCAGTTTGCAGAACGACTTTTGCTTGCTGAATAATTGGTGTTTGTTCTAAATTATATTTATCTGAAATTAATTGCTTAGCCTCATTAATTGAAAGATTTTCAATTTTAGCAACAAAATATTCAACTGTTCCCCCAACATTACATACAAAACAACGTCAAACTTGTTTCTCAACTGATATTGATAAGCTAGGGTGCGAATCACTATGAAAAGGACAAATTGCAACATAATTTCGTCCTCTTTTCGATAATTTTAAATAATTGCGAAATACATCTAACATATTTATTTACCTTTATTAATTTGTTCTTTACCAAATAAAAAACACATGTTACGATAAAAATCGTAGCATGTGTCATTGGTTATCTACACAAATATTATACTATGAAACTAAGGAATTAATAAATAATTCAAATGTGTTTAAATTAAACATATATTTTATTTTTTCAAGTGTTCTATCTTTAGTTTTATTTCTTTATGTTTGAATCGATTCATTATGTTGTTGGCCATCGTTGCACTAGGTTATTTAAATAATAACCTTGTGGTTATGATAGTATAAAAAAAGACTTTTGCAAGTCTATATTTCGTCAATTTCATAGCAAGTTAAAGAACTTGAAAAATCCTAATTGCATTTACAATCTAAATTACAAATAAAAAGATAAATATCATTATTTTCAAAATTAATTTGGATTTTTATCTCTTCATTCTGCATATTTTGGAAATTCATTGATGAAAAAATCATTTAATAACTCTCAACCACGGTTCTTAAATTCATCAGGAGTAGTTAACCATTTTGCAAAAGCTTCAGCTATATATTCTACTCCAGTCATTGATGCAGCATAAGTTCCTGAAACAACCATACTACCAAGCGCAATTCCAATTTCTTTTTTTGACAATTTACTATCAAAATTATAATTTTTAATTTTATCGACAAGATATTGTTGTAAGTATGTTCCCATCCAACCTTCTAGACCATATGTATCATATTTTGATTTTGATTGTGGTGGAAAAACAAATGTTGAAGGATTTTTAGCAGGAAGTATTTTCGCACCTGAATTAACATTAGAACTTAATATTGTCCCAGAACCACTATATATTGTATGTGGATCTGAAGCTTCATTGCTTTCATTTACTAATGATTGACGCTCATTTTTTGACTTTGTGACAAAAAATTCAATAATATGCCCCATTTCATGTATTAATGTATAAAGATCTAAGCTAAATGAAATATTTCCTGAAGTATCATATTCTCTAATATGTTCAAAATCACTATTTAAAAATACACTTTTTTTAAGTTGAACATATGAACCTCTATTAGACCCCGGAATGTTCTTATCTATATAGCCAGCACGCCCAGTTACCGTAAAACCATTTCCAATATCAATATTTGGTTCATCAATTATAAATAAATTAAAAACCATTCTACATGCATAATCTTTATTTTGAAATAACTTTGCAAATACATTATATAAGTTTAACATTGTTGATTCATATATTTTTTTATATCTTTGATCAAATAAAGTTTCAAGATTTTTTAAATCAACTCCCGATTCACCTGTTGAATTACCTTTATCATCATAAATTATTGTTGCATTTTTAACTTCTTCAGCTAAAACATCAAAATTAGTTCAACTTTGATTGTTATCAACATAATTATGAAATTTCTGAATATTAGCCGGATTTGCTCTTAAATATAATTGATTTGCCGCTTTTAATAATTCATCATTTGGTAAAGGTACATTTTTTGGAGGATTATTCCTTCCATAATTACTAAGAACTACATCTCATACTGTTTTTCTAAAATCTTGATTAAAATAATTATCTATTTTAGAAACATTTTTCAATAATGTATCACCTGATGGTTTAAAATTTAAATCAAAACGAATATCATCTGGATTATTTAAATCATAATTGTTTTCCTTAGCTGCTTGAACTGGATCAATTTTTTTAACATTTAAAATTGCAACACGATAAATTTGATAAGCATCCATATAATTTCCTTGCAATTTAAATTTTAAATTTACATTAATAGTACCAGAATTATTCAAAATTTGATATTGATTATTATATGTTTGTTCATTATCTGCAATTAAAATTTCTACTTCTGGTACCTTAATTGTTGTATTTTTAATTTTATTTTTGATAAGTTCAAAAACATCGTTTAATGAATCGTTTAAAGACAAGGTTTTTCCATCTACAACTTTTAATATAGATAACAAGTTATTAAAATCAAAATCAAGTGATTCTTCAAAATTAAGATAATCCTCTCCACCTTTTGATAAAAAAATAGTTTCATTTGTATTTATATTAGGATTACTAGAATTATTATCTCCACTAGAATTATTATCTCCACTAGAATTATTATCTCCACCAGAATTATTATCTCCACCAGAATTATTATCTCCACTAGAATTATTATCTCCACCAGAATTATTATTATCTGAACCATTTTGATTTTTGTTAGTATTTGTTTTTGGTGCTGTACATGCATAAACTTGTATTATTCCTGTTGTAGTAACAACAAAAGCACTTAATAATGTTAATAATTTTTCATTTTTCATTTCCTTTATAGTTATATTATGTATTACACCCCAAAAAAAAAAAAAAAAAAGTAATTACTTACTATTTTCAATGGAATAAATTATGTGCTTCCTTAATAAAAATCCGGACACATATCTAACTCAATTATTTATAGTATATTTAAAATGATAAGGAGATAAAAAATGGCAAAGCAAGGACAAAAATTTAAAAATACTCAGCAGAATTAAAAACAGAAGTAATCCTTCGAATAGTAAATAATAATGAAAAGTATCGTGATATTGCCCAAGAATACAAAATTTCACACGGAACAATTGCAACTTGAGTATCTGATTACCGTCCAGAAAAAAATATATCAATTAATCAAATAAAAATTGAAAAATTAACAACAGACATCAAAATACAACAGCAAATAAATAAACAGTTAGAAGAACTTGATACTATAAAAAAGCTTTTAAAAAACTACGAAAATTACAGATGAAAAAGTAAAAATCATAAATAAACTTAAAAATGAAAATCCCAAAATCAAGATTCGAATGCTATGTAAATTAATTGATATTCTAAAAAGTACATTCTATGATAACCAAAAACCATCTAAAGTAAAACAAAAAGACGAATTTAGAAAAGAAAAGATTTTAGAAATGTATAAAAACCATTTTAATTCATTAGGAGTTGATAGAATCATGAAACTACAAAAACAAGAATATTTAAATGATTTATTTTTAAATAAAAAAACTAATATAGAGTATATGTCACAGAAATGTTGTAATTAAAATTAAGCAAAAATTTGATATTTATCCAGTTTTTATAAATCACGAAGAACTTATTACAATAAATGTAAATGTGATAAACCTATCGCTGTGCAAGAAAATGAATTAAATAAATTAAATCAAGATTTCAAAGTTACTGAGCCAAATAAAGTATGAGTTACAAATGTAACTGACTTAACTTCAAAAAATGATAAAAAAGAGTATATCGTTGTTCAATTCAAGATTTATACAATTCAAGTTCATTAAAATCAACTATTTATTCAAAGAAAAATAATACAAATCTAGTATTAAATACAGTAAAAAAGCATTAAAAAGAGTTGAAAATAAAAAAGATCTAAATATATTACTATATTTAGATCAAGCATCAGTTTATACGTGCGAGAAATTTAGAGAATTCTGTCATAAAAACAAAATTACTCTAGATTTCTCTCGTAAAGGTAACCCGTATGATAATACTGTAAAAGAAAGCAAACACAACCGTCTAAAATGTGAAGCCTTCTATCCAAATATTAACAAAAATATTGATGAAATTGTTAATATTTGTAAAAAATGAGATAGATACTCTATGACAAAAAGAGTAAAATTATACAAGTAATTAATTTTGTTTGTTTTGTATGTCCGAAATTTTAATAATATGTCAGTTTAATTTGTGCCAAAAACATTTTTAAATACTTCATCATAAGTTGAAACAGGAATAATTTTTAATGTTTCTTGCACTTCTTTTGGAATATCTTCAATATCTTTAATGTTCTTATTTGGAATTAAAATTGTTTTTAAGCCACTTCGATTAGCAGAAATTGATTTTTCTCGTAATCCCCCGATTGGTAAAACTTGTCCTCGCAAGGTAATTTCTCCAGTCATTCCAATATCTTTTGAAACTGGGCGATTACTTAAAGCACTAATAATTGCTGTTGTTAAAGTAATCCCTGCTGATGGGCCATCTTTTGGCACAGCTCCTTCTGGAACATGAATATGAATATCATGTGTTTCAAAGAATTTTGCACTAATCCCAAATTTATCAGAATTTGCTTTAACATAGTCAAGGGCAATTGATGCTGATTCTTTCATTACATCCCCTAGTTTTCCAGTTAAAACTAATGAACCTTTTCCTAAGAAACTATTAACTTCAATTGGTAAAATATCACCACCAAATTGGGTATATGCTAAACCAGTTACAACTCCAACTTGTGATTCTTTTTCTTTTTCAGTATGTTCAAAACGACGTTTTCCTAATAACTCATTAACAATTTTAGCTGTTACAGTTAAATTAGTCATTTCTTTATTTAAGAATTTAACAATAAATTTCCGAGCAACCGCATTCAAGTCACGTTCTAATTGACGAACCCCAGCTTCTCTTGTATAGTATTTAATCACTTCGTTAATCGCATCATCAGTAATTGTTAATTGACCATCTGCTAAACCATTATTGCTTAATACTTTTGGTACTAAATAATCTCTTGCAATATGGAATTTTTCTAATTCAGTATATGATGATAACTGAATAATTTCCATACGGTCAATTAATGCTTCAGGAATATTATCATAATAGTTTGCGGTTGCAATAAACATAACATTACTTAAATCATAGTTTTCTTCTAAATAATGATCAGAAAAGGTTGCATTTTGTTCTGGATCTAACACTTCTAACATTGCACTAGCTGGATCACCACGGTAATCAGACGCCATTTTATCAATTTCATCTAATAAAAATAATGGATTTGTTGTTTTTGCGCGTTTCATTGATTGAATAATGCGACCTGGCATTGCCCCAATATATGTTTTCCGATGACCACGAATTTCTGATTCATCTTTAACACCACCTAAGGCCATTTTAACAAAGTTACGACCAGTTGCTTCCGCAATTGATTTTGCCAAACTAGTTTTCCCCACCCCTGGTGGCCCAACTAAACAAATAATTTGTCCTTTTAAAGAATTAGTCATTGTCTTTACTGCCAAGTATTCAATAATACGTTCTTTAACTTTGTCTAACCCAAAATGATATTTATCTAACACTTCTTGGGCAAACTTTAAATCATTTTTTTCTTCAGTTTTTTCTCATCATGGCACTTGCATCATTCAATCAATATAGGTACGAATAATGTTTGATTCACTTGATGCTTGTGGCAATGCTTCATAGCGTGTAATTTCTTGTTCAATTCGTTCCTTAATATTTTTCGGGAATGGTTCTTTTGCTAAGCGTTCTTTATATGTTTTCATTTCATCAGCTGCATCATCAAATTCGCCTAATTCATCCTTAATCGCTTTTAACTTTTCACGTAAATAATATTCTCGTTGTTGTTCATCAACACGCTCTTTGATTTTTTTGCTAATTTTATTATCAATATCATTCGCTTGTTGTTTATTAACTAAATGATCAAAAATAATTTGTAACCTTTTTTCAACATCTAATTGTTCTAAAATTTCTTGTTTTTTCGCCACAGGAATAAATGGTAAAAATTGCGCAATGGTATCAACAACTTCATTTCCATCAACTGAATCACCAATTTGGTCTAATAAATCTTCTGGTAAAATATCTTGTAATTCCATTAATTCTTTAATATTAGCCGTAATTTTTTCGGCAATTTTATCTTCTGAATTAACAATTGATTTTAAAATATCAATGTCAGCAGCATACAATTCACCTTCTCGTAAGTCTAAAATTTTTACCCGATCAACTGCTTTAAAGTTAACAGTTAAACTTCCATCTTCTCATACTTTACGAATTTTTAATTCTGCTAAAATTCCAATCCGATAAATTTCAGATAATTTTGGATCATCTTCTAATGGTTTTTTTTGACTAACTAAAACAATATGATTATCAAAATCCTTATTTGCAGTATTCACTGCTAAAATTGATTTATCTCGTCCTACTTCTAATACCTGTTCAAAGCCTGGAAAAATATAACTACCACGTGTTACTAAAACTGGTACGTTTTTTAATTGTGTTGTTTTTGAATCCATCTTCAAAACACCTCCTATTTCTTTCCTTCACTTTATATTGACAATATCTTATCACATTTCAAAGGATATCGTAATATAATTTGAACTACAAAAGAATTATAACAAAAAAATTAGCACTTGCAATAGATAAGTGCTAATTTTTATAAATTATTGTTAATACCTATTATACCGTTAAAAATAACAAATTTATAATTTTTTAACCCTAATAATGATAAAATTATCTTAATAAAAGAAAGCGGGCTTTCCATGAAAAAACCTTGAACAACATTGCAACTTACTGATTTATCATCATTAGAATATGAAGTAACACAAAACGGTGCAACTGAACCACCATATCAAAATAAATACTGAAATAATCAAGAAAAAGGAATTTATGTTGATATTTTATCAGGTGAGCCACTATTTGTTTCTTCTACGCAATATAATGCTGGTTGTGGTTGACCCAGTTTTACCAAACCAATTGATAAAACCTTATTGCAAGAAAAACCAGATCATTCCTTAAGCATAACACGAACAGAAGTTCGCACTAGTAAAACAAACATTCATTTAGGACATGTTTTTAATGATGGTCCACAAACTGATGGCGGTTTACGTTATTGTATCAATTCTGCTGCTTTGCGCTTTATTCCCCTAGCAAAAATGGCAGCTACTGGATACGAAGAATATATTCCCTTAATAAAATAAAACTAACAATTTTTTGTTAGTTTTATTTTATTCACCGTTATTATTATATAAAAAGGAAAACACTTTATCATGAATAACTTGGTCTTTTACTTGTTGTTCTGATACTAATTTTGTTTCTTTCAATGTTTTTCCATCAATTCCAAATTGTTTTCCTAATTTTTCGTATTGTTCTTCACATTCTTCGGGAGTTGCAACAATTTTTTCGGCTTGAACAACCGCATCAACAATAACCCCATTTTCTAAACGATTCTTAGCATCTTTAAATAATTCCTCAAAAATATCTTCTTCTGACATTCCTGTTCGTTTTTTATAAGTTTTCATATCCATTTGCTGTGCTTGTAGCTTTTGTTCAAACTCATGTTTTAACTGATTAGCTTCTTTTCGAATAATTGATTCTGGCAATGCAATTTCTGAGTCTTCAGCAATTAAACGGAATAAATGGCTAATAAAATGATCGTATTCTTGTTTTAATAATTGTTCTTGAATATTATTTTTAACATGTTCTTCTAATTTAGCTAATGTATCAATTCCTTTTAAATTAATATCTTTTGCTAATTCATCATTTAACGCTGGTAATTCTTTTGCTTTTACTTCTTTAATATTTAATTTAAAAACTGCAGGAGATGATTTTAATTCTTCAACTTGATAATCGGCAGGAAAAGTAACGTTAATATCTTTTTGGTCTCCTGTTTTTAATCCAATCATTGCATCTTCAAAACCGGGAATAAATTGTCCACTGCCAATTTCTAAAGTAAAATCTGTTGCTTTACCACCTTTAAATGGTTTATCATCAACAAACCCTTCAAAATCAAAAATAACCGTATCTCCTTTGGCAATTGCTGTTGTTTTTGGTTTAAAAATTGCAAAGCGATCACGTAGTTGATCAATATTCTTTTCAATATCTTCTTTTTGAACTTCAATTTTTTCTTTTTTTAAGTGATCATGCTTAAATCCAGTATATTTATTAATTTTAACTTCTGGTTTTAAATCAAATTCTAATTCTAAAATATATTCTGTTTTACTAATTTTTTTAACACTTGGTGTTGGCGAAGAAAATGGTTCAATTTCTGATTTTTGATCAAAAGCAAATTGATAAGCTTTATTAACAACTAAATGATGCGCTACATCTAAAACTTTTGCTTCAGTTAAATGTTTCTTTAATAAATCAACCGGAACTTTTCCTTTACGAAAACCTGGGATTTCTAACTCATTTGCTGCTTTAGTTTCTGCTTTTTTAACATAATCTGTTCATTCTGTACCATCAATAGTTACATATCATTTTCCAATTCCTTTATCTTGAATTTTTTCTGCTTTAAATTTCATATTTTACTCCTTACCTAACTATTTTTCACATAAACCATTATAACAAAAAGAATGGTTTAAAATACCTTTTTTACTATTTTTCTTTTATTTTTAATTGTTTTATTGTTATATTTAACCTACAATTTTTTATTATTTAAAGATAATAAATATTTTTGAACTGTTGGGACAGCAACATTAAATTGCATAGCCAATTCAGTAACATCAATTTTTTCATTATACATTACTTGCCCTTGATAAATAATAGCAACCGCTAACGCTTGAATTTCATTATTTACAATAAAATGCGGATATAAATCATAATAATATGTTTCTAATAAATACAAACAAGTATGATATAAACTAGGATTATCGTTATAAACTCATTGATCTAATAATTGCATCACTAACTTAACTTGTTGTTCATCTTGATAAGGAATCATTTTCTGTGGATTTAGTTTAAAAAGACCATTTGTTTTCTGAACCAGAAAAACTTCGGTAATTTCTTGTTCTTTTAGTAAATATAACAAATAAATTTTAGCAAAATTTGAAACCTTTTTGTTCATAAAATATTCACGAATTACTGGCAAAATTTTACGTAAGTTTTGATCTTTTAAATAATGAAAAGCCAATAATTGTGTTTCTTCATCGGTTGAGTTTGTTAATATCTCAGTGATTTTTGCAAGTGACCAAGTTGTATTAGTATTTGGCTGTTGTTCAAACATTTTAACGTTAACTTCTTTTAATAATGCTTCTAACATTTTTTCAATATGTTGAGGAATATATGGCATTGTTAACTCTGTTTTAATTTTCACAAGAGCCTCACTATAATCATTATTATCAATCAATATTTCAATTTCATTGACTAATTCATCGTAATAATTTAATGATGTTGACATTCAATACCTTCCTCTCATTTTATTTATTATTTAGTATTATTATAGCAATTTTTAAAAAAATAAAACCTTATTTAATAACTTAAATAAGGTTATCCTTTATTGCAATTAAAATGGCGCCCACGGAGAGATTCGAACTCACGACCCTACGCTTAGAAGGCGCATGCTCTATCCTACTGAGCTACGTGGGCATACCATAAGAATCATAACATATATTAAAGATTATTTTCAATAAAATAAGTTTGCTTTTTAAAAATAAATTTCATCCACAATATCAAAACCATAAAATGGTTCTTTTGGCTTTGAACTTACTTTTACTACAGCAAATTGTTTTTCTAAATGAATAATAGCACGATAAATTGCAATGAAAACTGCACCATTAATTGTAAATTTTAATAAATTAAATGGAATAATTACTGGTACTAAAATACTTTTAAATCATTGAATTGCTTCTGGTGTATAATTTAAGAAACGGGCATACATATCATAAATAAACAACCAATTAAACAAGGTCATTAAAAGTGAAACGATTATAATTGCTAAAATAACATTCCCTGTTGTAATTAAATAATCCGCCTTTTTTGAAGCTTTACTTTTAATTAAACGATTAATTCCCCTGCGAAGAAAAACATCACCTAATCAAAATGCAATTAAAAAGATTAAATCTGCTAACATTAAAGCAAAAGCATCAATTGGACCATCACCTAAATAAGCCATTCGTAACCAACTAACACTAATTGTTAAAATACTGGCATAAATAATTCCAACCAACCGAACCGCCAATAGCATTAAAAAATCAGTTAGTTCGATTTTTAAGAACGGGGCAACAGGAAAAACTGCTAAGTTCAATATTTTGCTTAGTCATGATAGCAAAACATACAACGCAATAATAATTGCCATTGCTGCAACTTTTTTAGTATCTAAAGAAAATAATCTTTTTGTTTTGATTTCCATTTTATCACCTTTATAATTATAAATTATTTTTTATAATATACCAAATTTTAGAATAAAAAAGTTGCAAAGATTAGAATTGAATCTATTAATTTGTTTCTTAAATTAATTATCATTTTAACTATTTTTTTGTTTTTTATTAATTCACTTATTTTGTTTTATAATTTTTTGGCGTTTAATAAAAGATTGTTTATTAATTTAAACTTGTCATTCTTTGCTGCTGATTTAATAAAAAATAACATCAATTATTAATTAATAATTGATGTTATTTTAATTGTTAATGTTTGTGATAACTCTAATATTTCTTCATTCCCAACAAATGTTTCTTTAACATAGTATTTTGATCCATTTTGATTGTTTTTTTCATATATATAATCTCATCCATATTTGTCAGCAAATGGTAGTAAATTACCTTCTAGGTTTTCAATAGTATCAACAAATAAAAAAAGTTGCTCATCTTTTTCATATAATTGTTTCATTTTTAAACAATAGCCATCAATGGTAATATTATTAATCTCATATATATGATTATTTTTTAATTGGTCTTGTTTTTGTTCTTGCATAGCAAACATATCTATTTTACTATAAATTTTTCCATGAAATTGAGCTGGAATTTCTTCAATATATTCTGTTACGGCTTGTGAAATTTTATCACGAAAATAATATGGATTTGCCTTATTATTTTCATCTTTTAAATCTAATTTGATTGTTATATCCCATATTTTATTAGGAACAACTGAATCATTTTTTTGTTCCTTTATTAGTACAATTAAATTAAGAACTGTTTTTTTATTATTTACCATTAATGGTAAATTTGAAATTTTTAAAGCAATATTTTTTAATACAACTGTTGTCTTACTTAATAAAAGCTGCATTTTCTGAAGCACTAATTTAATAAAACTTTCATCTTTATTTAAATTATTATCTTGACTCAAATATTTTTCAAGAACTTGCAAAAATTCCTGTGTTGTATATGACTCGTCTCCTGTTTTATAAAGATAAAGCTTATAATCCTTATTTTTAAAAATAAACTGTTTGGTTACTATTTTTATGTTTATTTTAATATTACTAATATTATTAGTAATAATTCCTTTTAAAATAAAACTATCACCAATATGAAAATGAGCGGGCGGTTTATATGTGCTAGTAAAAACTTTTTTAAATTCATTAATAGCATTTTGTTTAGCAACTGTTGTTAAATTTTGTGAAGTCTCAAGCGCCTTCGATACCGCTGCAATTACAGTACTACCATCCGCATGCAAACCATCAAGACTAGTAATTGCAACATTAATTATTTCATCAATTGCTAAATCTAATTTAGTTTCTGTTGAATTATTTGCTTTTAACTCGGTTGTAATTTTTAAGGTAGTTGTTAATGGAGCATTGCTTTGATCAGATGATGGTAGATTTTGAATAACAATACTATTCCCAATATGGAAATGAACGCCTGAATTCAAATAATTTGTTATTTTTTCAACTGCGATTTTTTTTATTATTGATGGCAATTTACTTTGCATAATTGTGTCCCTAATTTGTTTAATTAATTCATCTAATGGAACATGTAATTTATCGTTAGAAGTTAGCAGAACATTAACTGTATAATCAGCTTGAATCTTTTTTTCTGCTACCTCCCCGGTTTTTGTACAACTAAGTATGCTAGTTGTACTTGCTATTGTTAACATAAAAGCTGTTAACATTGTTAATATTTTTTTCATATTACTTCCCCTTTTGTTATTTAATATTCTTATTTATAATTATTATATATAATAATATTAAATAACAAAGCAGTGGTAATTTTTATCAAATTATTTGTTAATTATATATTTAATAGAAAATAATTTGATAAGATAAACGATAAAAAACGCAAAACTTATTAAATTTAAATTGTTTCTTGGAATGATAAGAGTTTTTGAATAAATATAAAATAAAGCTTCCCAATTATATTATTAAAAGAACAACTTATCTAAGTTGCTCTTTTACATTTCATACTATAATTTAGATAATTAAATTAAGTAAGTTTTAAAACTATTTGTCAATTAAAAACCATGCATTTCAAAAATGATTAGACGCTTGCCCATTATTAGCACCGTACGCTCCATAAAAAATTGAATCCATTCTTGTTATTCCAAAAGAAAATGCTAAACAAAATGAGCCATTACTAACATCAAAAATAATTTTGTCCTTCGTGTAACCATTAGTACCAACTCGTGTCTTAGTATCATCAATTAAATTATAAATATTAAATAAATTAAGATCAGTTAATCCTTGTGCTACTTCACTTTTTTTAAAATTACTTAATAATTTTCTTAGTATTTTATCCTTACTATCAATATTATTTTTTAAATCTGATAACACATCTTTAACATGAAAAATACTAGAATTGTTAATTGTATTATTTCAAGTATTTTCCCCTTTTCGTTTGCGAATATCAATATTATAATATTTATGAAATGCAACAATAATTTCCCCAAAATTAGTTAATTTATTATTTAGCCCTTGCCGACTAATTAAGATATTGCTTTCATAAATTTGATCATTAATCATTAATATTCCTGATAATGGCAAACCATAAATACTAATATAATTTAAATTAACATTTAATTTTGCTAACATCATATTTTCTTTATCAACATTAAAAACTGGTAAACTTTCTCTATAAGCTTTCACAAAATTATTAGCTGTCAATCCAGTGGGATTAACTCCTTCTCCCGCCCATAATGCTGGTTGATAATTTCCTAAATCAAGGTTCTTTGGAATTTGTCCAGAATTCTCTGCTGTAATTGTTGAAGACACCACTTTCATTAATCGTTTGTTACCAGTATCATCAAAAGCAATTCCTTGTTTTAACTTTAGCGAAATTGTTGAATCATCTTTAATGTTTTGACCTAATTTAGTCACAAAAATATCATCTAACGCTTTGACATCTCCAACATAATTAACTTGAAAATTATTATAAATTGATTTAAAATCGTTGTTTTTATCAATAACAATGTTCATATAATCTTTAAAATAACTAACTAAAACTTTTGTAACTTCTGCAATTGTACCATTAACAAGCTTGCCAATTTTTTCAATATCATTAGAAATTAAAAATGAAATTGTAAAGGGCATTTTTTGATTTAATTTTTTATAATCTAAATTTAACATAAAACTATATTGCAGTTGAACGGTTTTTAAGTTACTAATATCTGTTCCCGTAATCTCAGCAACTTTAGTTAAATTAATATAATTTAACACAAACTTATCTCTTGTTTCTTCAAAACTTAATGGCATTGTATTAATATAATAATTTGAATATTCATCTTTTATTTGCTGGTTAACATTTTCAAAAACTACTTTTAAACCATTTTTAATAATACTTAAACCTTCTTTATGATCACCTGATGAAGCAGAGATTTCAATACTTGGTTGCGATTCTGAAACTAAATCATAAAAAGAATCTAATTGCGGATAAGCATTTGAATCTTTTAAATTACCATTATTGGCATAATCATTAATATTTTTACTTACTTTGCTAGCAATTTTAGTTAAAATGGCCATATCATTTTGCATACTACCATTTGTATCACTACTATTGTCATTTGGCCTGACCGTACAACTAACAATATTAACTGTTCCAACAGTAGTTATCGTTAAGGCTCCTAAAATAGTTAATAATTTTTTCATTTTTAATCCTCCAAAACTAATGTACTTTTCTTTTTTATTATAAAAAAAAAAAAAAAAAAGCAAGTAAAAAGATAATAATAAAATATTTAAAATAATAACATTATCATTTTTCTATGTTATATTAATAATTAGGAAATTAATGAAAGGAAGAAAACAATGAGTAAAAATAATGTTTTACCAATTATAGTCGAGATTCCAAAAGGAAGCAGTAATAAATATGAATATGATCTTAAAACGGGTCGTATTCTCTTAGATCGTGTTTTATATGGGGCTAATTTTTATCCTGGTGAATATGGTTTCATCGAAAATACTTTAGATTGAGATGGTGACCCCCTAGATGTTATTTCACTAATTACATATCCAACAATTCCCGGATGTCAAATTAATGTTCGCATTTTAGGAACAATTAATATGATTGATAATGGTGAAATTGATACTAAATTAATGGCAGTTGTTGCTGATGATCCTCGTTTTAATCATATTCAAACATTAGAAGATGTTCCACAACATCTTCGTGATGAAATTGAAAACTTCTTCTTACAATATAAAGCATTGCAGAAAAAAGAAGTTAAAATTCACGGATGAAGTGGTTTAGACCAAGCTTTAAAAGAAATTAAAGAATGCCAAGAACGCTACATAGAATATAAAGACCTTTTAGAAACAAAAGGAAAAGATGCCGTAATGCAAATTTGAAAAGAAAAAGGATTAGGTCAAGCCTAATAAAAAATACTATTGTTAACAATAGTATTTTTTATTATTAAATTAAGCAGTTAACTTTTCTGAAATTATTGCCACAATTTCTTCTGGTGTTTTATTATTTGCATCAATTACTAAAAAGTTAAACTTGTCTTTTACTCGTTCATATCATTCTTCATATTTACGATTTAATAATGTTCAATAAGCACTGCCAACATTTTGTTCACTAGCACGTCCTCTTTTGATAATTCGTTCTATTGCAATCTCAGGGTCAACTCGTAAGTAAACTACTAATTCTGGCTTAATATTTTCATCTAAGTATAAGCTTTGCAAAACAACAACATCGTAAAATTCTTTGTAAACTTTATAATCAGTATTATTCATATATCCCAGTTCATATAAAACATCAACAAAAATTGGATCTTCTAAAATACTTCGATCAAAAATAATATTTGATGTTATTTTTGCTTGTTTTAATTGCTTACTTCGGGCCATTACCATATACACTTGCATTTTAAAAGCCATATCCTTGGGATCTGCATAATATTGATCTAAATATGGATTTTCTTCAACTGGTTCATCCATCACCATATACTGATGTTTTTCTCCTAACATTTTACTAACAGTTGATTTTCCAACTCCAACAACTCCAGCTAATGTAATTCGCATTATATTTTCTCTCCTTTATTTTATTTTTAATTGTGATGCCATTCCAAAAAAACGCTTAATTTCTTTTGGTTTTAAGTAACGTCATTCACCTGGTTTTAAGGCTTCATCTAACTGTAAAAAACCAATGGCAATTCGTTTTAATTTAAGGACTTCATGACCAACTGCTTGAACCATTTTTTTAACTTGATGTTTTCTTCCTTCATGAATGGTTAATAACAAAATTGAAACATCTTTATCTTCTTGGTATTTTACTAATTTTGCTTGCGCAGAACTTGTAGTAATACCTGGCTCAATTTCAACTCCCGTTGCTAATTGCTGCAACTGGGGTTTTGTAAGGCAACCAGAAACTAAAACATGATAGGTCTTATTAATAATATGACTTGGGTGTGTAATAATATTAGTAAATTCGCCATCATTAGTCAATAGTAATAAACCACTAGTATCATAGTCCAAACGACCAACCGGATAAATTCGTTGGGAAACTCCTTTAATATAATTTAAAACAGTTTTACGATGTTGGGGGTCATGCATTGTTGAAACACAATTTCGAGGCTTATTTAACATTAAATAAACTTTCTCATTATTTTCATCAATAAGGAGTTTATTATCAATATAAATTCAATCATCTTTACTAACTTTTGTTCCTAATGTTGTCACAACAATATTGTTAACCTTTACACGCCCTTGGACAATTAATTCTTCTGCCTTACGACGAGAACAATAACCTCTTGCTGCAATAATTTTTTGTAATCGTTCCATTATTTAAACAAATCCTGATCATTATCGATAATTGTTTCTTTAATTTGGGGCAGATCTGCTAATGACGTCAAATTAAAGACCTTCAAAAATTCATTTGTAATTTGATAAGTCATTGGTTTTCCTGGTAATTCACTTTTTCCAGCTTCATCAATTAATTCTCGTGCGCGTAATTTTTGGATCACATTGTCCGAATTAACCCCGCGTAATTCTTCAATTTCTGGTTTACTAATTGGTCCCCGGTACGCAATAATCGCTAATGTTTCTAAAGCTGCTTGTGATAAACGCGCTTCTATTTTATTATTTGCTAATTTCAAATAAAAACTATAATATTCTTTTTTAGTTGTCAAACGATATTTATCCGCAAATGTTGTAATTGTTAATCCCCGTCTATTATTTGTTTGATACTCTGTTTTTAAGTTTAGTAGCAATTCAGAACTTTCCGACTCTGAAATTTCAAGAATATGGGCAATTTCTTTTAAATTAATTCCTTCATCCCCACTAATAAATAGTAAGCCTTCTAATAAGGCTATTTTTTCATTTAAGTTCATCAAGTTTTAATTCCCCTCTTTCCTCATATATTTTCGAATATAAATTGCTTCTAAATGTTGATATTGTTCAATCTCAATTTTTTGATGACGAGCCAAATCTAATAAAGCAATAAAACAAGCAACAAAAACTTGTAATGACAATTCAAAATTACCTAATAAATCTTCTAATAACCACTCTTTGTCTTCATTTAAAAGGAAAAACATAATACGATCTGCCATTTCCTCTGGTGAAACTTCAGTGATAACAACATTGGATTCTAATGGTTTGGTTGCATTAATTCGTTCCAACATTTTTAAAAAACTATTTGTTAATTTATCAATATTAATTTTTGGCGACAATGGTAAATCTTCTTCTTTGACTGAATTTCCTTTAATAATTGTCCGTGGCTTTGACAAATATTGAATCCCCTCTTGATGTTGATTCTTAAAATATTGACTAACTTCCTTAATTTTTTTGTATTCTAATAAACGATTAATTAATTCATCACGTGAATCTTTTTCGTAGTTATCATCAATTTCAACTTCTTCTTTTGGTAATATTAACTTTGTTTTTGTTTCAACCAAATAACTTGCCATAGTTAAATATTCTGATGCAATTTCAATGTTTAATTGTTCCATTTGTCGAATATAATCTAAAAATTGATCAGTAATTTCTGTTAACTTAATGTCAAAAAGGTCCATTTCTTTTTCCCTTACTAAGTGTAACAACAGATCTAATGGTCCCGAAAAATTATCAAGTTTTACCTCATAACGTGATAGATTTAACATTTTCTTTCTCCTGTTTTTTATACTCTTAATTAATAATAACGATATTTTAAAAAAATTAAAGATGTTATAAGAAAAAAGTGATTAATTTAAAATCACTTTTTTACTGAATTATTTCATAAATTAATTTTTGTTCACGTGGTTTTACTGTTACAATTTTAAAAGTCCGTTCTGCTCATTTATAAACCGGTTCAGTAATATATCGATTAGTATAGAGAGTCATTACCACATCTCCAACAGCAACGTTTTCTCCCGTCTTTTTATTAAGATAAATTCCAGCATGATAATCAATTTCTTCATTTTTTGTTGCACGGCCAGCCCCCAAACGAACAGCTAATAAACCTAATTCAGTTGTATCAATAATCTCCATATATCCAGCTTGGGTTGCTTTAATTTCAATAATATTTTTTACTTTCAAAATATCTTTTAAAGGTAGATCGTTATCAATAAAATTTAAATCACCACCTTGGGCCTTTATAAAAGCACGGAAATAATTTAGTGGTTCTTCTGTCTGCATTTTTGCTTGGCATGCAGTAACAGCAGTTGCTAAATCAGAAAACAAACCAGCTTGACATAAACTTAACGCTGCTGATTCACAAACAATATAGTTTAAATCAGCAGGTCCAGTTCCTTTTAACGCCTGTAAAACTTCATAAATTTCAATTGCATTCCCAATGGTTCGCCCCAATGGTTCGGACATATTAGTAATCTCTGCTGCAATTTTCTTATTAAATTTAATTCCTAATTCAACCATAATTTGGGCTAATTTTCGTGCCTCTGAAATTGTTTTCATAAAAGCACCATTCCCACATTTAACATCTAAAATAATGCCATCACTTCCTGTTGCAATTTTTTTACACATAACACTTGCGGCAACTAATGGCAAAGAATCAACAGTGGCCGTAACATCTCGTAAAGCATAAATTTTCTTATCAGCTGGAACAATATTATCAGTTTGTGACATAATTGATAAATTTGTTTGATTAATAATTTTAACAAATTCACTAAAAGGAATCTCAACTTTAAATCCTGGAATACTTTCTAATTTATCAATTGTGCCACCAGTTTGTCCTAAACCACGTCCCGACATTTTAGCAACTTTTAAACCAAAAGAAGCAACTAATGGAGCATAAATTAAACTAACCTTATCACCAACTCCACCAGAAGAATGTTTATCAACCTTAAATCCTGAAATTGACGATAAATCATAAATTTCTCCTGAATTAATCATTGCCTCGGTTAAAATTAAAATTTCAGAAATAGACATTGTTTGAAAGTAAATCGCCATTAAAAAAGCTGACATTTGATAATCTGGGATTGATCCTGACGTATAACCTTCCACAATAAAATTAATCTCTTCACGAGTCAATTCTTGACCATATTTCTTTTTATTAATTAAAGCTAAAATATCCATAGTTACTTTTTCCTTTTATTTTATGTATTTTTTTTCTTTAGGGAAGCTTTATATTCTAAATAAGCTTTTTTGTGATTAGCATCACGATATTGTTCGATTCCCTTTTGAATAATTTGTTTAACATTATTCGCAATTAATTCTGTTGGTTTTGTCATAAAAGTATCTGGTTTAATTGGCTTATGAAAAACAATATGAACATATTTTTTCCCCTTCTTTTTCTGCTCTTTGTTAAAAATTGGATAAGAATTAATTATTGAAACCGGAATAATTGGGGCATGTGCTTTTTGAGCAATTTTAAAACTACCCGCATGAAATTCTCCCATTTCTTGATTGCGGCTCCGAGTTCCTTCTGGAAAAACAACCATTGTTCTTGGTACTCGAATTAAATCATTAGCCTCTTTCATTAATTCTAAAGCTTGGCGGGGATTATCGCGGTCCAAAAATAAAACATCAATTAATGCTAGAAAATTTTTAAATGTTTTATCGTTTGCTAATTCTTTTTTAGCAATAAAAGCACATGGTGCTGTTTTATTAAAATCATTTAAAACAAATAATAAGGCTGGATCAACATTTGATTGGTGATTTGCCACCATTAAACAGCCTTTATCAATCCAATTGTCACGATCATGGACAATTATTTTCACATCATATACTCAAAGCATATAACGTGTTCGTTTTTGTAATCAATGATAACGATATTCTTCAGAAACAATATTTGGATCTCGTTTAATTTTTTTACTGATACTTTTTGCCTTTGTAATTGTTCGTAAAAATCGTGGCCAAGTAAGAATAATTTTTCAAATATTTAACATACTAATTTTGTTCCTTTCTCTTATAATATTTTATTACAAATTGTTCTGATTCAACAATTTTAATTAATATAAATTGTGTTAAATCAAATGCTGGAAAATAAGTATCTCCTTCATATTTTCCTTTAATATAACTAATAATTAATTCATCAGCATATGGTAATGTTGCTTCATAAATTTTTTTTCCACCACAAATGTAAATATCATCTGTTGGATTATTCTGATAAAAGTCAATAATAGCACGCAAGTTCGTTACAACTTTAACATCAGGATGATTAATCACATAATCTTGTTTAGTTGTTAAAACTAATGTTTTTCGATTTGGTAACGGTCTGCCAATTCCTTCATAAGTTAAACGACCAAATAATATTGTTTGACCAACTGTTGTTGTTTTAAAATGTTGTAACTCCTCTTTTAAATGTCACGGTAAATGATTATTTTGCCCAATTAAATTATTTTCATCCATTGCTCATAATAACTTAATCATTAAACAGCAACAGCTCCTTTAATTAAAGGTGCGGGATCATAATTCTCAAGGGTAATATCCTCATAGACAAAATCAAACAAAGAGGTAATTGCTGGGTTTAACTTTAATGTTGGTAATTTACGTGGTGTTCTTGTTAACTGCTCGTTGATTTGTGCAAAATGATTTTTATAAATATGGCAATCACCTAATGTATAGACAAAATCACCAACTTTTAAGCCAGAAACCTGCGCAATTAAATGTGTTAACAATGAATAACTTGCAATATTAAAAGGAACCCCTAAAAAAACATCGGCACTACGTTGATATAATTGGCAACTTAACTTATTATCTTTTGAAACATAAAATTGTACTAAAGTATGACATGGCGGTAAAGCCATTTTTTCAATTTCAGCTGGATTTCAAGCACTAATAATATGACGACGTGAATATGGATTACTTTTTAAATTATCTAATAAAGTTGCCAATTGATCAATACCATTAAAATTTCGTCATTGCTTGCCATACACAGGACCTAAATCACCAAAAGCAGTTGCAAAAATGGGATCTGTTTTAATTTTTTCTACAAATTCATTTAATGATTCATTTTGATATTGTGGTGATGCTTTATATTTTTCATATGGTCATTCATTTCAAATTCGAACATTATTATCAACCAAATACTTAATATTTGTATCTCCCTTAATAAACCACAATAATTCATAAACAACTGACTTAAAATGAACTTTTTTGGTTGTCAATAATGGAAAACCTTCCTGTAAATTAAAACGCATTTGATAACCAAAATAAGAAATTGTTCCAGTATTTGTGCGGTCTTCTTTTTCTTGACCATGTTCTAAAATAAATCGTGTCATCTTAAGATATTGTTCCATTAACTTTCACCTGTTTTCTATTTTTCCATACTTAAATCTTACCTTATTTCAAAATAAAATCATCGAAAAAAATAAAAAAAATATTAGCAATATTATTTTTTTGTGTTATCATATGATTAATCAATTAAGAGGTGAATGGCAATGAATAAATTTTTAAAACATATCATTAAAAAAATTAAGTTTTCATTAAGTTTATTTATTCCTGGTACCTTTAATTCTTTGCGTAGTAAATATGGCAATGATACAGAATTTGATTATGCATATATTTTAACTGATTCAATTCACCAAGAAAATGTCATTAATGAAACAGAAGTTACTTTAATTAACGAGGAAAATAATTGTCAATATAATAAACAAATTGTCCGAAAAATTAATTGTTTTACAAAACCAAGTCAAAATGTTGTTTTAGTATTATTAGGTTTTGTTGTTTGATTTTTTAAAGTCAAAAAGAATACTTTACCACCACAAGTACTATAAAATAATACAAGCAAAATAAATTAACGACCTAAAATATATAACAAAATAATTTTTTCAAATATAACCTTTCAAATTTAAATAATGTATAAGAAGTCTAGATCTAACCCTTATCTAGGCTTTTTTTATTAATAACAAAGAAATAAAAAACAAGGAATTACTCCTTGTTTTTTATATTCTCTTAAAATCAGGGATCAAACGGAACATCAAGCCCAAATCAACCATTAATTAAGTCATGAACTACATCTAAATTAAAATATAACATAATGATTGTTACGATTGCAACAATTAAGACAGCCAAGACAACAATTAGGACTATTGCTCAGATTGGCAATCTACGTTTTCGTGGTTCTTCGTCATACCCTACAACATTTGGGTTATTCATTGTTTGATTAAGTTCATTGTTTTGTGCAAATGGCATTTTAACAGGGTCAATTTTCCCTAATACAGCACCATTTGCATCAAATTCTGAGGCTGGATTAAAATCAGTTGGTGTATTAAAACTAGGAGCCGCATTAAAGTCTGGTGTTGGTCCAAAACTTGCTCCTTGGTCATTAAAACTATTTGTTGGACTAAAACTTGAATTTAATTGCCCAAAATTATTTTCAGCATTGAAACCAGGAGCAGCAAAATTATTACCTGGTGAATTAAAATTATTATTTTGATTAAAATCAGGATTTGTAAATGGTGTTGAACCAAAGTCATTATTGTCATCACTATCTAAATTTTTTGTAAATGGTGCAAAATCATCATCAAATTCATCATTAAAATCATTATTAAAGCCAGCAAAATCATCATCATTTTTTTGTTGTTGTTTCATTAAATCAGAATTCATAATTGTAAAATGATTATTATCATCACGACCATGGCCCTCAACTCCCGAATGGCCAGTTTCCTGCGACGAATATTGCGGCATTGATTGATATTGTTGTGTTAAATCTGGTCCTGCTAATGGTGGATAGCCCATCATCATTCCCGGATACTGTGGCATTTGCGGATAGCCCATCATCATTCCCGGATACTGTGGCATTTGCGGATAGCCCATCATCATTCCCGGATACTGTGGCATTTGCGGATAGCCCATCATCATTCCCGGATACTGTGGCATCATCCCATACTGATTCATCCCCCCCACATTAGAAGTATTATTCATAACTGGCATTACGTATGGTTGGTAAATAATTGGTTGATAAATTGGTTTATTATATTGTGCCTGCACTGATGTTCCATTAATTCCTAATGATTGTGAAATATATGATGGGTTAAAAGCTGGATTAGGGTCTGCTTTAAAACCATCTTTTTCTGTTGGAACTTTAATTGGTTTTGACAAGGGTGTTAACGGAGGTTTTTGGTTAAATAAACTATCACTAGTTGTATTATTGTTAGGCCCAAAAGAGATCGAATGATTGTCTACTCCTTCAGTAGTTTTTACTCCACTATTATTCATGTGATACCCTCCATTTTAATATGCCCACTTTGTTTTATAAGTATATTATACTATAAATTTACAAAAAAATAAATAAAACTATTGTCAAAAATAAAAGAAAAGTATATAATTTTTATATTTTATTTTTTCAATGACGGTTTTTATTTTGTAAATATTCTTGATCCATTTTATTTACTTCATTAAAAATGCTATGACGGTTTTTATGTCAGAATAAATATAAAATAGTTGCTACAATAAACCCCGAAATTAAATCATTAAAACCTAACATAATAAAATAATAAATATTATTTTTTGTTGTTCCATCTGATAATCCACTAGCAATAAAGGCTCCTATTAACATTAAAACTGGCAATACAATAAGAGTTCGAAGCGAGGAACATAATGCCGCTTTACGAACATTATTCATTCCTTGAAATAATGAAACACCCATAAAGGAAATAGCAGCACACGGATAACTCATTAACATTAAGACTGATGTTCACCGATATTGCTCAACTAATGATTGTGGAAAAGCAAAAGTCATTAGTAGTTGTGGTCCAAGGCCAATAAATAATAAGAGCACAAAAAATAATCAAGACCCAATGATAATTAACCCATATCAACAAGTTTGATACATCCGTAAATATTTCCTTGCCCCATAATTATATCCAATAATTGATTTAATTCCTTGAGCAATCCCTAATGCAATTGCTGTAAAAAAAGCAACCCATGGACTCATCGCACTATTAAATAATTGAAAAGATGATAAACCACTTTGTTGTTTTTCAGCAGATTGGCCTGGCAAATGAGTCATAATTGTTGATGACAAAATGGAAACTAAAACAATTCCTAAATTATTAATAAATGATGAAAATCCTAACCGAAAAATTTCTTTTACAGTTGTTTTACGAAAATAAAACAGATCTTTTCAGTGAAACCGTAAATATGAATCCTTATTTTGATAAATACAAATTAACGAAACAACAATAATAAAAACTCAAGAAATAATAGTCCCAAACATCGTTCCTTCTAATAACAAATTAGCATACTTTACTAATATGATCGAAAAGAAGACATTAACCAAGATTGAACCAATAGTAATATAAACTGCAATCCGCCCTTTTCCATCAGTACGTAATAAAGTTAATAGTAAGTAACTAACAAACATTAAGGGACTTGCAAGTAACATTGGAAAAACATAGCGCCAAGTTAAATCCTGTGTAATTCATGCTCCTTTTTTACTTAATTGAATAAAAATCATAATATTGTCTCACTTAGGAAAAACTAAACAAAAAACAAAAAAAGCTGCTACAATTGAAAATAAAATCGTAATTGTTAAGGCATTCCCTGCTAAAGATTGCGTTTGTTGTTTATTATTTTGCCCATATTTAATCGCAAAAGTAATTGAAGTCCCAATTGCAATTAAAATAGCAAATGAAAAAAGCAAGTTATAGATTTGACCTGAAAAATGAGTTGCTAAATTAACAAAGATTTTTGCCCCGCCATAAGTTAAAATCCCATTATTAATATCAATATTTTCTCTATACCAATCTAAATAAGATTAATAATGATAAGCATTAGGTGTTACAAATGTTAAAGCAATTAATTTGTCTAGAATCGGATATGAAGCTGAAATTGCCATTACAAAAACAGTTGGTAATGAAAACATAAAAATTATTTTTCATAAATTATCATAACGTAACTTAATTTCATTTTTTGAAAAAACATTTTTATTCATTAACACCCTTCCCTTTCTGCAAATTTCTTTACTGTTAATTTTATCGTAATTTCAAAAACATTACTAGAAAAAAGAAAGTGATATTAAATAAAAATCTATTTAATATCACTTTCTAAAGAAATTTTGTCAACAACATTAGCTTGTAAATTATCCCGATTTTGTTGTTCGAAATCATCTGGATGATCAATTAATTTTGTTTTATTTTTCCGTCAAGTTGAAATTAGCATTGGGCCAATAATAAAGGCACAAATTAAATCGTTTAAACCAACTAGAATAAAATAATCAATATTATTACCAGTTAATAAACTAACTCCATAACCAATAAACGATAATGGCACCATTACAATTAATGAACGAAGCATTGAACAAATTAGGGTTTGTGTTGATTTGCCAATTGCAGAATATAGCGCCATTGAAGTATAAGTTACTGAGGCAAAAATATAAGTTGAAAATGCTAAAACAGTATATCATCGATAGTGTCCAACTAGTTCCTGCGGAAAATTATAAATTAACATCATTTTATCAGCAAATGCTAAAATTATAGCAAAAACAAATGTAAACCATGCTAACTCCAAAATTGCAATGCGAAAAATAATTTGTTCAATTCGTTTATATTTTTTTGCTCCAAAAGCATAAGCACAAATAGCAGTTGCTCCTTGAGCTAAACCAACCCCGGCTGAAGTAAAAATAACAATGAATGGGGAAATGGTTGAATAAACTAATTGACAAATATAAATTCCAACTGAAGTTGCCAATACTTTTTGACCATTAACAGTAATTAAAACATCATCTTGACCTGGTAAATGAACAACTAAAATTGTTGAAATTAAAACTTGAATTGCCATTGCAAAATTAAGAAAGAAGGAACCAATTCCAATTGGAAATGAGCGTTTAATAATTTCACGAGATCATATCATATCCTTTCAACTAAATTTACAATATGAATTCTTTGAAAAAATAATAACACTCGCCGAAAAAACAATGTTAAAAATTCATGCCATCATACTACCCATCATTACACCCGACATTTGTAAATGGGCTAATTTTGCAAAAACAAACGAAAATAAAACATTAACTGGAATTGAAATAATTTGCATTATTAAAACAATAAATACTTTTCCTTCTGTGCGAAGGAAAGTTGGTAAAGCAAACGATAAAAATAGTAGTGGCGCACAGAAAATAAATACTCGTGAATATTCTCATGCTAAAGTAATATAACGACTTTGTGCCAGTCCTGACATGCCCCCATTCATTTGGGCTTTTACTAATAATGCTCCAAAATGTTCATTCATTAAAAAGAATAAAACTAAAGCAACAACAATTGATAAAGTAATTTGTAAACCAATCATGTTACCAACAATTCGGCGCATCTGTGTAATATTACGTCGTCCATATTCCATTGAAAAAACAATTGATGCCCCAACACCAAATAATGCTGCAAAAGCAAATAAGGTGTAAAATGCTGTCATTGTATAACCCGTTGTAATATTTACTAAATTATTTGCTGTATGTTCATCAATATTAAAACGATTCATAATATCTAAACTTGTAAAATTTTGGGCCATATTTTTATCAATAATGTTATATAACCCTTGAATAACCATGATTAAAACCATTGGACCACAAAAATACCAAATTGCAGATCATGGTTTTGCATAACGTAATTTATGTTCACGTTTTGTCATTATTAATTTTTCTTCCATTATATTTCCTCATTGTTCTTTCTACATTGATAAATAAAATCTAAATTAATAACGATTAGTTATAAATTAGATTCTTGTAATTGGACCATTCATTTGTTATTAAAATTGTTATTTATTATACTTTGTAATAAGGATAAATTACAAAACTGCTGATAAAACAGCTTTAATGTGTTCAACTGGCGCAACTTTTCGTCATTCTTCAATAATTTCAAAATCATTATTCAACAAAAAAGTACTACGTTCAATTCCCATATAAACATTATTAAACATTTTCTTTTGTTTCAATACATCAAACATTTTAGATAATTTTTCATCAATATCACAAATCATTGGAAATTCAACAGCATTATCTTGCTGAAATTTAGTCTGTTTTTTTAAATTGTCTCGGCTAATACCAATAACATTATAGCCTGCCGCTAAAAATTTTGAATAATAACGATTATAAGCAACCGTTTCTAAAGTACAACCTGCTGTTGCTGCTTTTGGAAAAAAATAAAAGATATAACCCTTTTCTTTTTGAAAAGCAGAAATTAAATGTTCCTTCCCATCAGTAAATAAAAATTTTTCTTGTTTTAAATTCATGTGCAATAACCTCCCATTATTATCATAATAGAAAAGACAATAATAATTGATTACTGTCTTTGAAAAAGTTTTATTAAATACTTTGTTACTTCTAATTTATTTTTTAAGATATTAAATGATAGTTTTAAATCTAAAAATATTAAATATAACGAAATTTCAGTAATATCAAACTTATATTCTAATTCACTAATTTCTTTTTCAATATTTTTTACTTGGTCGGTAATATTTTCATAATCATCAACAACGGCACTATTGTTTAAACTTGCTCGTTCTTGCAATTCACTAAGATCTAAATTGACAGCTTGAACTGTTAACATTAGTTCATTTAATGACTGTTCAATTTTTTCTTCTCGTAAGGACATCTGTTCTTCTTTTATTTCCATATTATTCTCCACCTACTTTACAAATATAAATATATCATAAAAAAGAATAAAATGGAAAAAGGGACTTTAAAATTACTTTAATAATTAATTATTAACCCTTTAAAACGAGTAACTGAATTAATTGTTTCACGAATTCCTTGTACTCCTTGTCCTGAATCATGAATCCCTAAAAATGGGAATGAATCAGGACCACGTTGCGTACGACCATTAATATTAACAGTTCCTGTTTCTAATTCATTAGCAATTTTAAAAGCAGCATTAATATCATTAGTAAAAATACATGCCTGTAACTTAAAGTTTGATTTATTTGCTAACATAATCATTTCTTCAACATTTTTGCAACGAATAATTGGTAAAACAGGACCAAATGGTTCCTCTCAAGCTAAGCGCATATCTGCTGTAACATGGTCAATTAAAGTTGCACTAAGCAAATTATCTTTTCGTTGATTTCCAACAACTAAAGTTGCTTTTTTTGCTAAAGCATCATCGATTAATCCTTGAACAAATTCAGCAGCCTTAATATCAATTAGTGGAATAATTGCTTTGTTTTCTAATGGTGACCCCATTTCTAACTTGCTAACTTCTGTTTTTAATAGCGTAACTAATTCATCCGCGATTGTTTCATCAACTAATACTCGCTTAATTGCTGTACAGCGTTGTCCTGAGTATGAATAAGCACCACTAATAATTTCTTTTACTGTTTTTGTCAAATCAGCATCTTTCAACACCAATGCTGGGTCTTTTCCACCTAATTCTAACACCAAATCTTTTCCATGTCCTAATTTACGAATGTGATTTCCAACCGCAACAGAACCAGTAAAAGAAATTACATCAATTTCTGGATTTAAAACTAATAAGTCACCAATATCACGACCACGACCCGTTACAACATTAAATACCCCTTTGGGAAAACCGACTTCATGGGCTAACTTTGCCATATATAAGCCAGTTAAACTACCATTTGTTGCTGGCTTAAAAACAACGCTATTCCCAAGAACCAAACTTGGGGCAATTTTAGCAATACTTAAGTTAACCGGATAATTAAATGGTGAAATTGCCAAAACAACACCCTTAGGAACTCGTGAAAAAATTCCAAGTTTATTTTTTACATTTCAACCATCACCAGTTAAAGTTTCTGGAAAAACTCGTTTTGCTTCTTCAATTGTATAATCAATATAATCAATGCTTCGTTCAACTTCAACTTGACCATCTTTTAAACTTTTTCCAACTTCATAAGCCATAATTTTTGCTAATTCTACTTTATGAATTAACAACAAATCTGCTCATTTTCGTAAGTAACTGATTCGTTCAAACAAAGTTAATTTTGCTCAAGCTTTTTGTGCTTGTCGTGCTGTTTGAAAAGCCTGATTAATTTCTTTTTCTTTTAACGCTGGAACACGTCCATAAGGTTTATTATTAAGTGGTGATATAATTTCTAATCAATCACCATTATTCATTAATTCGCCATTAATTAATGCATTTAATTCTAAGTTCATTTTCACTGCCTCTTTTCTTTTCATATTTATTCTACTTTTATTCTATGCTTTTTTAAAATTATTAAAAGTTAATTTCATCATTTATCTTATTGTTTTTAATAAAATTGGTTAATTTTGTTAAAGCACGTTCACTATATGCTAAATACTTATCAGCTTTTACTTTAAAATGCTGGTCAAGACTAGGAACAATTCCAAAGTTGGCCTTCATTGGTTGAAAATTAGTTGGCGAAGCATTAATAATATAATTTGTTAATGATCCCATCATTGTTTCTGGAGGGAAAGTTAACATTGTTTTCTTATTTAAAGTGTTTGCAATATTAAGAGCACTAATAATTCCAGTTGCTGCTGATTCAACATAACCTTCTACTCCAATAATCTGACCAGCAAAGAAAATATTTTGGTGGGATTTTAATTGTAAAAATTGATTTAGTAATACTGGTGAATTAATAAAATTATTTTTATGAATGACACCATAACGCACAATATTAGCATTTTCTAAGCCCGGAATCATGGTCAAAAGACGTTTTTGTTCAGGAAATTTTAAATTAGTTTGGAATCCCACAACATTATACAAAGTATCAATTGCATCATCTTGCCGTAATTGAATAACAGCATATGGTCGTTCACCATTTGGTTTTTCCAAACCAACTGGTTTTAACGGGCCAAATAACAATGATTTAATGCCCCGCTTTGCCATTATTTCAATTGGCATACATCCTTCAAAATAAATTTCTTTTTCAAATTCACGTAAGGCAACTGTCTCCGCTGTAATCAATGCTTGAACTCATATTTCAAATTCTGCTTTTGTCATTGGACAATTAATATAATCTTTACCTTCCCCTTTATCATAACGAGACTTATAGTAAACCTTCTGAAAATCAATACTTTCTTTTGTAATAATTGGTGCTGCTGCATCATAAAAATAAAAGTACTCTTTTCCTAATAATTGTTGAATCTCATTTTGTAAACTTGGTGTTGTTAATGGTCCTGATGTAATTAAAGTAATTGCTGTTAAATCAATTTTTGTAACTTCTTGGTCAATTAAAGTTACATTAGGATGTTTTGTTAACCAACTTGTAATATAATCTGAAAACTGTTGACGATCAACCGCCAAAGCACCACCAGCTGGGACTCGACTAGCATAAGCAGCCTTAATAATTAATGAATCAAAAGCTAGCATTTCTTGCTTTAATAAACCAACGCCATTTGTTAAACTATCGCTTCGTAATGAATTTGAACAAACTAATTCCGCAAAAGTATCTTGCTTTTGCACAGGGTTTTTATTAATTCGTTTACTTTCATATAAGTTAACTTGCATTCCTCTTCTTGCCAACTGATAAGCCGCTTCCGTTCCAGCTAAACCAGCACCAATAATATTAATTTTTGGTTTTACCATAAACTACCTTCTCTTTTAACTGTTCATATTGTTCCAAATACTTTGTATATTTTTCTTGTTCAATTTGAATTTTTTCCGGACTCGCTTTTGCTAAAAAGTTTTGGTTATTCAAAATATTTTTACTACGAATAAGTTCTTCTTCTAACCGTTTTAATTCCGTGGTGATTTTTGTTTGTTCAGCTGCTAAATCAATAATATCGGTAGCAATTACTTCTAAAATTACATTTGTTAAGGGAACTGTGACATACGTTTGTTTAAGGTCCTTTTCTTTTAGAATACCTTTAATTTCACTATTTACCATTTTAAAAATAAAATCATTAATTAATGAGATTATTGTGTTATCAATTTTAGTTTTATTATTTGTTACATCCAATCAAATTTCAATTAATTGTTGTTTTTTAATTTGATAATTGTTTCGTATTTCGCGCATTGCACCAATAATTTCTGTTACTAAATTTAAGTATTCAACATCATAATTAAAATTCGTTGTTGGATATGTTTCTAACATAATTGATGCTTTTAAATTTAATTTTTGATAAATTTCTTCAGTAACAAATGGAATAAAGGGATGTAACATCACCAAAATTTGCTTTAAAACATAAAACAATGTTTGTTTTGTTACTGTTTTAATTGTTTGATTATCACTTTGTAAATTAACTTTTGTTAATTCAATATATCATGAACAAAACTTATTTCATACAAAATCATACAAATCTTTACCAACTAAAACAAACTCATATCGTTCCATATTGACTTTAACTTTACTAATTGTTTTTGTTAACTCTGTTAAAATTCATTGATCAATTGCACTTTCTTGATGCTTAGTTAATAATTCTTTAATTTCTTGATCAAAATTTGTAAATGGTTGAAAATCACTTGATAAATTCATTTCCACATAACGCGCAGCATTTCACAACTTGTTAATAAAATTTCAAGCACCGTTAATTTTTTCTTGTGAATATCGTAAATCTTGTCCTGGAGCACTATTTGTCACTAAAAAGTAACGCAAAGTATCAGTGCCATAATCATTAATGACATCCATTGGATCAATCCCATTTCCCAACGATTTACTCATTTTGCGTCCTTCTTCATCACGAATCAAACCATGAATTAAAACATCATTAAAAGGTTTCTTATTAGTAAATTCTAATGAATCGAACATCATTCTTGAAACTCAAAAGAAAATAATATCATAACCAGTTACTAAAACATTAGTTGGAAAATAGCGTTGAAATAATGTTTCATCTCAATTTCACCCTAATGTTGTCATTGGCCATAATGCTGATGAAAATCATGTGTCTAAAACATCTTCATCTTGTAATCAATTATTTGTATTATCTGGTGGAGTTAATCCAACATGAATTTTAGTAGGGTCATCTTTCATATATCACGCTGGAATTTGATGCCCCCATCATAGTTGCCGTGAAATACATCAATCTTGAATCTTTTCCATTCAATTGATTAATGTTGTATTAAAACGTGAAGGGTAAAAGTTAATTTGCTCATTTGTTCTTTGAAATTTAATAATTTTTTCAGCAAAATAATCCATTTTAACAAATCATTGGTCAGATAAATATGGTTCAACAATTGCACCACTTCGTTCGGAAAAACCAACTTGATGAAAATGGTCTTTTATTTCAACAATTAAATTTTGTTTTGTTAAATCAGCAACTAAATTTTCGCGAGCAATAAATCGATCTTGGTTTGCATATTTTCCTGCCATTTCGTTCATTGTTCCATCAGTATTCATACAAATTGGCATTGTTAGATTATGACGCAACGCAATTTCAAAATCGTTTGCATCATGTGCTGGCGTACATTTCATTGCTCCAGTTCCAAATTCCTGGTCAACATAATCATCACAAAGAACAGGAATTAAATCTCCATTAGCAGGGTTAATAACCTTTTTATTCCAATATTGCTGATAACGTTTATCATTTGGATTAACAACAACACATTGATCAGCAAACATTGTTTCTGGTCGGGTTGTCGCAATAGTTAAATATTCACTAGTACTATTTTCTAAAAAATATTTAAAATAATACATTTTACCTTTTTGTTCTTGGTATAAAACCTCAATATTTGATAGTGCTGTTTTTTGCACTGGATCTCACGAAATAATTCGCTTTCCACGATAAATTAATCCTTTTTGATATAAGTCAATAAAAACTTTTTGTACCGCTGATGATAAATTGTTGTTTAAGGTAAATTGTTCACGTGAATAATCTAGTGCTAACCCCAATTTAGCTCATTGAGCGCGGATAACTTCGGCATATTCTTCTTTTCATGCTCAAACTTGCTCAATAAATTTTTCGCGTCCTAAATCATGACGTAAAACATTCTTTGTTATTCGTAAACGTTCCTCAACTTTTGCCTGGGTTGCAATCCCAGCATGATCCATTCCTGGTAAATATAATGTATCAAACCCCATTAATTTTTTATAACGAATAATTAAATCTTGCAAGGTTGTGTCTCACGCATGACCTAAATGTAACTTCCCCGTTACATTTGGCGGTGGAATCACAATACTAAAACTTGGCTTATTACTTTTTACATCCGCAGTAAAATATCCTTTATTTTTTCAAAATTGATACTTACCTTCTTCTACCAGATTATGCTCATATTTTTTGCTTAATTCCTTTGCCATTGAATCTCCTATCTAAATAAAAACTCCTATTATTTTAACAAAATAATAGGAGCAATTATTATTTAATAATTACGGTACCATCCTTTTTTAATAAGTACAAACTTATTATCTTAATTAAAATATCAAGTTGAAATATTAGTAACCTTCACTAAACAAATAAATTAATTTCTCACCACCAATTAACTCTCTGAACTATTTTGTTTAATTACTCCTCTAATATTTATGGTTTTATTATAATTCTTTTTGGATTAATTGCAACAATTTTTCTGGTTTTATCTGTGGAAACCACACACATTTAAGACCACCTAAATCTTTAAAATTAAATTAGGAGGTTTAAAATGATAGCAAGTATTATTACAGAAAACGAGTTATATAAATTACATCGTGGTTTTAAAAAAATGATATGGGCAAGTTACAGCAACTAAGGAAACAAATTATATTTATAATAATTTATTGAATTATTTTAATTTATGTACAAAAGTAAAGACCATTCATGTTACTATTATTATCAAAAAAATTAAATTTTATACTATTTAAACTATTTGAACCAAAAGAAAAACCAAAATTATTTTTTTAGAAACATCATAATATATACACCCATTAAAGTCAAGGTTGTCCTTACCATATCATAATTTATTCTGATTATTCAAAAGACCAAAAGAAAATAAATCGAAATCTTCAATCAACTTTTCATTTTTATTAAGTCATTCTTTAAACCTTAGTAAATCCAATTTTAAGAAATCACTAAAACGAAGACCATCTGGTTTTATAATGGATCTAATTTCTTGTTTTGATAATCTATTATACCCCCAGCCGAATCAATTACCCGAACGCACAACATCATTGAGATATTTTTTCATAACCCCCTTATTAATATATTCAAAATAATTAATAATTAAATTACCAAAATTATTTAACTTTGTGGTAAATCCTGCATTTGAAATTAAAATATTAATATTGTTTTGTTCATAATCATTAGTTACTAATTTTAAGCCCAAAACATTAAAACACTCTAAATTAATCTTAAATTGACCTAAAATAATATTATTATCCTCAATCTTAAAATCTGGTAAAATTTCAGTTTGATAATACGCGACAAAATTAGCCGAGTTTGCTTCGGTTATTTCAAAAATATTTTTACTATTCAGATACTTGAAAAAAGCTACCCCGGCCTTATTATGATCAATTTTAAAATCATCAAATCCCGTGCTGATTGTTGTAATAACATCAACATTGTCATTAAATGTGATTTGATAAGGCTGTAATTCTGCCTTGTTTTTAATTACATCATTAAAATAATTTTGTAACTTTTGCGAAAGAACACTATTATTTTTACTATAATCAATATTAAAGTTATCGTATAATCCTTTAAAATATTTTGTATCCTTATCAAGAATTATTGCTTTAATTGCATCAAAAATATTTTTTCGAAAAACATTCAAAATACCATTTGACACTAATTTTTGAATATTCTGATATAAAGGAACATTATTAGTAATTTCAAATTTATCACCAATTCAAGTAAATAATGTCAAATTTTTAAACTGAATTGTAATTACTGAGTTAAATAAAACTCCTACTGCTTGCAAATCTGATATATTCGCCTCAGAAAACTGTTTTTTAATTTCTACTAAATCAATATAATTAACTCTGGCATTAAACTTATTATTATCTAAAATAATTGGCACTGAATTCAAATAGTAATTAGAATATTCTTGAATTAAATCATTATTAACTATAGTAACAACTTTTTGTAAAACTTGATTAAAAAAGGTAATATATTCGTGATCATTCGTAGCAGTTAAGACATAGTCTTTTTTATTATCATTCACCTTATTGTACAAATTTGCTAACAATGGATTTTGCTCAGAATTAAAATATAAATAATTTTTTAATACATCTTTAATTTTACTTTTTGCTTTTTGATTTATTTCTAATAAAATATTAGTATCTTGGCTATTATCACCAGGATCTTCTTTTGCATTTGGTTTACAACTAACAACAACCGTTGCACTAGTTGCTGATAACAACAAAGCACCTAATAAACTAAGTAATTTTTTCATTTTTAAATCCCCCTTACAAAAATTGTTTATAATTTAATTGTATTTAAAAAAAAAAAAAAAAAAACAAGAGGGTAGTCTTTGTTTAATCACGTTTATATAAGTGCTTCCTTACTAAAAATCCGGACACATTTATGTAATCAAATAAAATATATTTATAAGGAGAATGATAAAAATGGCAACAAATGGTCAAAAATTTAAGAATTACTCAATTAAAGAAAAAACAATTACAATACTTATAATAGTTAATAACAAAGAAAACTATCGTGAAGTTTCAAAAAAACAGGGATTCCTAGTGGCACTATTGCCACTTGAGTATCTAATTATCGTGCTCATAATAATATTAATATTCATGATGATAAAATAAAAAAATATCAATTGAAATAAAACTGCATAATCAATTACATAAAAAAGATGAGGAAATAGATTTATTAAAAAAACTATATCGGAGTTTAAAATCAATAAAAAGAAACGATTAAAACAATCAAAATCTTAACTGAAAAATATTCTTTAAATAAACGAAAGATTTTTAAACTCCTCAATATTTCTAAATCAACATATTATTGCAATATAAAAAACCAACAAAATTAGAGTGTAAAGATGAAGCAAGATATCAAAAACTAATAAAAATGCAAAAAGAAAATTTCAATGCCCTAGGTACTAATTTAATAATGAAACATCAAAAATACGAACAATTAAATTCGCTTTTTACTACCGGAAAACCCGCTGGTAACTATATGTCCAAAGGAGTTATCAAACGAATTAAACAAAAATATGATATATATCCAAGTTTTTACAAAATAAAAAGAAAAATTAAATCTAAATCCAGTAATGATCAACCAATTTTTGTACACAATTATGAATTAAACCAATTAAATCATAATTTTAAAATTTATTAAAAAAATAAAATATGAGTATTAGATGTAACATTTATTATCCAAAAAACTACTAAGGAAATCTATTATAGCTGTTCTATTCAGAATCTATATGATAGAAAATTACGCCAAGTTATTTATTCAAAAAAGAATGATAGTAATTTAATAATAAACACAATTAAAAAAGCTATTAAGAAAAATAAAAAAGATCTAAATGGTTTACTCCTCCACCTAGATTAAGCAAGCGTACATACCTGCCAAAAAATAAAAAATCTTGCAATTCAAAAAGGAATTTCTTCAGATCAAGTAATTTATTATTGAATTAACCGTTACAAGCAAGATGGATTAGAAGGAATTACTCGTGAAAAAACTGAAACACAATTTTAGAAATAAAAACAATATTGTTCTTAAACATAAAATGTCTCCGATTAATATTGAAAATAATTTTACACATAATTCGCTTTAGCATCACCGATGCCTAAGAGCATAAATCTTTTAACACAGCTTCTGTTGGTGTTAAAAGATTTAAAAGATTAACTGGTCTGATATGTGTATGGTACCTTACATTTTTTTCTGGTTTTATCGCTATTGATAAGTGGTTAACTAATTAAATAAGCTAGTCGATCCAATTGCTGTTGTAATAATAATTCAAAACGGCAAAATAATAATTGACATTAAAGTTGATAATAATGTTACATTACTTGTTAATAAGGTTTCTTTTTTAAAATTAATTGAATATGCAACAATAACTGAAGCTGGTGGCGCCGCTAACATAATAACAATAATTGTTAATCCCATACTATTTATTGTTCAAGCCCCAGTTTCTTTGCCAATTACTGCTACAATCAATGTTATTGCTAATCCAATAACTGGGGCTACTAAAACCTTCATCATTGTTCCATATCATGTTTTAAAACTTTTTAAACTATCTTTTAATTTTCCTTTTGTTAAATTAATTCCAATTGCTAATCATGCTAACGGTGTACAAATTGCTTGTAATGTTACTAAGATTTTTTTGATTGGGGGAAAAGTATTATCTAATCGTAATGGTGAAAAATACTTCCCACTACCAATCGTACTTTGGTCAGGAACAACTGCAATTCCCGGAATCAATTGTGTTACTCAAAAAACAAACCCAATAATTGTTGCTAATAAAATGGGATTTAAGAGAATCTTTTTGGAATTAGTTTTAAACATCTTTCAACCATATTTACAGCGGTTCTTAAAGTTATTTTTAATAACAACTTTATCTTGTAAATAACCTTTATTGTCTTTCCCCATAATAATAAATCCTAGTGAATATAAAAAGACATGATACGGAACATTAAAAATATTTGAAGCAATTTTAGCATCAGGTCCTGGAAACAAGGCGGTTACAATTGGAATCCCAAAAAATGAAGTTGCAGCAAAAGTCATACTCATTGATAAAGCATCTTGGACATCACGATCATATTTAATATAAAAATATTTGGCAATAATTCCTAAAATAATATAAAATAAAAAACCACTTAATAAAACAGCCGCCTCTTGTTTAACATCTTCAACAGTAGCATCAGACATAAAGCCTTCAAAAACTAAAGCTGGTAAACCAATCACAACTAATATTTTAATAAAAATAACATCTCATTCTTGTTTTAGAGTTCCTTTTTTTGTCAAAAGTCACCCTAAAAATATAACAAAAATTGTGGCAATAATTGCACTTCAAAACCCTCATGCTGTTAATGTGTCAATAATTGCCTTACTAACTTTATTTTCAACCAATAATATTTGCATTATTAGCTCCATTTAGCATTTCTTTTAATTTTACCGCTTAAAAATAAAAATAAAAGTTATTTCTAACTTTTATTTTTATCATATTCGGTCTCTTTTTCTTCCGTAATTTTTACATTATTATTTCAATCTTTATACATAAAAAAGATAAACCCACCAAATAAAATGATGAATAAAACAATAATAATCACTAAAGTAATAATTAATCAACTAGCCATTTGTTATTTTGCTCCTTCATTCCCATAATTTGAAATTGCTTTTACTTGATATTTTCGTAAAACGGTAATCGATAAAAGACTAACTAACAGTGGAATTATAATTCCTAATAAAACTGCTAACACTGATAATCATCATAGTTTTGACAAACCTGAACTAATAAAGGCATAAAACATAAAGATAATATTAACAGCTAACAAAAATACTGTTACATATGAAACGGTAAACTTATATGTTTTACCAATTTTAATTCATGAGTGTTCATTATTATAAGCAATAACAAGTTTTAATTTTTTATAAATGTGGATAAATAAAATTAGTTCTGTTATCGCCATTAATAACATATTAACACTTCCCGCTAACGCTTGAAACGAATAAATCAACTGATTAGTATCCTTAAACATTAAAGTTAAACCAATCACTGCCATTAATAACATTAAGATTAAAATAACTTTCTTTTCATTAACCTTGTAATTTGAAAAAACACTATTAACAACAACTTCAAGCATTGCAATAATACTACTTAACCCGGCAAATAATAATGCTGTAAAAAATAAAATTCCTAAAAAATTACCAAACCCAACAATAGTGTGTTGGTTAATAACACTAAAGGTTTGGGGAAAAACATTAAAAATAAAACTAGCACCATCATTATTAGGAAATGCTTGATCAATTGCCTTAGCATAATCGTCAATTGATGTTAATCCTGGATATGTTTCATGGACCAATACTCCTGCTGAACCAAATACTAAAATTAAGGTCAATAACGAAATTGCCAACACTCCAAACGATAAAATATAAGCTTTATTAGCATTATCTTGTCGTTTCGAAGCAGCTCCAGCAAACAATAACATAAATCCCGAACCAACACAAACGGTAAAAACTCCTAACCCAAAAGCATCACTTCAAACTTGCACATTACCAAATGATGTTAAGGTCTTTTCTGTTGGCATTAGAACTGTCCCCAGTCCTGCTAAAGCCCCCGGAATTGTTAAAACATAAATTGCTAATACTAATAAAATCACAAATAAAACAGGAATAAAAATAACATTTGCTTTTTCAATTCCTTTTGCACGAAACATGACAATAACACCAGCCGTAATCACAATCACAACAAATGCTAAATACGCCATTCATTGAAAATTAACTGTTCCTGTTACACCAACACCACCAGCATTTAAAATATTATTATTGAATCATAATGGGGTGTTAATTAAATTTGTAAAATTTAATAACAAGGAAATTAAAACATAACCAATTAAAACCGTATAATAATTAGCTACAATAAACATAAATGCTGATTGAAACCAACCAATAAAACGACTTGCTGTTGGATTTTCTTCTTCAAAAATATTAACTAATGATTTTCGACGCATATTTCCAATATTAAACTCTAAAATCAATAATGGAATCGCACACGTCACAATTGCTAAAATATATAATACAAAAAAAGCTAAACCCCCATTTGCTTTTAATAAAGTGGGGAATCCTCAAACATTACCAAGTCCAATCGCTGCTCCTAATGTGGAAACAATAAAACCAAACTTACTAACATGCCTCTTTTTTTTCATACTTTTTTTCCTTTCTTAATATAATAATAAAAAATAATTATTAATAAAATTAACAATCACTCTTTTAAATGTCGCTCTTTTAATTAATAAAAGATAACAATTGCCTTATTTTACAATTTTTTTCTTATTAACAAATTATATGAACAATAATTATATAATGTTCCTAACCCAAAAACTAAACCAGAAACAGCAATAACCGCAATGACAAATCATACTGCCCCCGGAATGCCACCTTTTGATGCATGAATATTTAAGAAAAAATATTGATAGGGAAATGCTTTCCCCGCTTGTCAACGAAATTCACCACGAATCATATTAACAATTGCTCATGCAATTGGATAAAAATAAAGTTTTCAAAGATCTTGTCGTCAATAAACTTTTGTTATTGTAATATTATTTTGTCGTTCCATAAAGAATAAAAAATAGACAATCATTGCTATTGGACAAATAACATGTTGAATTGTTGAATATAACCAAGCTTTTCAAGTTTGAGGTTGATCAAATGGTAATAACATTAAATTAAAAATTAAAAAAGTAATACTAATATAAGTTGTAATTGCTAAAGTTAGTTTATAACCTAATCATTTGCTTTTTCCTTCATATTTAGGAAATAACCCTGCCCCAAGCAGTCAGGCAAACACTAACAGATTTGTTTGCATTGTAAAATAACTAAAATAATTAAAAGTATAATCACCTTTATCATTAATAAAGTTTTTTGTTGCTTCTGCTGTTCATGTCGGATTTTTCACATTAACAGTAATTCCATGAACATAACTTTCAATTAACGCCGCAAAGATACCACATCCAATTAATATTGCAAAAAATAATTTATAATAAACTCGTCAGTCCTTTCAAGTTTCTTTCTGGTAAAACATTTTAATCCTCCTTTTAAATATTTGAATTATTATATAATTAAAAAAATACTAATGCTACCTTTTAAGGCAAATTAGTATTTTTATTTTTTATTTATTTAGCTGGTTTTTGATAAACTGATGCTTTTGTTTTGTTTCGTCCAAATTTTTCAAACTTAACAATCCCATCAATTAAGGCAAATAAGGTATCATCCCCACCACGCCCAACATTTACTCCTGGGTGAACTTTTGTTCCGCGTTGACGATAAATTATTGATCCAGCTCGAATTGCTTGACCGTCAGCTCTTTTTGCTCCTAAACGTTTTGAATGTGAATCACGACCATTTTTAGTCGATCCTACTCCCTTTTTTGAAGCAAATAACTGTAAGCCTAATAAGAACTTCATCATTATTCTTCAACCTCCTTTACACTAATAAATTCTTGGTATTGCTGATAAATTGTTAAAAATTGATAATACAGTGTTTGCAAAATAACTTGTAAATCAGAACTATTTTCTTTTACTATGATAGTAATTAATCCTTCATTAATCACAAACTCACAACTATTTGGTTTAATTTGATCAATTGCGTTTAAACCGCCTGTTGCAATTCCCGTTATTGCCGCACAAACAAGGTCTTTACCATATTCACCCGCTTGTGCATGACCAGTAATTTCAATTTTTGTAAATTTTTGTTCAGTTTTATTAATTATAATTTTAATCATAATTATTTATCATTTTTTTCTGTTTTTGTTACTGGTTTTTTTGTTGATGCTGTTGTTGAAGTTTTTGTGGCAGGTTTTGCCGCCGGTGTTGATTTTACTGTTGCAGGTTTTGCAACTGGTTTACTTGCAGTTGGTTTTGCCACAGGTTTTTGTTCAACACTTGTTGCAGGTTTTGCTGCTGATGCTGGTTTAACCTCTGGTTTAGCCGTTGCTAGTTTACTTTCTGCTACAGCAGGTTTTGCTGCTCCTGACAATAAAATTTGGTCAATTTTAATTTTTGTATATGGTTGACGATGACCATATTTCTTATGTTGTGTTTTCTTTGGTTTATAATGAAACACAACAATTTTCTTTTGTTTTCCTTGTTTTAAAATTGTCCCCGTTACTGATGCCCCTTTTAAAAAGGGTGTTCCTACTTTTCCATCAATCATTAGAACTTCGGTAAAATTAACTTTTTCACCTTCGTTACCGTTTAACATTTCAACAAATATTTCATCACCTTGAGAAACACGTAATTGTTTCCCTCCAGTTTTAATTATTGCAAACATTTTTACACCTCCAGTTTAGACTCGCCTTGTAAGTAGATAAGTATTACATATCCTTTAGGTACTTAAAAGTCAAAGAGCGGTTGAAACTGAAACAACCATAATTAATTATATCGTTATCTTAAAAAAATTCAATAAATTTTTTAATTTTTAATTAAGTAATCTTAAAAAATGTATTTACAGTATCTGACATTTATCTAGATATTTATGGGTTAAACAAAAACATACTGAAAAAGCAATTCTTATTGCTTTTTATAATTAAAAAGAAAAGAACACTATGATATGGAAACCAATATATCAATTAATATTTAATACATATCAAAAATTCTGAATAAATGCCTTATTACAGTTATATATTCAAAATTTTTAGGAAAAAAATAAGTATTAAATGTAAAATCTTATAATAATTTTAAAACTTTTTTAAATTCAAAGCGTTTCAATACACAAATTAGAAAAAACAACCACAGATTCAATTTAGTATAAAAAATAGTATTTACAATACTATTTATCTGCTAATTTTTTTAAACTTGTAACTAATGATGGATTTTCCATAATATCATTTTTTCATTCAGAAAACTTTTGTGATGCTGTATTATAATTAATTTTATTTTTTTCTCTATTTTTCATATTTGCACCCACTTTATTATTAATCTATATACCTAGTATATGATAAAGTTATGAATTTGTCAATAGTTTTACTTATTCGCTTCAACAGTTTATTTTCTTTTTCTTTTTCAATTGTGAAAGTCTCTACTATACTTACCATTAGTTCTTCTCAATATTCCATATAGTCTTTTTCAGTTACATTAGTATGCATAAAGAAAAGACCACAAAACTTTAAAAATAAAACACCAACTATTAAAGCTGTCCGTTTATTACCATTTTTAAATTTATGTCTACATGCAAAAGCAAATAATAGTTCAGAAGTCAAATCCAAAATAGTTAAATAATCTGCTGAGTAACTTCATTTTGCAACTAATGAACTGATGGTTGCTGTAACCGCTCCTTCTTGAACTTCCCCATATAAACCTTCATCTTTAATTTGCTGTGCTAATTCATGAGCCTCAAATACTAATTGAATTAAAAAATCTTTAAATTCTTCATTAAAATCTAATTTTTGTCATTTTACTTTTATTAAATATGGACCATAGTTTGTTTCGTGAATCAATTTTATATTAGTGTCTTTTATAGTTCAAGCATAACAATGATCATGATTTTTTATATCATCTATTTCTGTTTTTGCAGAACATTTAACTCCCGCTTTTTCATCATTACAATATAAATTTGGTGTTTTTGTAAAAGCAGAATTAAAAGTTTTAACATCATTTTTACTTATATATATTCAATGGTAATATTTTTTTAAACTCATATGCTATACTCCTTAATATATTTTTTATTATGACTCCATTCTAAATCTATATAGATATGTTCCATAAAATAATATATCATACAAATTTTGATACATTTTTGAATCAGAAATATTAGTTAGTATTTATTTCATTAAGCCTTGCGTTTCTAATAGACCGGCCTAAATCTAAATAAGGCAATTCATCTAAATTACCATATAGTATTTCTAAAAAACTTTCTTATTCAAGTAACTCTATTTACTATATAGGCTTTTTGATCATAGATATTTGATGTTTTTACTTTTAAATATTTTAATTCTATATCTTAAATAGAAAATAATGTCCTCCTATAATTTTTATAAAACAGAATTTGCAATTGCTTTTCTTTAAGAATTTTATTAATTATTGCTATTATCTCCTCTAAATATTATTTTATCTTTGGTATTTAATAATCTTCTAATATTATTCTTTAATGCATCAAGAAAAATTTTAAATTTATTTAAAACCAATTATATAAAAGGAGTTGTTGAATTACCATAATATTTTTTAATTAAAAAGACTAAAATAGCAGTCAAACACTTACCTACGACAAGATGTAATAACGGTGCTAACCATATTGGTTTTAAGTTAGTGAAACTATCATTTTTAAGACCAATTTAAAAATTTTCAACTGTGAAAAAACTTAGATTATTTGTTAAAAAAGGTGTAAAACCAATAAATTCTAAATGATAATCATTAATAATTAAAGGTAACAAACTCATATTTTGTAATACCAAATGGAACCCAAAAAAGATATTTTTTTCTGTGTTTGTTCATTAACTTGATTTGCTAAAAAGTTATAATTATAGTTATCAAATAAACTAATATTATTAAAGAGCAAGTTTGATGGTAAAAGATTTATATTTACTTCTGTTTCAAATAAATCTCGATAAAGATAAGCTAACGAATATTGTGAATAGATGTTATGACTTGTTTCAAAAATAATTTGTTTAAAATGATTATTTGTTCTAATAACACTAAAAATTAAATAATCCAAACTAATAATGTTTTTACTAAAATCTTCTTGCTTTCACACGGGATTTAACATTAACTGCAAATTATATAAATAAATATAAAAATCATCATTTATCGTTACCCTTTTATCATTTGCACTAGTCGTCATAGAAACATCATTAACCCCAAAAATTTGTTGCGAAGCGTATAATTTATTATTTTTAAATTCATTAGCAATTGTTGTTGTTAACTGATTTTTTTCCTTTAAAAAAGTAATCACTTTTGAATTCAATTGTTGACGATCATTTTTGGTAAAAATTTGATACAGTTCTTGATAATTTTAATCCTCTTGTAATTTTTTAGTTAAGACATAATTATCTCTTAGTCTTGTAAAATTCAGATTTTGACCATGACCAATCAATAATAAACCATAGAGACCTAAAAACTATAAATTCCAACTATTATACTAATAAAAAAAACAGCCAATATTTCTAAACTTTCAATGTAATATTAATAAGATAAAAAACATTGGTACTATAAAAATAATTAAACTAAGAAGAGCCACCCCATAGACCTTTAAATTAATAACAGCACGATCAAGGTTAAAAAAGAAGGCACCAACAGAAAATAAAATAACTAATAAATATATTAAAAGAATTAATAAAAACAAAATAAATTTTTGATAAAGAATTTTAAGTGGTTTTAAAGATGCTTGTTTTCAAAAAACTATATAATCTTCATTTTTAATAAAGTCACTATTAAAATGTAAAAATCAAGCAGCCATTATTGTTGGAAAAAAGAAAACAATAAATGGATATCAAAATACATAAATTAGTGAATGATGAAAAACTATTAGTTGAGAACAAATACTAAAAATTAACGAATAAATAAAACTTAATAAAATTAATATTCATAATGAGAACTTTTTTATTAATGTTTTTATTTCATATTTAAAAATCATCCCTCTTTTCCTCCCTTATTAATTTAAAAGTTGATTAATTGCCTTTGCTAAAATATTTTCTGGTTCATTAAAATTTCTAATAATTGTTCGTCATCTATCAATTATTTTTATTGTTCTTCTTCCACTTTGATTACCACTAGGAGTAATATCAATATATTCATATCTTTTACTTGTAACGTCCTCAAAAACATAGTTAAACTGAATTTCCTCAAGTTTTTTCATATAACTGTGCTAATTATCTTTTTAAAAACAACCCCATTAATATTAAATTGTAATGCAATTTATTAACCTAGTACTAGTTTTTTCAAAATGATGTAAATTATAGTTTTAATTATTATTTTTATTATTTGGTAAAAGGCCTCTATGGTTATATTTTATCATAAAAGACATCCTTACCTTATGTATAAAAAAACCAAAAAAAATTAATTCTTTTAAAAATTTTTTTTAACTTAATTTTAACCAAAACTAATAATTTAGTGGAAGTTTAGAAAAAACACGATATAATATATATAACTTAAGGTGGATGAAAAGATGAAGCGAAAAAAGTATCGACAGAACCCGAAAATTAAGCGAATGTTTCGAATTAAGGGGGAGTACGAGGCAACAAAATTAGCACAAAATTTTGTTCGTTATATGACTAACCCTTTTCAAGATAAACGCATTCGAAATGAATTAATTGATACTGAAAACGAAATATATATGACTGATATTAGCAATGATAGTGACAAAACTTATACTGTTGCTATTAGTACCCAACTAGATTATCAAGAAGATGCTGAACGTGTTAAAGAATTAGTAAAAGACTATGTTGACAATGATTTGGATTTTTTGTGATATACCATTGGAGAACAAATTGATGAAAAAGAACAAGCTTTTTTTGAATCACTTGGTTTTGTCCAAAATGAAGTTTTAGTTGGAATGGTGCTTGATTTGACAAAATGAAAAAAACATAAAATGAAAGTTGATAAAAGTATTAAATTTCGTCGCGTTAACGACAACAAGCGTTTAACTGATTTTAGCAAAATTTTAGAAAGCGCCATGGGGCCAAAAAGTTGGGACTATGCCTTTTATAAAACATTATTAAAACTAAACAAAGATAAAGATATCGCTGAAATTGATTTATTATATAAAAATGATGTTCCCGCCGCAACAGGAAACATTTATTTTGAAAAAGACATTGCAATTATTGATGACATTTCAACACATCAAAATTTTCGTCGTCAAGGATTAGCAAAACTGATGATGAATCATTTAATTAATCGTGTTTATAGCCAAGACTATGATTTAGTAGGTTTAATTGCGACACCGGAAGGATATAATGTTTATCGCAAATTAGGGTTTCGACCAATTAATTTATATTTAAGTGAATATGTTACAAAAACAAAAGGAAATGATTTGAGTCAAATTGCTACCAAAATTAGTAAAGGTAAAATTAAAAATATTCAAACCGTTCAACAATCAACAGTTAATTATATGGTTAATAATTTGACTTGTAAAAAATGTAATAATGAAATCCTTGATCAAAAATACTTGATGGCCATTACCCCTTTAAATGACTTTGTTATTAATAATTATCATCAAAATTGTTATAGTTTTTCTTCAAAAGATAAATGGGTGCTACTTATTGAAAAAAATAATGATGAAATAAAATAAGAATTAGGAACCAACCTAATTCTTATTTTTTTTATGTGTTAATTTTAAACCTTTTTTTAATTGTAAATCCGTTTGGTACTCATTAAAATATGGATCTGGTTCATCAACTAATTTAGTATGATATTTTTTTCAATAATAAACTAAAATTGGAATAATAATTGCGGCTGCAATTAAATCGTTTAAACCAATGAAAACATAATAGAAAATTGGATTACCAGTTGCTTGACTAACACCATATCCAATACCAATTAAAGGCAAAATAACAATAATTGAACGTAAACTACTTGTAAAAGTTGCTAAGATTGAACGATTAATTCCTTGAAATAATGTTAAAGCAATATAAGTTAATGAACAAAATGGATATGTCATAAAGTTTAAAACAATTCATCAACGATATTTAGTTGCATATTCTGAGGGAAAGGCAAAAAGCATCATCATATTTTTCCCAAATAGAATAAAAACCAATAACATTAAACAAAATCAAATAATAATCAATAAACTAACGCGCTTTAAAACTTCTCAAATCCGCGCATTTTTCTTCGCCCCATAATTATAGGCAATAATACTCCGTGCCCCTTGGGTGACCCCAACCCCAGCCGATAAAACTAATGTCATTCATGGCACAATTGAAGAATAAAGTTCTTGTAAGACCGATACCCCATTATGATAATCCTGATTTGGCAGCTGCACAACTAAGGAAGTTGCAACATATGATGTCACCACTAAAGCAGCATTATTAATAAAGTTTGGTAAACCTGCTTTAGCAAAATCAGCAACATTTTTACCTTCAATATGAAATAAATCACTTCAATAAAATTTCGAATAACTATTTTTTGTTTTAAAAACAATAATTAATCCTCATATTACTTGCACTGTTCAAGCAAAAACTGTTCCTAACATTGCCCCAGACATTCCTAAATGACAAACTTTCATAAAGAAAGTTGCCGCAGCAGCATTAATAACAATTGAACTTAAAATCATTACTGTTACTCATTTCATTCGTCCTTCACTACGAATTAATGACATAAAATAATAACTCAAAAACATCATTGGGGCAGCTGCTAACATTGGAAATGAATATTCCCAACACAAACGCTCTGTAATCGGGTTATAATAATTTCCCATTTGCGAAGTAATAAAGACAGCATTTCATCCTGGAAACACAATACAAAAAATGACAAATGCAACTATTATTGAAAAAAGCACCGTTGTTGAAAAACCATTTCCAGCAATCCGACGCATTTTTGGAATATCGCGTTGACCATAGGCAATTGAAAAATTCATGGCACACCCCATACCAACCATAACACTAAATGATCATTGTAAATTATATGTTTGAGAAGCATATTGTGTGGCAACATTAATAAACGAACGCATATCAGCTAATGGAACAACTGAAACTGTAACTCCTTTTAACTTATTATAAGCATCAATATAAAACTGATCATGAATTGCATCGGGAGCAGCAAACGATAAAGCCAATGTTTTGTCAATAATATTATATAGTCCTTGGACAATCATTAAAAAAACTGTTGGAATACAAAAATAAGCAATTGCTTTTCATGGTTGTTCAAATCGCAATTTCTTCTCACGAACCGTCAAAACTTCTGACAATTTAATCCCCCTCCTACAAACAACAAAAAAACCTTACTAAGTAAAGTAATTTCTAAAACTATACCTATAATCCTTTTTATATTATAGCTCAAAAAAAATAATTTATTAAGGTTTTTTAAGAAAATATCTCTTTAATTAATTGCTTAATGCACTTGCTTTCCCAAAGTTTTTATTAACTGAAAAGACAACACGGTCATAAATTTCAGTAATATTTGTTACAAATGGTTTAATTGTAATTAAAATTACTTTTTGTTCAAAAGCATGATGTGCAATTTGTTTAATTTGCTCATTATTTTTTTCCAAATGTAAAATTAATGAATCTTCTAATTTTTCAATAATTGGAATATTTAGTTTTTTTACTACTGCTTCAAGATTATTTAACATTGGTTGTTCCATTACTGTAAACTGATAATAATTTTGACTAGAATTAATAACCTCTCCAGAAAAAACAACTTTCCCATAATTTAAAATGGTAATTTCATCAGCAAGATCTTGTAATTCTGTTAAAATATGCGAACAAATTAAAATTGTTTTGCCTTGATTCTTAACACGGATCAAATCATTAAATAATTCTTGTCGTGCCGTTGGGTCTAAATTAGCCGCAGGTTCATCTAAAATCAACACTTTTGGATCAGCAATTAAAGCTTGTGCTAATAAGACCTTTTTCTTCATCCCTGATGAAAAAGTATTAGGATTTTTACTACGGAATTTCCATAAATTTAAATTCTCTAGAATTTTTTTGGCTTTTACTTTAGCATCTTTAAATGGAATATCACGTAAATAACTCATTTCAACTAAGTACTGATAAACATTTAAATGTTTTGGAAACCGAGCATTTTCAGGAATATATCCAATAATTTTTTTTGCGGCTGAAGAATTAGCTTTTAACCCATCAATACTGAAATTACCAACGGTTGGAATAATTGCCCCAATTAACGATTTAATTGTTGTTGTTTTTCCACTTCCATTAGGCCCAATAAAACCATGAATTTTTCCTTTGGCAACCTTCATATCAATGTTATCAACAGCAACAAACTTTTTAAATTTTTTGGTAAATCCAAGAATTTCAATCGCTAAATTAGGATTTGGTGTAAAATCATTTTTCTTTGTTTTCATAACTATACAAAATCCTTTCTTGTAATTCATCATAACGTTATCGCTGCTAATCCCGCCGTTACTAATAAATAACCAATATACATTCCTGTTGTGTTAGTTAAAGTTACTGGTTTATTAAAATCAGCGATTAAGAAATAGTTTGTTTGTGGTGCCTTATTATTAACCTTGTATTCAATATCATTAACTTTTGCTTCTAAATAATTGTTTACTGGTAGTAACATTGATGACACAATATCGTTTTGCCCCGCAAGACTTCCGCGGGCATCCCCTGTCCACATAACAACTCATTGTTGTCAAATATTTAAGTAAGCCATTAATTTATATTGATTTGAAGCTTTTTTAATATTTGATAATTCTGATGTAGCTTTAGTATTATCATCGAAAATATCACCAGAATATGTTCCTTGACCCATTCAATGATACATTTGTGAAATAAATTGATAATATAGCGACATTACAGGGTCATTAAGATATACATTTTGGCTATATAAATTGTTTCTTAAAAACTTATCTAAATCAGGGTAAAAAGTTTTAAAACTATTGCGACTAGCAGCTGATAAAGATCTGTCAATAGTTCATACTATTTCATTCGGCGAAATAGGATTATTTGAAGTAAAACTATATTTAGAATCATAACCAAGAATTGTTGGTATAAAGACATGTTTATCATACATTGTTTTTATAATTTTATAAACTTGTTTTAATTCAGGAGTTTTTAACTTATTTTCATCTAACTCATTTATATTAATAGTCCCTGATGATGGTTTTGCTGATGAAATAATAAGTGGTTTATTATCAGATACTTCTTGATAAAATTGTCCTAAAAGATTAATTCCTTTATCCGTATTATTTAAAAATTCGACTTTATCAGGACCATTTTCATACTCAGTAAATGGTGTTGGATTATAACCATCCGCCTCTAAAACATAGTTGTTAAGTAACTTTGCTAAAAGTGGATAATTTGTTGGAGTTTTCTTAACCTCTGCTACAAATTGTTCTCAATTAATAGTTCCGCCTCCAGCAGATGTTACTGCATTTTGAATTGCAGCATCAATATTTGCACCTAACTTAGTAAAATCAAATTGACCAGCGTTTCTGCTTCATAAACTGCTTCCCATAGAATTATCACGTTGTAATTTATTGCCACTATATATTCAAACTGGCCATCCAGTTGGATCAAGGATATTATGATATGTTTTAATAAGTTCAGAATCATTAAATTTAACCGGACTTTTTGCTAAATCTGTTGTCTGTACTAAATATGATGAAGCTTTATCAGAAAATTTACTTGTATTATAAATAAATGGAATCATTGCCCCAATTACAGTTAAAAAACCAATTGTAAATAAAATTCCAATAACTCCTTTTGAATTTAAACCTAATGAGATTAAAATGGCAATTGTGCTTAAAAATAATTGTAAAATAAAACTTGTTAAAATCATGAAATTAACTTTACTTAAAATTACTTTTCCTATAGCAAATCCTTTTGCTCCCATTCCCAAAGAAATTAAAGGGGGTCCTAATAAAATTATTATTGAATATAATAAACATAAAAATTGTAATGCCAATCATTTTTCAATAATCATTCTTGTCCGTGAAATTGGAATCGATGAAAAAATTAATAATGTTCCATCATCAATTTCATCCCGAATTATTTGCACAGCTTTAAAACCAATAAACATTGATGTTAAACCAAAGTATAACATATATCAAATTCATAAATAAATGGTAGATGTTGCTTTTGCTGCCTCACTATAATCACCACTAAGATTATCAGCCATCCCTATTGCCAATGAAATAATAATCATTAATCCTATTACAAATGTTAAAACAAACATTACATATGTTGATGGTGCTTTTAACATTTTAATTAAAGTATAACGAAACATTTTTACTGAAAAAAATGAACTAATTTTTTTATTTAAATTTGTTTTCTTCTTAATGCTCGTTACCTTTGTTGCCTCATTATGAGCCATATTTTTCCTCCTATTTATTTTAATCAATAATTTCTAATTTTAGAAATTATAAAATAATTATACAAAAAAAAAAAAAAAAAAAAAAAGGTTTTGTTTACTTTTTTAATTAAAATTTTAAATCTTCTTTTGTTAGTCTTTATCAAATAATTTAATCCCCCGCTCTTTTGCTTTTGCCTTCTTAATTTTTTTAATTGATGCTTTAATATGATCACGACGAATTTGTTTTTTTAAGGCTGTAATCTCTTCTTTTCGTTTCTTTTTATAACCAGGTTTAACTTTTTTGTTATTATCTTTTGTTTTATAACGATGAATAATTTTATTAATTTCATTATTAATTTGTTCGGAATTTTGTTTTTTTGGTTTACTAAGCCCTAAATCAACATCCACTAATTCCTGCATTTGATTTCATTTTTGATACTTAAAAGTAATTCCTTTCGCAATTAGTTGCTGAACTAGGGTTAAATTTTTTGTATCATATAAAACATAACTATAACCAGTATAATTTGCCCGCCCAGTTCGACCACTACGATGAATATAATATTCTAAATCAATTGGTAAATCAATTGAAATAATATGACTAACCCCAATAAAATCAATTCCTCGTGCGGCAATATCACTGGCAATAACATATTTATATTCCAAATTACGAATTCGTTTTACAACTTGTGTTCTAAAACGTGGTTCTAACCCAGCATGTAATTGTGTTACAGAATAATTATGCTCTAATAATAAATCATAATATTTATTAATTTCTTCTTTTTTATTAACAAAAATTAAACATAAATAAGGATCAAATGTTTTTAAAAGTTTTAGTAAAATAGTGCTTCGTTCTTGGTGTTTAGTAGGAATTAAAATATGCGTAATATTTTGGTTAGTTATTTGATTACTATTTAAATCTAAATAATGTGGGTTTTTTAAATATTTTATTAAAAATGGTTTTAATTCTTCGGGAATTGTTGCTGAAAAAACCGAAACTTGAACATTAGGATTAACCTTACTTAAAAGATAATCAACATTTTCAATAAAACCTAAATCAAAAACCATATCACATTCATCAATAATAAATGTTGTTAATTTCCCTAACTTTAAACTTTGTTGTTCAAACAAATCCTTTAATCGCGTTGGGGTCACAACCATAATATGCGGTTGGCTTCGTTCCAATTGTTCTACTTGCCGTTTAATATCTTCGCCTCCAATAAAACAATTTACTTGTAATGCTGGCTGAAATGTTTTAAAAAAACGAATATTATCATAAATTTGCTTCGCTAACTCACGGGTTGGTGACACAATAATCGCTTGAATATTTTGTTGTTCATAATCTAAATTATTTAAAATTGGTAAACAAAAAGCAAAAGTTTTGCCAGTTCCAGTATGGGCTTTGCAAATAACATTTTGATGTTTTAACAACAATGGAATAACTTTTTCTTGGACCATTGTTGGCTCAGTAAAATTTAATTGTTTTAAACCTAAATTTAAAAAATGTTTTAAACCTAAATTATCAAAATTACTCATTGTTAGCACCCTCTCAATATCAAAATTATAACATAAATAAAAAATGAAATTATTGCTAATTTCATCATTTAAACTGTTATTTTTTAACGGCAAAATTTGCTTTTCTGATAACAGGTTTTTTACTATATTCAATTTTATAAAGTTCTTTTTCTTTGTTAAAAGCAGCTTGGGCTTGATCTAATAAATTAGTTCAGTACTCTTTTTCTTTTGCTAAAGCGGTTGGTTGTTGCTGTCCTTTTTTAACACCTTTTGTCATTTTTGCCAATGTTTTTTTAGCATGTATTTTTGTTTTTTTAAGATTTTTTTGAGCATCTAAATATTCAATTGAATAAGGGCGAGTCATTGCCTTAATCATTTTTGCAGTTATATAAAACCCAATAAGACTTAAAACTGGAATAGCAACTAATAATACAATAACAATGCTTCCTGTTACGGCGGCAAAATTTGTGCCAATCTCAAGTTCATAGTTTGGTGGTCATTGAATGATACCACCAACAACACTTCCTGGTTGTTTTAACCATTCCATTAAGTCCATTGCTTGACCATTAACAGTAACATAATTAGAATATCCTCAGCTAAAACCCCCGCTTGATACTAATTGCATTACTTTGCCAAGTCCTAATTCTGCAATTAATTGATAACCATTCCCATTAAATGTTTTAATATCATTAATATTAACGGGCAATGCTTTTCCTTCTCAATAATAACCATTATAATGAACAGTTAAAAAAGCTAATGCAAAAATTAAAATAGATAAAACAATAATTCAAATTAAAGCAATACTTCATTTTGCAAATGTCTTCATATTCCAACCTCTTTCCCCTTATTTAAGATTATTATAGTCCTAATTATTTAAAATTCTTAATTTTATTTTTCTATTTTTAATAAAACAGTAAAAATATTAATAAAAACTTTAAATAAAACAATAACTAGTTTTACTAGTTATTGTTACTATCTCTATTTGTTTTTTCTTATTTTTTTAATGAAGCTTTCTTCCCTGTTGTTTTTTTTGCACTTGTTTTTTTAGCACTACTGTTTTTTGCTAACACTTTTTTTGCAGGTTTCGCATTTCCGATTGTTTGCAATTTTTCATTTGCTTCTTTACGATTTTCTGCTTCAATTGCTTTGCGCTGTGCTGTTGTTTTTCCTAATCTCTCTTCAATTAATCTTTGGGCAGTAATTGCGGTAGTAATTGCTGAACCATCTTTGGCACGATAATCCGCGACAGTTTTAGTATAAATATCTCCAAGCGAACGATCAATTGATCTTTTCATTGCTGGAGTTGAATCCATTACTGCTTGTTCCTTAATAAATAGTCATTTTTCTTCCACACCATTTTTCGCTACTGGTTTCTTAGATGTTGACCCCTTATTAGTCTTCATAGTTTTTGTTCTTGCCATACTTAATCTCCTTTCATATAATGCTTTTTATGCTGTGTATATTTAATTAAATTAGTTTCATCCTAAAATATTATTAATTTAAGATAAATGTAATATTTTAAGGAAAACCATATTCTTTACCTTAAAATAGACTATATAATTGTATCAAATTTAGACAAATTAATAAATACCTTTTAAAAGATTATTTTAAAATGATAAAACTAACATTTTCTAGTTGTGTTATCATATAAATAGATAAAATGGACGGTGAAAAAATGAAAGTTATCAAAGTAACACCACGAGGATACTGCCTCGGAGTTGTAAAATCAATTAAATGAGCAAAAGAAGCAGCAGTCAAATATGCCGGTCGTGAAATTTATATGTTGGGATATTTAGTTCATAATCGCCATGTTATTGAAGAAATTGTTAGCTTAGGTGTGATTCCTGTTAATGACTTTAAACTCAACCGCTTAGAATTAATTAAAACATTGCCAGATAATGCCGTTGTCATATTAAGCGCACACGGAAGTGATGATCGCATTAAAGATATTGCGGCGACAAAAAACATTACTCTTGTTGACACTGAATGTGAATGAGTAACAGTAACAAAAGACTTAATTAAAGCATATTTGCAAAAAGACGACTATCAAATTATTTTCATTGGTAAACACTTTCATCCAGAAACAAATGCAATGTTAGCAATTAGTTCAACCATTAAACTTGTTACAAACGAAGAAGAAGTTGATGCAATTCTTCCTGACCTTGACCCAAATAAAAAAATTTTAATTACTAACCAAACAACTTTATCAAAAATTGATATTGAAGCAATTGTTAAGAAAATTGAAAGATTAGTTCCTAATGAAATTACTTTTAAAAATGACTTATGTAACGCAACATTAGAACGACAAAATGCAGTTTTAAATTTGGATCCAACGAGCATTGATCTTTTATTAGTGGTTGGCGATGAACGTAGTAGCAACACTTTAAAATTAGTTGAAATGGGCGAACAAATTGGGATCAAATCATATCGTATCAATGATAAAAATGATATTGACCCTAATTGATTAGTGAACAAAAGTTGTGTCGCTGTTACTGCTGGTGCTTCAACACCAAGTATAATTCAATTAGAAGTTATTCGTTTTTTAGAAAACATATAAAAAATAATTAGATGCTTTTTGATTTAAAAAAGAGCACCTAATTATTTTTGTTAACTTAAAAGTCACATCTTAAATTTTTCATACTAGAGTTCAAAATTTCATAATGCTCAACCAGTATTATTATGGTCTTAAAAAAATAATTAAAAATATTACTAACGATAGTTAATAATATTTTTAATATGATAAACAATAACTGGTAAAGTTGGAAACTTTCGTCTTAGATAACCAGCAAGAGCAGTACTAAAAAAATCTTCCATATAATGGTTAAAACAAACAACAGAAAGATGGTTTTCATTCGCTAACACTCACTGGTCTCATTTTACTTCCCCCGTAACAAAAAGGTCAACTTCATTGTTAAGTTTTGCAATAACATCCCCACCAGCACCAGCTGCTAAAGCAATCGTTGTTATTGGTTGTTGTAAATTTGTTAAATTATGTTGCACTGTTTTAATGTTAAAAATTGTTTTTAACTTTGTAATAATTTCATCAGCAGTTAATGTTACATGCCCAATTTTAGTAAAGGGATCTTTTGCAAGTGATCTAATTTTTTGTGAATTTAGTTCTTGTAAAATTAATTCATTCATTAAACCATCATAATTAGTATGTAAGGCATAAACAGAAATTTGGTGTTGCTTTAAACGTTTTAAAATTTCTTGCTTATATTGAATTTGAGATCACATTTTTTTCTTACCAAAACAAAACGGATGGTGCGTAATAATAACATTTGCTTTTTGAGCAATGGCTTCATCAAGCACTTCTGTTGTTAAATCTAAACTAACAAGAATTTGATTTACTTCCTGATGCTTCTCGCCCCATTGATAACCAGTATAATCTCACTTAGCGGCTGTCTTTACCGAAAAGTCAGTCTCAATTTCTTGATATAATTTTTTAATTAGCATTAAATCACCTTATTTATCATTTTTAATTTTATTTTGATTTCTTGATAACGTTTTGTTTTTACTGGGATTTTATTCAATAATGTTTGATAATAATCACTTTTTAACAACCACTTTTCTTGAAAAAGTTTAGTTCGTTCTTTGCGTAATAATGGTCCAAAAAGAATATCTTTCTTATTTTTAATTTTTTGTCCAGCAACTTTATTAACAACAATAATTTCATAAATAATTTCATTTTCTTGAATTAAAAGTTCTTTTTCAATAAAATACTTTGTTGCTTTAACTCATTCTCGTAAAATTGCCGGATCATCATTTGGACACAAAATATAACGATCAATTAAATCTGAATCTTGTTGTAAAATTTCAAGAATACTAGCACTACCTAGACCAGAAATAATGCATGAATCAATTTTAATATTTGCCAGTCCTTGTAAACCATTTGCTAAAATTGGGGTAATAATTTCCCCAACTTGATATTTAGCAATATTCTTTTTTGCTTGTTCCAATGGTTTTTCCGCAATATCGCAGGCATAAGCTTTAGTAATTAAATTTCCTTTAGCTAAATAAATTGGAATCATGGCATGATCTGTGCCAATATCACAAATAACATCTTTATCATTAACTTGTTTTGCAATTAATAATAAACGTTCTGATAACCTATCCATAGTTGAAAACACCTATCCTTTAAAAAAGTCTTTTAATACTTTTGCTTTTGAATTAGCTTGGTTTGGTTTAAATTTACGAATTGTCTTTGCTTCAATTTGACGAATTCGTTCGCGCGTAACTTTGAATTCTTTTCCCACTTCTTCTAAGGTTTTTGGCGAATCATATTTTGACAAGTGTTTATCAATTAATTTATTTTTACGACTTTGAACCTTTTCAATTGGTGTATCATAATGAATATCTAATGCTTTCACTGTCTGAACTAATTCTGGGAACGTTTCATCTTCACATTCTTTTGCTAATCTTAAAACTGTTCTTAATTTTGTTGGTAAAATGCCAAACCGCATTCTAATTACTTTCTCTTCACGCGCTGATAAAATCTCATGAAAAACTTCATCAATTACTTCTCGTAATGACTCTTTTTCCGCATATTCATCGGGGGTAAAAATATCTTTATCATCAACAAAATCACCAAAATGAGTATCATCTTCATCTCCAATCGGTTTTTCTAATGAAACCGGTTCAATTGACAAGCGTTTAATTTCCCGTACTTTTTCACCAGTCATGCCTTGCCCCATTTTTTCCGCAATTTCATTAAAACTTGGTTCACGACCCAATTCTTGTGTTAACTGACGTTCAATTCTTGTTAATTTATTAATGGTTTCAACCATATGCACTGGAATTCGAATTGTACGCGCTTGATCAGCAATTGCCCGCGTAATAGCTTGACGAATTCATCATGTTGCATATGTTGAAAACTTAAAGCCACGAGTATAATCAAACTTGTCAACTGCTTTCATTAAGCCAATATTTCCTTCTTCAATTAAATCTGAAAAATCCAATCCCCGGTTTAAATGCTTACGAGCAACTGATACCACTAATTTTAAGTTTGATGTAATTAATTTTTCGCGCCCATATCGTTTTTCTTCGGGATCTGATGATTCTAACATTTTTGCATATTTAATTTCTTCTTCACGCGTTAGAATTTTACTTGTTCCTAAAACATTAAAGTACGCTTTAATAATATCTTGAATTTTAGTTTCGTTTGAAATACCGCCAACTTTGTAACGTAACTTATCTTCACTTTGTTTTTTTCCTGGTTTAACTACTTCTTCAACTTCTTCGGGTTCTTCTAAGTTAACATCACTAAATTCAACGCCATTTGCAACTAGTTCTTCAAAATACTCGTCAACATCATTATCATCAATTTCAAAATGATCATTAATTAAAGTAATTAATTTTTCTTGTTCAATCTCATTGTTATTCTCTTCTAAAAATTTGTTAATATAATCCTTAAATTCATCAAAAGTTTTCATTTCTCGAATGTCTTTTTTTGATAATCCCATTTTCTCTACCCCTTTTTAAATTTTAATCGTTGGTTCATCTTATCAATTTCCATCGAAATGGTTTGTTGTTCAATTAAATTATTTGCCTTTTCTAATTTATTCCATAGCATTGCAATTTCTTTTTCGTTAGCAAAATCATCAATTAGCAGCGCATAGTCTTCTAATTCTTTCCTATTATATTTAGTTTTAATCGTTGATTTATCAATAATATCCATTAACATTTTCTTTAAATCCGGATCATTTATTTCATCGCACAACATATTAATATTAACATTTTCTGCCCCTAAATGTCTATTATAATACATAATTATATCATTTGCTAGTAGTCGATAACCATTAAAATTCAAATATGTGATTTTTGTTTGGTAAAAATCAGCCGCTTTGCGAGAACCAAGCAATTGTAACAGCATTTTTTGTTCAGCTAATATATAACGTTTTAAACTCTTAATCTTATATTTTGGTTTTTTAACAACATCAGGGCTTTTTACAATTACCCCTGTTGGTTTTTTTATTGTTGATGCTAATTTGGGTTTAAAAACTGGCGCAACTAGTTCTGAGGTCGGAACACTCGCTAAAGGTTTATGATACGCTTTAATTTGATTAATTCGAGCTTGAATTGTTTCATTTGAAATGCCAGTGATTTTTACCAAATTATTAATTGCTAATTCTTGTTCTAATGGATTGGGGCTTGCTTTAATTAACGTTCCAACAATATTAATAAACTCTGCTAACTCATTTGCTGCTTCTAAATTAAATTTATTTTTAAAATACTCAACGGCAAAATTAATTGGATGCATTGCATGGGATAACATTGTATGAATTAATTCCCCTTGTCCTTTATTAACTAATTCATCAGGGTCCTGTTGAGTTTCATTTAAAACAATTTTAACTTTTAAATTATTAGCTAATAATTTTCCAGCAACTTTTAAACTCGCATTAATTCCGGCTTGATCACCATCTAAAAAGACTAAACATTCCCCTGTTAACTTCTTAATTTCCTTAACATGATAATCACTTAAGTTAGTTCCCATTAAAGCAACAGTATTTTTAATATCTAATTTATCTAAACTAATAACATCCATATATCCTTCTAACAAAATTAAATTATTTTGTTGTCGAATGTAGGGCTTTGCTCGCTGAATATTATACATTAGTTGTTCTTTTTTAAAAACTTTTGTTTCAGGTGTGTTTAAGTATTTAGCAACTTTATCATCTTCGCCAATCACACGACCAGAAAAACCAATAATATGATTGTCCTCGTTTTTAATTGGAAACATTACACGGTTATTAAAATAATCATAAATATTACCATTTTTAATAGTAATTAATCCTGTTTGTTGAATATCATTAATGGAATATCCTTTTTTAATTAAAAAACGATATAAATGATCAAAACCACTTTCAGCATAACCAATGTTAAATAAGTCAATTTCTGCTTGGGCAATTTTTCTTGTTATTAAGTATTCTTTTGCAACATGCGCTTTTTTTGTTGCTAAATTATTACTAAAATAGGCTTCCGCTAAAAGATTAATTTCAAAAATTAATTTATCAATTTCATCATATTTTTCTTTTTCTTGATAGGCGGCTAACTCATCAAGAGAAATATTAGCCATTAGGGCAACTTTTTTTAACGCCTCAATAAAACTAATATTTTCATATTCTTGTAAAAAAGTAAAAACATTACCACCAGCCGAACAAGCAAAACAACGATAAATTTGCTTTTCTGGTGAAATACTCATTGAAGGATGTGAGTCTTGATGAAAAGGACAAACAGCTCAATAATTTCGCCCGCGTTTCTCCAACGATAAATACTCTGACATTACTGTAACAATATTTACTTTTGACCGAATTAAATCAATCTTTTCATTACTAATTAATGCCATACCTTCCTCCTCCTTTTATAATTACTTTAATAGCACATTAAGATAATCTTCTAAATCAGCAATTGCAATTCGTTTTTGTTCCATTGTATCACGATTACGAACAGTAACTTTTTGATCCTCTAATGATTCAAAGTCAAAGGTCACACAAAATGGTGTTCCAATTGCATCTTGCCGACGATAACGTTTCCCAATGTTTCCTGTTTCATCATAAGTACATTGGAACTGACTTAATAATTTTTCATATAATTGATAAGCAGTTTCGTTTAATTGTTTACTTAACGGAATAACAGCAATTTGATATGGTGCTAATAACGGACTTAGTTTTAAAACAATCCGTGAATCATTATCTCCAACTAGTTCAACATGATAAGCATCATATAATATTGCTAACAATAAACGACCAACACCAACTGATGGTTCAATTACATACGGTAAAATTTTTTTGTTTGTTTCGGGATTTAAATAAGTTAAATCTTGTTTACTCAATATGCTGTGTTGATGCAAATCAAAATCACCACGATCAGCAATTCCTCATAATTCTCCTGTTCCAAACGGAAACTTATATTCAACATCAATTGTTCGTTTAGCATAGTGTGCTAATTCACTCGCATCATGGTGGCGGAAAAAATAATTTTTCGGATTTAAATTAATTAAATTTAAGAACTTAGTAACTTCTTTAACTCAATATTCAAATCAATCTGTTTGATCATTTGGATCATAAAAAAATTCTAACTCCATTTGTTCAAATTCACGTGTTCGAAAAATAAAATTTCCTGGTGTGATTTCATTCCGAAATGACTTTCCAATTTGGCCAATTCCAAACGGCAATTTTTTGCGTAATGAGCGTTGGACGTTTTTAAAATTAACAAAAATACCTTGGGCTGTTTCTGGACGTAAGTAGATCATTGATTTTTCATCTTCAATTACCCCTTGATTTGTTCTAAACATTAATTCAAACTGACGAATATCAGTAAAATCATGCGCCCCACAATTTGGACATAACAAGTTTTTTTCCTCAATAAAAGCTTTTAATTGTTCATTACTTCATCCTCCACAATTAAGCTCCGGATAATTATCTTCAATTAATTTATCTGCACGCATACGGGTTTTACATTTTTTGCAATCTAATAATGGATCAGCAAAATTCCCTAAATGTCCTGAAGCCTTTCACACACTATTATTCATTAAAATTGCACTATCAAGACCAACATTATACTTTGACTTTGTAATAAAATGTTGTCATCATAAATTTTTTAAATTTCGTTCTAATTCAACACCTAATGGACCAAAATCTCAGCTATTTGCTAATCCACCATAAATTTCACTACCTTGAAAAACAAAACCTTGTGATTTCAAATGATTAACAACTTCTTCTAATGTATATTGCATTAAATATAACTCCTTCTTATTTCTCTAACCTTAATTATACTATGTTATTATTTAAAATAGATTGATTTTTTCTGCATTTCATAAATACTATAAGAAAAAATCCCAACCTTTGTTAAATAATACTCACATAACATTTTAAATAATATAATCATTTCCTTTATATTGATTTTGTTATGAAAGTAAAAATTATCTAATGGGGTAGTACTAAAAATTTTAACTAATTCAATTGAAAAAAGATAATCTGTTGGTAAATAACAGTTTTTACAAATATATCCTTCTTCAATAAAACTAATTGTTTTAATATTAGTTTTGCCACCACAACGTTTACACATTGTTAGATTTCATTGTAATCCGTACCATCGCAAACTTTGCAACATAAAAACAATGACCACACTTAAATTATCTTCTCAAGCAACTAAATTATCTAATGCTGTTGTTAGTAAATCATATAATTTTAAATCAGCAAAGCGTTCTTCAACCGCTTGTTCAGTAATTTCACAAAGTAGTGTTGCTAGTAAGTAATCATCATAATTTTGCGTTAATTTAATTCGTGTTACTACTAAATTTCCTGTTTTTAATTTACTTAGTTTATTTGCCTGATAAGATAAAAATATTTCAAATTCACTAGTTGCTAATAATTGTACCGCATATTGATTTTTTGAAGTAATTTTCCGAACTCCCGGCGCAACAAATCCTAATTTTCCTAATTCTTTGGTAAACACCGTTATAATTTCACTGTCATCTTCATAACTTTGTTTGTTAATAACAATGCCAGTAACTTTCGTTGTCATTATTGCTTAGTAACTTTCTTTGTTATATCCTAAACGAGCAATCATTGATGGTTTATCACGTCATTTTTCAACTACTTTAACAAATAATTCTAAAAATATTTTTGTTCCCAAAATTTGTTCTAATTCCAAACGAGCTTGTGTTCCAATTTCTTTAATTAACCGCCCATTTTTACCAATCACAATCCCTTTTTGCGAATCACGTTCAACACAAATTGATGCCATAATTTTTAACAATGTTGGTTGTTCTTCAACCTTGTCAATTAAAATTGCGACACTATGGGGAATTTCATCTTCTGTTAAAAGCAAAATCTTTTCGCGAATAATTTCACGAATTAAAAACTTTTCTGGCTGATCAGTTAACATATCATCGGGATAATATTGTGGGCCTTCTGTCAAATGATCTTTTAATAGTGCTAATAAATTAAGAACATTTTCATGCTTTAATGCTGAAATTGGAATAACAGCTGTAAAATCATGCACTTTTTCTCATTCAGCAATTTTAACCATTAAATCTCCTTTTGACACTAAATCAATTTTAGTAACAACTAAAATAATCGGAACCCCTCGCTCTTGTAACGCTTTAATAATATAGCGATCATTATCCCCAATGTGTTCATTTACGGGTGCTAAAAATAAAATAACATCTGCTGCTTTTGTTGTTGACAAAGCAACTTTGTTCATAAATTTGCCCATTTCATGATGCGCTTTATGAATTCCTGGCGTATCCATAAAAACAATCTGTGCTTCCTTGTCATTATAAATTCCTTGAATCCGATTTCGCGTTGTTTGTGCTTTTGCTGTCACAATTGCGACTTTATTATTTAAAATTGTATTTAATAATGTTGACTTCCCCACATTTGGACGGCCAACAATTGCCACAAACCCTGATTTAATTGTCATTTTTATCACCTCGTAGTTAACTTAATTATAAAGGAAAATCATTCAAAAAATTATTATTTTAAAACTCAAATGCAATTTGATCATCTAGTGATAAGTCTTTTAAAATGCCAAGTTCTTCAAACGATTCTAAATGAGCTTTTGTAATATTTGTTCGTTTTTGTAAATCAGCAATTGATAAGAATGGTTTCTCATTCCGTGCATTAATGATACTGTCTCCAACTGCCCCTCCCAAACCATCAATAGCAGAAAAAGGTGGTAAAATTATTTTTTCATGATTATCATTTTCAACAACAGTAAAATTTTTATTCATACTTGTTTTTAAATCAATATTATTCATTTTAATCCCCCGTGCATACATTTCAAGGGCAATTTCATAAACCGGAATTAAATCTTTTTCTTTTTGTGATGGCTTATTTGGCGCATTAAAGTCTTTATTATCAAGACGAACTTGAATATCGCGTAAAACTTGCTTAATTGTTTCAGCTCCCTTTAAGATTGTTTTAATGTCAAAAACATCAGTTCTAGTTGAAAAGAATGTTGCATAATATTCAACTGGATAATTTATTTTAAACCAAGCCACTCGTCACGCCATCAAGACATATGCTGTTGCATGTGCTTTAGGGAACATATATTTAATCTTATTACATGACTCAATGTATCATTGTTCAACATTATTTTTCCGCATTAATTGCTCGTGTTCGGCTGTTAGCCCTTTTCCCTTTCGTACATCTTCCATAATTTTAAAAGCACTTTGTGCTGGTAATCCTTTATAAATTAAATTAACCATAATATCATCACGACACCCAATAACTTCTGAAATTCGAATATTTTGGTTACGAATTAGATCTTGAGCATTTCCAATTCAGACATCGGTTCCATGCGATAACCCTGAAATTTGCACTAAATCGGCAAAAGAAGTTGGTTTAGTATCTAATAACATTTTGCGAACAAAAAAGGTCCCAAACTCTGGAATTCCAATTGCTCCAGTTTTTTCACCATTAATATCTTCTGGTTTAATTTTTAAAACATCTAAACTACGAAAAAGACTCAACACTGCTTCGTCATTGGTTGGAATGGTTTTTGGATCAATCCCAGTTAAATCTTCTAACATTCGTAAGGCTGTTGGATCAACATGTCCTAAAATATCTAGTTTTAAAACATTATCATGAATCGCATGAAAATCAAAATGTGTTGTTAATCAATTTGACTTAATATCATCAGCGGGAAAATTAACCGGAGTAAATTCCTCAACTTGATATTCCTTTGGAATAACAACAATCCCCCCCGGATGTTGACCAGTTGTTCGTTTAACACCTTCACACCCTTTTGCAATTCGTTCTAATTCTGCTCGGCGTTTTAAATGTAACATATTTTTATTTTCAAAATAGCCCTTAACATATCCATAGGCCGTTTTTTCTGCCACAGTAGAAATTGTTCCAGCACGATACACGTTTCGTTCACCAAACATTTCCTTTGTAAAATCATGTGCAATTGGTTGATACTCACCAGAAAAGTTTAAGTCAATATCAGGAACTTTATCCGCTTCAAATCCTAAGAATGTTTCAAACGGAATATCATGTCCTTCTCCTTTTAATGGCTGCTGACACTTTGGACAATTACGAGCTGGTAAATCATAACCACACTTCACAGATCCATCAACAATAAACTCACTATAAGTACAATTTGGACATAAATAATGTGGCTGTAACGGATTAACTTCCGTAATATTACTCATTGTTGCAACAAAACTACTTCCAACACTTCCCCGTGAACCAACTAAATAACCATCTTGTAATGATTTATCAACTAATTTATGAGCAATTCAATAAATAACAGCAAAGCCATGTTTAATAATTGCATTCAATTCACGTTCTAATCGCTTTGCTACAATTTCTGGTAATGGATTACCATAAATTTTATAAGCATTTTGATAACACAATTCCTTTAAAAGTTCATTGCTACCATCAATTTTTGGCGTATATAATTTGTCTTTAATAATTTCAACTTTCTCAACTTGATTTGCAATAATATTTGCATTTGTAACAACAATTTCTTGAATTAATGTTTCATCATTTAAAAATTTAAACTCATTTAACATTTCGGTTGTTGTTCGTAAAAATTGATCAGGGTAATCAGTAACTCGTTGTTTATAATCATACAAGGGATGTGGTCTCCCCCCAATTCCTTTTGCATTAATATAAACCTCACGAAAAATCTTATCTTCCGGATTAAGATAATGAACATCACCTGTTGCCACAACTAATTTATTTAATTTTTTGGCGGTATAAATAATATCTTTAATCACTGTTAATAAACGTTCTTCTGTTAAATCACCCATTTGAACCAAATGTTTATAAACACTTGGTGGTTGAATTTCAATATAATCATAAAAACTAATAACTTCTGTTAACTCGCTAAGATCTTTATTCCGAGCAACTTCAAAAACATCACCATTGACACACGATGATCCAATTAATAAATTAGCACGATGTTCGTTAATTACACTACGTAATAATTTTGGGGATGAATAAAAATATGTCGTATGTGCCGCAGTAATTAATTTAAATAAATCTAATAATCCCTGTTGATTTTTAGCAAGAATTGTCATATGTTTTGGTCGTAACTTTTTATAAACTGCAGGATCATGAATTTGGTCAATATCATCATCAAATTCCACACCATAAACATTAATCATTTTTCGTAGTTGGTGCTCATAAACATCAGTCAAGACAATCGCATCATAGTCCCCACGGTGGGCTACTTCTTCATTATAAATAACATTATAACAACGAGCAATTGTTCCTAAACGATAGTTCTTTAAATTTGGTTCTAAAATCCTTGACAGTTGCAAAGTATCAATAACAGTGTTATTAATTTTAGAACGCCCTGCTTTTTCTAACCATGATTGAATAAAACCTAAGTCAAATTCGGCATTATGGGCAATTAAAATCGCATCTTTAAAATACTCTAAAATTTGGTCAATTGATTCAATAAAAGTTGGTTTATCAGCTAATAATTCATCAGTAATCCCTGTTAACTCTGTTGTAAAAGAAGATAACTTAATTGTTGGCTTAAATAAATGGTTAATAATTTTTCGTTCGCCACTAATCCCATCCATAATAACTGCTCCAAACTCAATAATTTCATCATAACTACTACTCAAACCAGTTGTTTCTAAGTCAAAAATAACATATTTGGCTGTTCGTAAATCATGATGATGGGGATTTTTAACATACCAAACTTTGTCATCAAGCATATCCGCTTCCACCCCATAAATAACTTTGATGTCTGGATATTTCATATTAATATTATAAATTTCAGGATAAGCTTGCACATTCAAGTGATCAGTAAAAGCAATTGCCGAATGATTTCAATGTTTCAATGTTTTAAAAAGAGCTGGAATATCAACAACACCATCCATTGCACTCATTTTCGTATGCAAATGTAATTCCACTCGTTTTTCAAGAGCATTGTCTTCTCGATATAAGTCTTCGCGGTCTAATCGTGCAATTTTTTTAATAAAAAGCATTTGTTCATTAGCATAAGTATCGTAGCGAATGTCACCAAAAATGCTAACTCATTCATCGACTTTTAATCCTTCAAAAAAATCATCTGCTTGTTCAGTGCGCGTAAAAAATTTACCAGCAATAGTATCACTATAGTCAGTTACCGTAATTGTATAAATAAATTTTTTTGTTGAAATTAATTGCCGGTCCTTATTAACAATTTTGCCATAAATTGTTACATTAGGGGCATCTTGATCAATATCAATAAGGCGTTCATAACTGACTTCCCCCATTTTGCCTTTTATATAATTACTAGTTCCATTCCGAGGTTGAGTTGTTGAAATTGCAGGCTTTAAGGTTAAACTTTCATTTTTTTGTTGATTTTCCTGATATTTTATTAATTCTTGTTCATTAATTTCTAAAATATTATTTTCTTGTAAATCAACGATTAAATCTAAACGTAAATTATTAAAACCATAACGACGTAATTTGTTTTCATAATAATGACAATGTTCACTAACAAGTTTTTTTTCACTATCCGAATGAACAATAATCTTTAACACGTTATCGGCCAAAGAAAAACGTGATGGTGGTAATTTACTAAAAAAACTATTTTTTAATTCTGATTTATTAAAACGAATGTATTCTAAATAAGTAAAAATAGTTTCCAATTGATAAGTTTTATTTCTTACCTGAAATGAAACTTTTGTTGGTAACGTTGAATTTTTTAATAAAGTTGTTTCTAATTTTAATAAGACATCAGTTGGTAAGAAATCATTAATTTCAATAATAACACGAAAAAACGATTCACTTGTACTGTACTCACTTTTAACAATTTTTGCATCAGCAAAATAATTATCCGTAAATTCTAAGTTGTTAACTGTAAATAGTTTTGTCAATTGTTGATCCATTTGTCATCCCTCATCTATCCTTCGCTTTTAAAAAAAGACATCTTTAATTGTTATTCCAATAAATAATAAAATAAAGAGCACTGCCCCCGTAACATTAATAATGATTTTTGCTTTATGCGGGAGCTGTCAATTTTGTTCTTTTGTTTGATATTTTTCTAGTAATAACTTTTGTTCGGTTGGATTATGACGATGTTTTCAAATTTGAAAACGTCCTTTCAAACGTTTCCCACCGCCAACAATTCCTTCAATTAATGTTTCTAAGAATTTGTATCCATCTAAAGGGGGAATGGGAATTAAGTTTAAAACAAATAAGTTTGCTGATAACATTGCAACATACATAAAAAATAATGCTGGCCCTTCTGTTAATATTGATGAAACTGTTTTAGCAATTCCAACTGGTCCTGATAATTGTCCCCATTGACCAGTAAATAATAATCCAAATGATTTTAAAATTGTCACTGATTCTGTAAAAGTTTCTCGTCAACCATAACCATAAGCTTGGGCTGTTGAAACAAACTGACGATCAGGCGCTCGAATCCCAACCGTATAAGTATTACCAGTTATTTTTAATTCAACTGGTTCTGTTTGAAATAAACGATCATTTGGGGCAGTTGTTACTTCTTTTTTATTATTAACCCGGACAAAATCTAATGTAATAAAATTAACACGGTGTTGGGGGTCACTTTGATCATATTGTTTTTTTAAATTATTAATAAAATTATAAACAGTTGTTTGATAATTTGGAATATTATGAATAGTACCAATATGACTCGCTAAAATCTTATTAGCAGCATTGTTCGGATCATCAGAATTGTGATCGCGATAAAAGTTTTGTGCTGCTTTAACAGCTGTTTGGTTCGGACCTAACCAATAATTTAAAATAACAATATCTTGGCCAATTGGAATTTTACTTGTCATCAAGGCATTATATGCGGCACCACCAACATCATATTTGGCCCCTCAATATGTCATATCAGATGGTTTAGCATTTAAAGCAGCAAAGGTTGTTGTAAAAATAAAAACAGCAATAAAAAAATTCATTAAAGCTCCTGCCACAATAAAAATTAACCGTTTTCATTTGGCAATGTTTTCCATTTTTCGTTCTTTTGGTACTTCCTCTTCTTCGCGCCCTTTTGGGGGGTCAACCAATTCACTAGCAATATAAACATAACCACCAAAAGGAAAAATTCGAATTGAATAACGCGTTTCTTTTTTTCCTCAAGAAAAAATCTTTGGCCCAAAACCAATTGCAAACTCATAAACATATGCTCCCGACAATTTTGCAATAACAAAATGGGCAAATTCATGAATTGTAACTAGCATTAATAAAATTATAATTCCAATTACAAATCCTAAAACTATCATTCCCGCTGACATTTATTAACTAACTCCTAACCATATTTTTTCGTACCATTATTTTTCGGAAAAATAATTAATAATTTCTCTTTTAATAGTATCATTTAATTGTTTTATTTGCTGATAATTAGATAGTTTTTGTGGTTTAATTTTATCCATAAAAAATTCAATGTAATCAACAATTTGATAAAACTTAATTTTTCCGGCTAAAAATAGCAAACGCAACTGTTCATTGGCAACATGAAAAGCAACAGCTAAAGCATTGTTTTCATTTAAACAACGATATGCTAATTGTAATGCTTTTCACCGTAGTAAATCTGCCTTTTGAAATGTTAAAGTCATTAAATCACTAAAATCCAACGGTTTTAATAAAGGATTTTTTTTCCGAAGTGGATAATAGAAAAAATAATTCAAAACTTGCAACATTGTTGGCTGTGATAATTGTGCTATGATTGAATAATCTTCATATTGCACTGCTGAGTGTAAAATTGATTGCGGATGCAACACAACAGTAATGTTTTTTGTCTTAAATAAATGATATGCCTCAATAATTTCAAAGGCTTTATTAACCATTGTGGAAGAATCAATCGTAATATTTTGACCCATTTGTCAATTTGGATGAGACAAAGCTTGACTTTCATCAATTGTTGTTAATTCAGTTAGTGTTTTGTTAGCAAACATTCCTCCCGAAGCAGTTAAAATAATCTCTTGTACAGCATTATTTTGTTCTAAGCATTGAAAAATAGCACAATGTTCAGAATCAATTGGGAACAACTGGTTTTGGTGTGCTACTAGCAACTGATTAATTAAATCTCCTGCCAATACTAATGATTCTTTATTTGCCAATAATAAAGTCCGCTGATGTCCTTGCAAAGTCTGTAAAGTTGGATATAACCCAGCAAATCCTCCTATAGCATTCAGAACGAATGCTGTTTGAAAAGTTGCTAAAATTTGGTCAAAACCATCTTCACCTGTCACAAAAGTAATTGCTGGATATTTAGCAGCTAATGTTGCTTGCTGATTAGCATTCGCAACATGAACCATCTTAATTGTTGGGTGTGTCTGTAATATTTTCTCAAGAATCACCACATTGTGATAAACACTAACGGCCCTTAGGATAAAATCATTTGGATTAGTTTTTACAATTTGTAAGGCTTGTTGACCAATAGATCCGGAAACCCCAAAAATAATAAGTTCGCGCATTAACAATTAACGCTGTAATGCCACATTCGAAATAATAAACATTACAAAAAAGACTAACGAAAATGAATCCAAACGATCTAAAATACCACCATGGCCAGGTAATAAATTACTAAAATCTTTAATATCATAACGACGTTTAATTCAAGAAAATGATAAATCACCTAATTGTGATAAAATACTCAACACAAAAGCTAACAAAACATAAATAACATAACGCATGACATTTTTATCATTATCATTTGAAAAGAAATTAAAAACCCAGTTTTTTTCATCCCCAAAATTAAACATTAAAACAGCATACGCAATAGCAATTCCCGCCGCCATAATTGTTCCTGTCAAAGCTCCTTCTCACGTTTTGTTTGGTGAAACATTTGGCGCTAATTTGTGTTTTCCGTAACTAACTCCCCCAACAAAAGCAAAAGTATCAGTTAAAATGATAATTAATGCTAATCAAACAACACTGCTTCAACCATAATCAGGATTTAACATAAATTTATTCATTGCTTTTAAAGCAAAAATTAAGTATAACGTAAAAATTAATACTAAAGTCATCTTTCCAAATGTAATTTCTTTTGAACTAAAAGTTAAACAATAATATACTAAAATTGCACATAAATAAATAACAAAAATAATTCATGGTTTTAATCAATTTCAATTTAATAACGTATAAAACGGATAATTAATGGCCCCAATGCCACCATAATTGTCTGCAACAGATTCAGCGGGAAACAAAAATAAGAAAAGCATTAATAAATAAGTAATAACTTGGGTATAAATTGGTCACTTTGTTCCACCCACTAACCGTAGAATTTCATAATTAACTAATCCTAAAATCACGGCATTAATACCAATAAAAACATAATTCGCAATTTCAATATGAGTAACTTTATCATGTCATTCTGTGGCAATTGCACCAGTAAAGAGATATAACCCTAAAAAAATTAATAAAACATAAAAGGTAATATGGCGAGCAACATATTTTTTTTGAAACATTCCTTTTTTTTGTTCAATTTTATTTGTTTCGGTAATATTATTACCTTTTGTGTCTGATGGTGCATTTGTTTCATCAACAAGGACATTATCTTGCTTATTATTCATCACTTTTAACCCCTCCAAATCTTCTATTTCTATTATTATAATCTAATATTGCTGTTCACAAAGCATTTTCATCAAATTCTGGTCAAAATATATTTGTAAAATATAATTCAGCATAACAATTTTGTAACAACAAAAAATTACTTAAGCGTTGTTCACCACCACAACGAATCATTAAATCAACGGGTGGTAAATTTTTGGTATATAAATAATTAAACAAAGTTTTTTCATCAACTACAGATAACTGAGCTGTTAACATTTCATTAATAGCAGTAAGCAATTCTTCAATTGCCCCATAATCAAAGGCAAAAGTTAGTACCAAGCCACTATTGTCCTTCGTCTGCCTAATAGCTTCGTTAATTGCAGCTAATGTTTTTGCTGGCATTTTTGTTGTCCGACCAATATGATTTAACACAATATTCTCATTTTTAAAATTATTTACTTGTTTATGATTCAGCAATCGCTCTGGCATTGCCATTAAATAAGCAACTTCACTTTTACTACGCTTTCAATTTTCAGTTGAAAAACAATAAAGGGTTAAATATTTAACGCCTAATGCATTTGCTTTTAAGGCAACTTCTTTAATTCGTTTTGCGCCTTCTTCATGCCCAGCGGTTCGCTTTAAACCTTGCTTTGTTGCTCAACGACCATTACCATCTAAAATAATAGCAATATGTTGCGGTACATTCATATCCCTTGTTCCTTCTTTCTTGTCTTACTTATTATTTATTATATCGGGCATAATAAAAAATGAAAGTTTATACTTCCATTAGTTCTTTTTCTTTTAATGCTCCTTTTTCATCAAGTTTTTTAATAAAACTATCTGTTAATTTTTGAATTTCTCCTTCGTAGTATTTTTTATCATCATCAGTTAAATTAGCATCTTTTTTAATTTGTTCATTACTATCACGACGTTCATTGCGAATTGCAATTTTAAAATGTTCAACTTCTTTTCACATATCTTTTACTAACATTTTACGACGTTCTTCTGTTAAAGGAGGAATATTTAAACGAATTAAATCTGCTTCTGAATTTGGTGATAATCCTAAATCTGATTTATTAATTGCTGTAACAATTAAACTAATTGTTCCCCGATCATAAGGTTTAATTACTAATTGGCGCGCCTCAGGAACCATAATATTAGCTAATTGTTGAATTGGCGTTAATGTTCCATAATAATCAATCATAATATGTGCCAGCATATTTGGATTAGCTCGACCAGTACGAATCTTTACTAATTCATTTTCAAATGACCCTAAGACTTTTGTCATCTTATCTTTTGTTTGGTTAATAATTTCTTGTGACATTTATTTTTTTCCTCCTGTAACGACTGTTGAACGAGCGTTCCCATGTGCTGCCTTATAAATATTATCTGGTTCATTAATGTCAAAAACAACAATTTTAACATTATCTTCCATTGCTAAACTTGATGCTGTTAAATCCATCACTTTTAATTGCTTTTCTTGTAATTCATTTAAACTAATATTATCAAATCGAATTGCATCAGAGTTTTCGTGTGGATCTTTGTCATAAATTCCATCAACACCATTCTTGGCCATTAACATCACATCCGCATCAATTTCAATTGCCCGAATCGTTGCGGCAGTATCAGTTGTAAATTTTGGTTGGCCCGTTCCACCAGCCATAATAACAATTGCCCCTTTTTCTAAAGCAGCCTTTGCTTTCTTAAATAAATATGGTGATGCTACTTCTGGAACTTGAATTTTTGAAGTTACAACAACATTTTCACTTCCTTCATTTTTTAAAACTGCTTCTAATGCTAATGCATTCATAACCGTTGCTAACATTCCCATATAATCTGCACTAATCGGATTCATATTAATACTATCAGCACGATTACCACGTCAAATATTGCCACCACCAACAACAATTGCAATTTGAAGTCCTTCTTTTTGTAATTTAACAATTTGTCTAGCAATGTCATGAATTCTCTTTGAGTCATACAAGTCATCAGGATTTCCTAATGCTTCACCAGACAATTTTAATAAAACACGCTTATATTGTAATGCCATTATAACATTCCTCTCTTTTTCTTTTTTATTCCTAATATATTATAAATTGTTTTAAAAAAATAAGCAAAATAAAATTAGTCTTGGTTCCAATTATTTCATCCTATCTTTAAGAAAAAAATTGAATTCTAGCATAAATTTATCCCTAATAAGTAAGACAAGTTTCTGTCATTAAAAAATTATCAAATCAAATAAGCAAAAAGAACTTACTAAAACATAAATTTAACCAAATGAAACCAAATTTAATAGGAACTACTGATGTCACTATCATTAAACATAGTCATATTAAAAAATCTAATTTAATTCATTGATTTAACATTAAAAAAATACTTGCTTATACAATCTCAAATTCAATAACAACTTCAGGATTAATAAGCACTTTATTAAAAAGAATAGCAACAATTCCAAATAAAAAAGATCTGAAAAAACTAATAATTCATTCAGATCAAAGTGTAATTTATATTACTACAAAGTACATCTAATTCGGTAAAAAATATAAATGTAAAATACTTTTTTCAATATTTAATTTATATCATCTGATAATCATAAATCAAAATTTATGTTACTATTTGGTTCATAAATAAACTTATCATTATTTTTTAATGTAACTTTAAATTTAACATTCATAAAACTAAATTTTATATCAGTTGCATTTAAAATTTGATTTAAATCAGGACCAACCTTCACCTTCACTGGGTTACCTTCCTTATCAGTAACTGGTTTACCATCCTTATCTGTCTTGTCAACTTCTTTAAACATTGTTATTGTTTTAAAATCTTCTCATTGATCATTTTTATTTTTAAGTTGTAACTTAACTGTTCCAGCAATCATTGTAACATTATTGTGGTCTATTTCACTATTACTTAAACCTAGGTTTTGTAAAATATATTTGCTAGCAAATTGCATAATACTTGGCCCTAAAAAACATTAAGATTTGGAATCAGACCCTGGATAAAACTACTCAATCCTAACCATGTTTTTGATTGCAAAATGCTTTCTCCAACAGCATCAATCCCTTGCCCACTGTTTTTGCTAAAAATATTTAACATACTTGCAATTAACAAGGTTGGTTTTAATTCCATTGCAACGTACTTAAATATCATTATGTACTGTTGGTCACCAATGAATTTTTGATTAAATTCCAAATTAATGTTTATCTCACCGAATATTGATTTAGTATCATATTTCCCAACAATTTTAATAATATAACGACTATCATCTGTAGTTGGTTTACCTTTATAACCTGCTAACAAATGAAAAATTAAACTATCAAAATTAGTTGTGGTATTTTTATAAAATCACTCTTTTTCACCAAATTCAGTTTTAATATTTTCTTTTAAATCTGAATTAACTGGTGATAATAAATATTGGATTAATGGTAAAACGGTATTATGTGTTTCTTTAATCTTTTGCTGACCTTCGTTAAGGTATCATTGCAATAACGCAATAAAATCTGGGGCAATGTTATGTAATAAATCACTAATTGTCCCTTCTTCTTTTTTACTATTGTTGTACCCCTTAAGATAAAGTTTTTCATCTAATTTAATATTAAGAGCTATTTTTTTTGTTAAGAAATCACCACCAATACCTTTACTTGCTAAATTCCTACTAATGTTTTGTAATAGGTGATTAAACTTAATAACAAAATTTGGACCACTACTGATTTGAGTTAAATCAATACTATTGATTAATTTTTCTGGTAAGTCAATTATCTCCAGAAAACTATATAAATCAGCAAGGGTAAGATTTATTCCTGGGATAAGTGATGGCAACGGAAATTTAATATTTTGGGTTGTCTCCCCCACCTTATTAATCTTATTAATTGTGTTTGCTAAAAATAGCAATTCATTTGATGATCACTTAATTTTAACACTAAATAATTCATTATCATCTTTTTTTAAACTAACAACGGCAGTTCCGTTATTGACAACTAATTCGCCTTGTACTACGGTTGATGCTAGTTGTTGTTTAAAATCCTTTAATGTTTCTGCTTGTAAAACATTATCATCAGTAATGTTTGGTTGCAAAAATGTTGTATCATTTTTAACAACTAATTCATAACTTCCTAATGTCATTCGACTAGCTAATTCTGATGCTAATTTATCATTTGTTATTTGTGATGAAGAAGCAAAAAATGGTGTATCAGTATATTCTTCTAATTCTTTTTTAATGTCATCAACTGACACTTTTTCTCCAACAGGATAATAACGATTACAAGCAACAACTGAAACAGTACTTGATCCCACAAGTGATATTGCTCCTAAAAGAGTTAAAATTCTCTTCATTTTTCTCCTCCTAATATGTTAAAGTTTTATAATTAAAAATATGCTTTGTTATTAAAAAACAACAAATACCCTAGTTTACCTCAATTAAGTTGAAAAACTTTTTTGATAAAGACAGTTAATATCTAAATTATTAACAACTAAACCAAAAATTTTTAATAGTTATTTTTTTAATCAGTTATGTGCCTTTGAGGTACTTTTATTTTACCTTTTTTTTTTTTTTTTTTGCAAATGATTATAAAAAGTCATATACTGTAAATGGTCATAATAAATGCAAGTTTATATAAAGTAAAAATTTATATATTGTACTTTTTATGGTTTTCTTATTTTTGTTCTACTGTTTTTGCTAGCATAATAAAATTTTCACCTAATATTTTAATTTTAAAGTTAATTTTGACGAAAAACCACAAAAAATAAAAGAATATTAACCAATAAAACTATCCACTTGTTTTTAAAAATAATTGTTATAAATATAACTAACATAAATAAAAAGGAACAAACAAATGAAAAACAAATTCTTTACCAGTTATTTAACTTTATACTTTATTTTGGTAACTATCTATTTTGCTTATAATGCAACCATGATAGAAACTGATTTGGCAATTGATAATCATTTGTATTATTCATCTGTTATTTTGTTTCTTTTTATTTATTGTCTTAAAACTAGAATTGAACTTTTTAAATATCTTAAAAAAAGTGCCGCTCAAATTAAAATCTTTTATTCTAAAACTTTAATTAATAAAAAACAATTAACATTAATAATTATTTTAAATATCTTCCTTTCAAAACTTTTAAAATTCCAAGAAGGACTATTATTTACTAATTTTCGTAATTCGAAATATATTAGTCAATTTAAAAAAGGACATGCACCACCATTAACTTAAACCCAAAAAAATAAATATTACAAAATACTAATTAAATTACTATTGCCCTGCCAATAATTTTTTAATATGAAATAATAAAAAGGAGAAAAACAATGAAGAAATTATTAAGTATTTTGGGAACAATCACATTAACTGGAACCGTTGTTCCCAATGTTGTTGCTTGTCATAGTAAAAAACCACTTAGCACTGAAAGTCTTACCGCAAAAGATATTCAAGTCTTTAATGAAATTCAAGCAAAAGCAGAGACAAAAATGAAAGAAAAAATCACAAAGATTCCTTATATTGATAGTGGGCAAAATAATTTAGGAAAAATCTATTCGAAAGTAAATAAAGATGATACTGAACCTTACCAATTGCGATTAAAGAATCCTGAAGATAATACATTAGCTGCTTATTTTATTAATAGTTTTAAAAACGTTTTTGATAGTGTTAATCGTGATTTACAAAACGAATATTCAAATTATTTTCCTAATACATTGCCCTTAACCTTAGATGATGAAAAAAATATTGTAAAAGTTACTTACATTAATGTTGAAAACTTGCGCAATAAGTTTCCCGCTGATGTTAATCCTGAGCCATTTTCAGCAGTGCGGGTTGATTACAAAGTAACAATTCAATTAAAATTTAAACAAATGTATGCTAGTTTTGAAATAACAAGCATCTATAATGTTACTGAAAATGTAACTGCCTTACAGGCTTTTTCTGATAAGGCAGTCAACTTTCTAATTCAAAATATTAAAGACTATTTTATAAAATTAGAAAATGTTAATTTTGGTGAAAATGAAATTTTTAAAACACTATATAGTCAAATGATTTGAGATTTTACAAAAAATACTAAACCATTAGACGATATTTTTAAAACTGCTATCAAAGGTTATATTGCAGAGGAAAAAAAGTTTAAAGATATTACAATAAGTTATAATGATAATAATTTGATTGAAAAAACACAAAATGGTGCCTTAACATCAGAAAACAAAGGATATGATGGTTTATCAAAAAAAATAAAGCAACTTGATGTTATCTTAGCAAAATGAATTGGAGAGAAATTTAACAATGGTATTGGTTGAGAATTCATTGATAATGTTAAACCCACTGATTTTGTGAATTTTTATAAAAAAAATGTAGGTTCTGTTTTTAATCTTACTGATAACCTTGATTTACAATTAGGAACCTTTAGAATTAATCTAAATTATTTTAACATCTATGGGCTCGGATTAACTGGCTATGTAACTGATAAAAATAACGAAGATGTTACAGTTACTTTAAATTTATCACAAGTAGCAATTGACAAAAAATTAGCAAATTGAGGAAAAATAATTATTCAATTTATTAAATATGCCCGCGGGGGAATTATTTCTGGCAGTTTTGTTGAATGAAGATTTCCAAATGAAATATTTAAAAAAGTATTAGAGCAAAATAAGAAAGATGGCCTTCAAAGTGTTCTTAAGTTTTTGGTAAAAAATTTTAAAACTTCTGAAGAAGCCAAAGATTTAGAAGATCTTAACTTATTTAACATTACAAAACACCTCCAATTGCCAAATCTCAAAGGAGTAGAAATATTTGATCAATGATTAGCACTAAAATGAGATTATAATTTACGAGAAGCATGAACTATTATGTTTACTTTTGGTGAAAATTTTGACAATGGTTTATACTATTCATTTGCATCAAATCTGGGTGCTGATGGCAATGAATATGGCATGCAATTTTCAATAGCACAAAGAACTAATATGAAATAGCAAAAAATAAATACTATTAAAAACAAGTTTAAGTTCAATTAAATTGGAACTTAAACTTGTTTTTATATGTTTTTTAATTAAAGCCCATACCACTTAAACCACCCATACCCGGAATGTTTGGCATACGACCTGATTTAATTTGGCGAGCAATTTCATCGACTTGTTTCTTTGTTTTTTCAAATTGGTTAATTAACTCATTATATTCTTTTTCTGTACGACCTGAACCTTTTAAAATGCGATTCTTTCGTGATAAGTGTTTTAACAATCGTGGTTCACGACGCTCTTTAACGGTCATTGAAGATAATAAAACTTCTGTTGCTTTTAATTTACGTTCCGCATCAGCAATTTTTTCATCACTCATTTTTGGCATTCCAGGCAGTAATTTCATAATTCCCCCCATTTTACCCATTTTTGAGATTTGTCGCATTTGATTTAACAAGTCCTGTAAATCAAACTGCCCCATCATCATTCGATTCATTGTTTTTTTAATATCACGTTCATCTAAGACATCTTTTGCTTTTTCAACTAGAGTTTGAACATCTCCCATCCCTAAAATTCGATCAGCCATTCGATCTGGATAAAAGATTTGTAAATTACTCATTCCTTCTCCAGTTCCAATAAAAGTAATTGGTAATTTGGTCAAATGCGTAATTGATAATGCTGCTCCTCCTCGTGCATCACCATCTAACTTAGTAACAACAACTCCAGTTAATTTTAATAATTGGTTAAATTCTGTTGCAACATTAATAATATCTTGCCCTGTCATTCCATCAACTACAAGTAAAATTTCATCTGGAGTAATATTATTTTTAATTTCTTTTAATTCTTGCATTAATTCTGCATCAATATGCAAACGACCTGCAGTATCAATTAAAATAACATCATTTTTGTTTTCCTTCGCATAATTAATTGCTTCTTGGGCGGTTTTAACAGGATTTTGTGTTCCTCGTTCAAATACTTCAAGATTTAAATTTTTTCCAATTGTTTTTAACTGATCAATCGCAGCAGGACGATAAATATCACAAGCTACCAATAATGGTTTCTTCTGATATTTCTTCTCCACTAATTTGGCAATCTTACCAGTTGTTGTTGTTTTCCCACTCCCTTGTAATCCAACCATCATCACAATTGTTGGTTTTGAAGTAAAAGATAATTCCTTTGCTGTTTTTCCAAAAATATTAACTAATTCTTCATGTACGATTTTAACCATCATCTGTGATGCATTTAAACCATCTAAAATATATTCACCACGGGCTTTTGCTTCAACAGCCTTAATAAAATCTTTTACCACTTCATTATTAACATCCGCTTCTAATAATGCTAACCTAATTTCACGCATTGTTTCACTAATAGCATCACTAGTTAGGGTTGATTTTTTCATATTTTTTTCAATTGATTTCTTCAATCGATTTGCTAAAAAGTCTCCAATCATCACTAATTCTCCTCTATTTTTTATATCAAAAGCTTTCCTACTAATTATAATACTAAAATTATTATAAAAAAAGAATAAAAATTTATTCTTTTAAATAACAGTTTCAGTTATTCGTAACTCTCTAATTACGGTAATAATAATGTCCCCTGGAATTACCTTTGCTTTTTTAATTTTTTCTTTAATATCAATAGCAATTTTGTGGGTACGATCATCATCACTAATAACGGGATTAACAATAACACGAATTTGGCGACCTGCTTGTAAAGCATAAACCGACTGAACACCAACCACTGTCTGACAGATTTTTTCTAATTCTGACATCCGTGCAATATAGTTTTCAAGATTATTATTACGACTTCCTGGCCGTGCTGCTGATAAGGTATCAGCTGCTGAAACTAAAACTGAATATGGATTATTAGCAGGAACCTCCCCATGGTGCGAAGCAATCGCATTGATAACAATTGAATTCTCAGCACATTTGGTTGCTAATTTAATCCCCAATGTAACATGACTTCCTTCATTATCAAAATCAACTGCTTTCCCAATGTCATGTAATAAACCAGCTCGCATGGCAATCGTTGCATCCAAACCTAATTCACTAGCCATCATTGCTGTTAATTTAGCAACTTCAATCGAATGCAATAAAACATTTTGTCCATAACTAGTGCGGTATTTTAAAATTCCTAAATGACGAATTAATTCTATATCTAAATTATCTAACTCCAATTCAGCAACAACTTCTTTACCTGTTTCTAAAATTGTCATTTCAATTTCTTCTTGTTCTAACTTAATTGTTTCTTCAATCCGGTTTGGTTGAATCCGCCCATCAATTAACAATTTTTCTAATGTTTTCTTTGCAATTTCACGGCGAATGGGATTAAAAGATGAAATTTGAACAACATTTGGAGTATCATCAATAATTAGATCAACTCCCGCTGCTATTTCAAAAGTCCGAATATTACGACCATCTTTCCCAATAATTCGTCCTTTCATATTATCATCTTCTAAATAAACAGAAGTTGTTGTTTTTTCTACTACAATATTTACTGCATAACGCTCAATTGCGCTAGTAACAATACTAATAGCTGTTTCTTTAGCGTTAATTTTTGCTGTATTTTCAGCATTCTTTAAAAATTCACCAATTTCTTTTTGGTACCGGTCACTTATTTCTTTAAAAAGTACATCTTTCGCTTCTTCTAAAGAATAGCCAGCAACTTTCTCAAGTTGTTGAAGATTATGTTCAACCATTTCTTGATAATAATTAATCTTTCCCTGTAATTCTTCTTTCTTGCGAAATGTTTCTTGCTCTTTATTATATAATACTTCTTCGCGCTCAATAATTAAACGCTCCCTATTTGTTAGAAACTTTTCAGTTTCTAAAAATTCTTCACGTTTACGAGCTAACTCATTATTCATTTCTTGTCTAATTTGTGCTGCCTCAACTTTTCCGTCAGCTTTTGCAGCATTAATAATTTTTTTTGCCTTTTCTTCAGCTTGTTTAATTTTTAATTTTGTTTTTTTAATTAATTTAAATCTTAGATATTTTTCAAATAAAAATCCAAGAAAGTAAAAACCAATTGCAACGGCAATAATGATTAATACTCATATCGTTATTTGCATAATTATGTCTCCTCTACTTAAAGTATTAAGCAAGAAGTATTAATTTTAAATGTATAAGTGGAATAATGGCAATAAAATAATTACCATATATATTATACTCTTTTTTAGAGGAAAAATGTAAATACTTGCTATTTTACAACATAATTATGGTCTGACGAAATATTAAATTTTTGGTTTTGATAAGTAATTACAATTAAATTTTGGTTAAGCTTAAACTTTAACTCGTATTTTGATGGTAATGTTCCATAAAGGTTTAATTCTAATGAAACAGTATCTAATTGTTCAAAATGATAGTTATCTTCTTTAATTGTAGGAATAATAGTGTTTCCTTTTACGAAAATTAAGATTTCATCTGCTGCACAAGACAGTAAATAAGATTGTTTTCCAACATATTTCTTTTCTTTTTGGCCAAATAAAAACCATTCTCCAACTGGCAAATAAACTTCCCGCTTTGTTGTTTGTGGTGTTAAAACCGGAGCTATTAATAAGTTACTTCCTAAATAAAACTGGTTATCAATTAACTGCGCAATTTGATCATCTTCATTTTCTAAAACCATTGCTCGTAAAATTGGCACCCCCGTGGTTGTTGCTTCTAGTTCACACATTTTAAAATATGGTAATAACTTTCGTTTCAATTTGGCATATTTTATGGCATTAGCTAAAGCGGCCGGTGAAAAATTTCATGGTTCGCGCGGACCAATGCCATGGAACCGTGATAACGGGCATAACATTCCCACTTGTGTTCACCGCAAATACAAGTCTTCGTCAAATGCTTCTTCACTATAAAAACCACCAATATCAATTCCTCATGCCATTTCACCACTCATCCCTAAAGACAACCCCGCATTTAAATGAATTTTTAATTCAGTAAAATTTGAGTAACTATCACCAGATCATTTTCCTGAAAAACGTTGTGTTCCAATATATCCTGGCCGACAAAAAGTTAATGTTTCATTTGACCCAAAATATTTGGCACTAGCATCATATGCCGTTTTACAATATAAAAAATGATAATACTGCCGAAGTTCTTTTCCCGTTAAACCATTACTAAAATACGCATTTGGTGGGACCCCATCACCATAATCTGGTTTAACAAATCGCAAGCCTAATTTAAATAATTTCTGTAATTCATTTTGATATCATTTAACTGCAGCTGGATTAGTGAAATCAACAATCCCACAATTTGTTTGATACGTTTCTGTCCCTGTTAGCGGGTGCGCATATGAATTATCATCTGTTGTTTTTACCAAATAATTATTGTTAAAAGCAATTTGTCAATTCACACTATTATCAGCTTGTAAATAAGGATTAATTCAAAAGCAGACAGCAATGTTTTTTGCTTTTAATTGAGCAAATAATTCTTGAAAAGAGCCAAAGGCTGTGTTGTTATATTCAAAATTGCAACTTTTCGTGTAACGATTTTCCAATCATTTTGGATCTAAACAAATAATATCTAAGGGAAAATTGGCTTTAATACTTTTTTCAACTTCTGCTCACAATTCATTTTTATTATGATAATACAAACGATTACATCATATTCCATAACTCAAATCAGGAATTTCAGTTGGCTTTCCCGTTAAATCAGTATACTGACTAATTAATTCCTTCATTGTTTGTCCTGTGAAAAAATAAAGATCTAAACAGGATTCAAAACTAAGAAAACTAATGGCATCAGTTACTGGTGAACCAATTTCAAAACTAGTCTGTTCACCAGTATTAACTAATACTCCTCATTTTTTTGTTGAATAAAATAATGGCAAGCCATTATAACCTAAATCATGGTTAGCAACACAAGAATTATCACTATTTCAAATTGTTGTTTCAATCCCATTTTTAACTAAAAAACGAAACTTTTCTCCAAATCCATATATTTTTTCATCATTCATTAACCAAAACGACATAAACGGTTGTCATTCATTACCTTTTTTAATTTTTCAACCCAAGGGAGGAGTCCGATAATTTTCAAACATTTCATATCCTTTTCGAGTATTAGTTTTAAATTTAATGGTGTCATGACAATCAACTAATGTTATTTGAAAAGGATTTTTTTGAATTAATAGTTTTTCATCATTTAGTAATTTTATTTCAAAATAATTGGAATGATTAATTAAATTAATTTTACTAATACTTAAGGGCTTTAAATGTTCAATAAATCGGTTATTACCTATCTTTTTTTGATAATAGTATAAGTTAATAATTCCATTAGAATATAATGTTATTTTTAAAGTTGATTTTTGTAAATTACTTAAAGTAACTTCAAGATAAAGACTATTATCTTGTCATCAAAAGTCACTAATTTTTCTGGCAACAGCATATTCATAATTAAGATCAAAAATCGGTTCCTTTTGCGGAAATGAATATGCTAACAATTTTTTATCTTTAATCATTATTATTCATTCCCTTCTGTAATTTGATTACTTAAATATTCATCAATTTTTTCTTTATAAATACTTACTTTTGGTCCATATACAATTTGATAATAGTTACCTTGTTTAATAACCCCCAACGCATTTGTTTCGTCTTTAAATTTATCAACCACTTTTTTATCATCTTTAACAACAACTCGTAACCTCGTCATACAACAATCAACTTCCTCAATGTTTGCTGCTGTTCCAAGCAAACTAACAATTTTATGAATTAGTTGATCATTAACACCACCAGAACCTGATTTCTGATCAGCTAAAGGAGCATTTACAAAAGCAACTTCCTCACCCATTCCTGGAATATTTGGTTTTAACTTTTTAGCCAATCCATAAAAAATTCCAAAATAAATTGCCAGGAAAAGACCGCTAACTAAAATAAAAAAGCAACCATCTAATCATAAATTAGTTTTAATATTATCTGTGATTAATGTAGTTGGCCCCAATACTAAAAAGTATTTCATAATAATTTCAATTGCACCAAAAGCATGAATTCGCATTGGAATTAAATCCGCCATCCCAAATGCTATTCCTGTCATAACAGCATGAGCTAAATATAATAATGGTGCTGTATACATAAAAATAAATTCAATTGGTTCTGTCACTCCCGTTAAAAGACAAGCTAATCCACCCGAAATATAAATTGACTTATACTTCACACGCTTAGTTTTATTAATTGCATACATCATTCCAATTCCAGCACCAATTAATGATCCCGTTGAAGTAATCATTTGGCCAACTTTAAAACGAACCGGTTCGAAGGCATTCATTACAATTGAATAAACATTATTAACCCCCGTTGGATTAGGAACAATATTATTTGCATATTCAGTTCAATTATTCTTAACTAAATTTAAAGCTGTAACTCAGGTATATCACATTTGTTCTTGTCCTTCTGAAACTAGACTTTTTTTATCAACTAAATTATTGGCCACTGCATAATCAAAGAAAGCTACTAGTTCTTCTTTTGTAAGAGTCTGATTTTCAAATAAATTGTCTGAAAAAGTATTAACACTAGTATAATCTAGAACGCCACCCAATGAAGTATAATTCATTGGAATTGTAATCATATGATGTAAACCAAATGGCAATAGCAAACGTTCTAAAAAACCATAACCAAACGGAATAATAAATGGAATTTTATTATTTAAAGCAATGCTCTTTCCAATAACATTTATTCCCGTTTGAATTAGAGGTCAAAATAACGATAAAGTAATTGCAATTGGTAAACAAATCACAATTACCATTAATGGAACAAAACGTGGTCCATTAAAAAAAGATAAAGCATTAGGCAATCGATTAAAAGCAAAGAATTTATTATAAACTCCAGCACCAATAAAACCAGTAATGATCCCCCCCAATGCATCAAATCGCAAAGAATATACTCCTTCTTGGTTACTAAAATAATCTTTTTGGTCAGTTCATTTTCCTCCTAAAATATAATTCATAAACTCAGTACCATCAGTTCCTGTTCTCGTCACGAAAAATGTTGCTCCAACACTTAGTAATGTTAAATAAGCAACCGCTCCGGCAAAACAACCACCAGCTCTGTTTTTAGCCCATGACCCACCAATCGCAATAGCAAATAACAACCCAATATGACGAAAAGGCATTCAACCAATTGTCTCAATAATTTGGCCAATATGGTTTGCCCCTTTGGCAATAGTAGTAATTTGACCAAAACCTAATGGACCAATAACTTTCCCAACAACAATAAATAAACCAGCAACTGGCAAAATTGCAATCATTGTTAAAATTGCCTTTGCAAATTTATTAATCCCAATTTTAAACCGTGAATTCTTGCCTCCTTCAAAAGGCGCTTTAATTTTATTTTTTAATTTCATAAAATAGTTTTCTTTTTGCCTCAAATTTTTTGATTCTGTCATTTTTAACTTCTCCCTTCTATTTTAATTTTATGTAGCAAAATAAAAATAAGAACTTGTTGTAACAAGTTCTTATTAAAAATAATTTACTTTATAAAATTCAAATGCCTCTGGTTGATATATTTCTTTACTACATTCAACAACCTCATGATATTCTGAAAAAGTAATTGAATATTTTTTAGGTAAATATGTTTTAAAACTTAACTGCAAAAACTTTTTATCATAAGCATTCGGTAATTCTAACCGAAAATATTTAAGATTATTAACTAAGGTTATATTGCGCGAATTAATATAAGACAAAAGACTATCTTCACAGTCTTTGAAGCTCAGATTTTTTAAAATCGTCTTATTAACTCAAATAATAGAATATTTCTTAATCTTATTATTTTGATAACGAACCTTAATTAAACTCATAAAATCATTGGTCTCACATTGATAAGTATTAATAAAATATGAATCAAGTGGAATATTAACAACATACAATTTATTAACTGCATTATCATATTTCTTCTTAAATGATAGTTCTGTACTTCAAAAAGCAGGATTCAAAGTAAAATAACCTTTTCCTTGAAGACTATAAACCATATTTTTCCTAATCAACTTTTTAAATACATCACGAACAGTCGTACGACTAATCTGATATTTTTTCATCAAAGTTGCTTCGGATGGTAATTTTAAACCTGGTTTACTTTTACTGATGATTGTTTTCAAAACATCTTCTAGTTTTTTACTTTCCATAGTATTAGTTCTAATTAAAGTCTTGAATTGAAAAATTTTTTTCACTTTAAACCTTCCTCTCTTTAATTTGCATTAATTATAAAAAAAAAAAAAAAAAAAAAGCAATAAAAATTGCTTTTTTTCAGCATATTTTATCTACCTACAATAATGGGATAAATGCCAAACATTATTATGCATGTGAACTAAATGGATCAATAACTGTTAAAGTATCTGGTTCTTCTTTTGCCCCCATTTTATGATCAATTTTATAATAACTATTGTTTGACATTTTAATTCAATCAATAATATCTTTAATTTCTGCTAATTCTTCATAAAAATCAATCATAAATCAATCATAAAATTTATAAGTTACTAAATCCCCAACTTCTTGAGCATGATGTGCTAATTTATTAGTTAAATCGGCAAAATATGCCCGTTTTGTTTGATAGGTTTCCATTAGTTCTGTAATATTTTTAATATCATGATATTCTTCAACAATATTTTTTACCTGATAATGACCATCACGATCTGACATAAAATTCATAATGCGACGTTGGTGTAAAACTTCATCTTGTGCTTGGACTTGAAAATAATGACTAAAACCAGGAAAACCTAGTTTCTCAGCAGCTGAACTTAAATTATAGCAAAAAAATTGCATTTTAAGATGTTCATCAATATATTGTTGTAAATCTTTTTCAATATCTTTTGTTAACATAATTTCCCCCTCTTTCTACTACTATTGTACACTTTTTATTGTCAGTTTAATTTAAAACAAACTTTTTTATTAAAATAATAAAATTGGTTTTCTTTAAATTTAAATTTTGATACTTCAATTTTTTTAGCCATTGGACTAATTTTTAATTCATCAAAATTCATAAATTCATTAAGATTAAGGTCAAAAATAGTTGTTTTCTTCTCGTTAATATTTGGATAAAACCTATTTCAAATTGCTTTAATTTGTCCCATAATTTCATCTTGATGAACAAGATTATTTAATAATGTTCCAAATTGTTGACTTGATAATGTTAAATATTGGTTGTTAGCTGGTTTTGTTAAATTTAACGTTGCTTGTTTTAAAACCTTACTTAAATCAATTTTATATGTTTGATTAACAACTAAATCATCAACAAATTTATTATTTGCCGTTGGTAATGCGACAATTTTAAATCCATAATTAGTAATTTCATTATTAGTTAAAACTTGATCATTGGCTTTAAAATATTTTAATTCAAAATATTTATCAAAAGATTCATCTTGATAACCCAAGAATTCCATTACTTTTGCCTTAATAATTGTTGGTAATTTATCAATATAATTATCTTCACCAATAACAATATTATTAGTTAAATATTTATCAAATTTTCAAGTTTGTAAACTCTCAAAATCAACATATTCTTTTTCATAAATAAAACCATTCTTACGGAATTTTCTTGGTGCACCTCACTGCGCATAAATTGCTAACACTAATCCTAATACTGAAATTAAGATTAGAACCGCGTAATCTAATGCCCGATAATTTTTAATAAATAACGTTGAAAGATCATCCCGTTGTGTTTCAAGGACAAAACGAATTAAATTTCATAAAAAGAAATAAAAACCAGTTTGCACACCACTACGGGTTATTGTATAACGACCAGGATTATTTAATTTTGTTAATTCAGCACTATCATTATGTCACCATTTTTTAAAAGTATTAACAACTTCTGATTTAGTTTCAATAATTGTTCTTTTTGGCATTTCATCTAATTGTTTCTGCGTTGGTACATAATTAAAATATGCTTTATCTCAGACTTCTTTTCATGTCATTTTATCTTTTTTAAGATATTTCCGGTTAAAAAAATGAACAAAATTATATTTTAAATCAAATGGATATTCCTTTGGATTCTTTTTCCATGGTTTTTTGCTAAATAATTGACCAGCAACAGGAATAAAGAAAGTAATGAATAATCATGCTAAAAAGTTAAAGAAAGATTCATATAAGAAGATTGGTTGACGAAAGACAACTTCACCCCCACTTGTTTCTGGTGATAAGCCATCTCATTGTCATAAGTTATCACGAATAAATGCTGGTAGTCAGCGTAATGAATCATATGAAGTAACACTCCCTAATAATTCGTGATTAAAGAAATTACCTCAACGTCCTAAGACTTGCCCTAATAAAATATTTGGAATAATAGCATCTGTATAAACTCACAGTGAAACTTTTGATTTTCGTCCCACAATCCCAAATACAATTAAACCAGTAATGGTTCCAAACAAGACACCACCATGAATACTCATTCCTGCTTTTCAAAAGGCAAATAATGATCAAAATGGTACTGCTCCTGGTTCTGTTACCCAAGGATTATTGACATCATTATTAACCTTTCCAAAAAAACTAGCCCCAAATAATGAAAAAGGAATAATAACAAAAATTGATCAAATTAAAGGTTCGATTGGAACCTTTTTAATTTTTAATCGAATAAAACAGGCTAAAACAGACAAAATCATTGCCAATGTCATAAATACAGCATACATATGAACTCAACCACCATATGTTGCTAAAATATTGTGTGGTGTATTAGTGGGAGTAATTCAATCTGGAGAAGGCGGCCCACTTGTTAATAACATACTACTCATTAATTTTTTCACTCCTTTTATTAAATAATTGCTAGCAATCAATGCATAACAATTATACACCAAGTTATAATAAAAAAGTTCACTTATTTTTGAAACATAATTGTAATTTTCCGTTTTTTAAATTACAATTTATTCAAATGAATATAACATAGAAAGTGAAGTGAAATTAAAAATGAATAATACTGCGTTATCAGATACAGCAGTTAATAAAATTAAGACTCTTCATCAAGAACATCTTCAACAACATTATAAAAAAATTACTAGTTTTTGACGAAAGTCAGTTGTAATTGATATTATTTTTAGTATCTTAATTACAATTTTTGCCACAGCATTACTAGTAGGAATTGTTCTTAATATTCTCAATATTAGCAATAATAAATTACAATTTTATCTTGTCTATCTTACTTTAACATTATTGGTAATCACAACGATCATTTATATTTTAATTAAAGCTGGTGCTGTTAGTATTAATCTTTTTCTTAATCGATTAGATTACAATGCATACTATCGAATTGCCATTGAAGATCTTTGAAAAGATGAAATTGCTCTCGATGAAATAAGTAATAACTTTAAAATTATTCCCGAGCCAAATTTTACTAGTTTTAGTAAAAATCCAAAAAAAAATAACCTTTTGCAACAAAGCTTAATTCGAGTAAGCAGTTTGGAAGAAAAATTAGATAATAAAGTTATTAATGGAACAACAAAAAATAACACCTTTTCACTAGGTGTTATTACTGTTCGCAAAACAATGGTTTTTTTAAAAATATTAATTTTTTGTCTTTTTATTGGCTTAATTATTTTAGCTAGTCTTTCTAATAAAAAAACAAAAGATCCAAAAGTATCAAATAGCATTGCAAATGGTATTAATATGACTTACATATTATTATGAATTGAAATGAAGCGTTCAGAAAACTACTTTTTCTTTACTGCTACATTGCCAAAAAACTTTGAAATTGAAGCAAATATTGTTCCTCATCAAAATAAATTTAAAAAATTTATTTTAAATAACAAAGAAATTGAACTAGAAGGAACAGAATTTCCCAATTTATTTGATACTAATACAACCGATCCTGTTGAACTACGAAAAATTTTAACACCAAAAGCAATGGCTAATTTAATTGATAATAGCACCAAATACCAAGAAGTTTTATCAATGTCCTTTGTTAAAGATAAGTTTACTTTACTACTTGATAAGTATTACTATAGTAAAAAAGCACATCATCAAGATCAAATTTGAAAACCAATTATTGCAAGAAACAAAAATATTCAAAACTGTATTGATGATTTAATTGCTAAAATTGAGTTGGATTTAACTCATCTAAGAAAAGGGTTAGATTATTTGAATGGTTTTGATATTAAATAATCAAGAATCACTACTTGATATGGTTTAATCTTTTTATCAAGCGTTTGATAATTATTATAAATAATTTTAAAATCAATTATCTTATCATCAACCATAATTTCTTGGTTTGATAAATTAATAATTACTAAAAATTTTTGACTTTGATAAGAACGATAGAAACTTAATACAACAGGATTAAGATCAAGAAAATCAATTTGGCCATAACTAAAGGCCAAATTTTTTTTCCGTAATTGAATTAAAAATTGATATGCTTTAAAAATTGATTGAGGATTATGATAATCTTTTTTCCAATTAACATTTAAATAATTTGTATTTACATTAATTCATGGTTGATGTGAACTAAATCCACTAAACTGCTCATCACTTCATTGCATTGGAGTTCGGGCATTATCTCGTGAACGAGCACTAAGAATTTTTAAAATTGCTGACATTTCATAACCCTTCTGTTGTAAAATGTAATAATAATTAATTGACTCAATATCTTTAAGTTGGTTAATATCCTGATAATTATTGTTTTCCATTCCAAATTCTTCACCTTGATAAAGATACGGCGTTCCCCTTAATAATAACACAACGGCTGCTAAAGCAATGGCAGATTCAAAACGATAATTTTGAGGATCACCAAATCGTGATAAAGCTCGTGGCTGATCATGATTATTCAAAAAGGTTGCTAATCATCCCCCCTCTGCTTGAACCAAGCTTTGTCACTCTTTAATATTTGTGACTAATTTGGCTGGTTCATAAGCTGCTAGTGCTCATTTATCATTATTTAAATAATCAATTTTTAAATGGTGAAAAGTAAATGCCATGTTTAGTTCTTGTGATTCTGGCTTAGTGTACAAAATAGCTTGTTCAATTGAAGTTGAAGATAATTCACCAACTGTAATAATATTATTATTCATATGATATGTTTTTTGACCCATTTCTTGTAAATAAGTGTGCACTTGTGGTGTATCAGTATAATATTTTCGCCCATCGCCAGTTAAATCATCAACAAATGATTCTGGTTTCCCAATTAAGTTAATAACATCAAATCGTAAACCTTGGACTCCTTCTTGCAATCAATAATTAATAATTTCATAAATATCTTGGCGGAGTTTCTCATCGCGTCAATTTAAATCAATTTGAGTTTTATCAAATAAATGTAAATAAAACTTTTGTAATTTGTCATGATACTCTCAAACTGAACCACCAAACTTACTTTGTCAATTATTCGGAGGAATTGTTTTATCTCCGGTCAAAAAGAAAAAACGTTGTTCATAATCTTTATTCCCAACAAGAACTTTTTGAAATCATTCATGTTCAATTGAACAATGATTAAAAATCATATCCATCATAATATAAATGTTACGTTTTTTTGCTTCGCTAATTAATTTTTTAAAATCAGCCATTGTTCCAAATAAGGGATTGATTTTTTTATAATCCGCAACATCATAACCATTATCTTTTTGCGGTGAAAAATAAATTGGATTTAACCATAAATAATTAACCCCTAACATCGTTAAATAATCTAGCTTTTGAATAATTCCTTGTAAGTCACCAATCCCATCATTGTTACTATCATAAAAAGATTGTGGATGAATTTCATACACAATCGCTTCTTGAAAATTAATTTTACTCATTATGTTCTCCTTTATTGCTTAAAATATTTACTTGCTAATATTTTCTGCTACTTTTGGTTGTTTTTTTAAATTAATTAAACTTTTTCCTTTAATATTTAATATTTCATTTCGTAATTTTGTAAAACGCGGAATTTTTTCTAAAAACCAAGTTAAAGTCATACTCATACTCATTGTTAATAAACCACTAATGATAAACCAAGTAAATCCTGTTCCAACGAATGTATTGACACCATTGACTTGACTAAAAGGTTGAATTGATAACACACCCAATCATGCACCATTACCAATTCCGTTCGAAGTTACACCAGCAACAGTTAATAATAAAGCGCCACTAGCTGAACCAATAATTGCGGCTAAAAACGGATAAAAAAAGCGTAAATTAACCCCATACATTGCTGGTTCTGTTACTCCTAATCAAGCAGAAGTTGTTGCAGAAATTCCAATCTCCTTAATTTTCGGATCTTTCCGATTATTAATAGTAAACATCAAAGTCGCACTTCCTTGTGCGATATTTGACATACATAAGATTGGAAAAATAAATGACCCTCCAATTTGTGCAGTATTTTGAATCATTACAGCATTAAACATTGTATGAACTCCAGTAATAACAATTGGGGCATATAACAATCCTAAAATGGGACCAAAAAAGTATTTAGCAATTGGATTAATTAAGGTTCAACTTAATCCAACTGAAATTGCACTACCAATAATATAACCAAGGGGACCAATTAGACATAATCCAATTGTGAAAGATAATAAAATAGTTATTAAAGGCACAAAAATTTGTTTTAAAACCGCGGGAATAACCTGGTTTAGACCTTTTTCTAAATAAACGCCAAAGAAAGCTACACCAATGGCAGGAATTACTTGACCAGTATACTGAACTTTTCAAGGAAACTTTCATGCTCCAAAGTCAAATGTTGGTGCCACATTAAAGATTCATAATGAATTACCGGCTTTGCCAGCAATGGAATAAATATCAACTAGTGGTGGTAATAATAATGTCAACCCAATAATGATTCCAATTACTGGTGAACCACCCATTTTATTAAAAATTGATCAACAGATTGTCACAGGAATATATCAGAAAACTGCTTGGGCTGGAATTCATAAAAATTCATTTAACCCTTTTGCAAAAACAGAAATACTAACTAACGAAGTTCCTGGACCATTTCAATTAGCTTCTAAAATATTTCGAAACCCTAAAATTAAACCGCCCGCTACTAACGCTGGAATTAAAGGAATAAAAATTTCAGAAAAATGTTGTAATAAGCGTTGATATCATTTTGCTTTTTTACCCGCAGAAGAATTTGTTTGTTCTGCATTAGCAGGGTCTTGTTTAGAACTTAAGTACTTTTTAAATTCTGTAAAATAATTATTAACATCTGCTCCAATTACAACATGATACTGTCCAATTGGTTGAACTGTTCCTTTAACATTTGCTAATTTTTCAATTCCTTTTGAGTCAGCCTTATTATTGTCTTTTAACACTAATCTAAGCCGCGATACACAATGTGTATATGAAATAATGTTGTCAATTCCTCCTAATAATGGAATTAATGCTTCTATTTCATTAAGATATGTTTTTTTTGCCATTTTTCACCTCTTAATATGGAATTGTTTCCACAATAAGAATATAACATACATTTAACTAAAATCTAACTTTATTTTAAAAAAGTTTTAATTTCATAATTTAAACATTCAATTGTTTGTTCATTATTGTTACTTTTACCATCTAGAATTTGTTTTAACTTAAAAACAATTTTAGTTGCTAATTCTTCATAATTAATTGCAATACAATATTGTTTGTCCAAAATTGGCAGAAAGAAATTATTCATATTAGAAATATCGGTGATTAAACTGTTTGTAATATTTTGTTTCAGCAAGAAGGCAAGAGCAATTTTATAACAAGTATGTGTTCCACAAATAATAATCTTCTTATTTAAATCAATTGTTTTAATAAGTTCATAAATCACATCGTCCTGGTTCTTATCAAAAAAATAACTGTCAAAAGCATAATTATGCATTTTAAATCAGTTTGCAACCGTATCATAACGCGCAAAGCCAGTTGGCAAATTAGTGTTTGGATTCTCTCCAATATAAATAATTTCATATTGATGATTAAATTCACCGTTAGCTGCCATCTGTTCTAATAATGCATACATCATTTCATTATCATTATTAATAAATACCGTATCTCCCCATTGACGACCATAAACAATAATTGGAATTGAAATTGTTTTTAAAAAGGCACGAATATTTTGATCATTACTAATCGTAAATAAAATTAAAGCACTTGGATTACGCCGAACTATTTCTTGTAAATGCAATAAATAACGTTCCTCATTATAAGTCGTTTCCACTACAAATGGTACTATTTTTGCAAAGTTATCATTAATTTGTTTCAAAATTGATTTAACAATAAAAGTATTACTACTTGTTAAATCAGGAATTAAAATATATACTTCTAAAATTTTCTTTTTAATTGAATGTGCTGCAAAATCTGGTTGGAAATTATATTTTTCAACAATTTTCTGAATTAAAGCACGTTTTTCCTGACTAACATAACCACCATTAAAATAACGTGATACTGTGCCAACCCCAACGTCACATTCTTCAGCAATTGTTTTAATTGAAATCTTCTTATTTTTCATTTAAATTCCTCTTTCAAAATCAGTTTTGCTTAATAATTGGACTAAATAATAAAAATAACACACAATAAATTACGAAAATTGCAATGATAAAAATAAAAAAATATGGAAAATCTCAACGCTTAATGTATAAAAATTGAAATAAAAGTCCTGTAATTAATCCAGTTATAATAAAAATACTATGATAAAACCATGGGATTTTTTTAAAAATCCTCTGTCAAAACCTTTTTTCTTTTGATAATGAAAAAACACTCATTTAAATCACTCCTTGTTTATCTAATTATATGCTAAATTAAGAATCTTAACAATTTATTAAAATTCTATTTAAACAGCAATTTAATTTTTTATTAAAATAATAAAAATATTACTAAAACTTCTTTTATCATTATTGCATATTTAAGTTCTTTTTTAGAATCCTTTTTTTAAATCAAAAAAAATATGTTTTATAAAACATATTTTTCCTCCTATTTAATTTAAATCTTAAATAAAATTAAATGATTTAAGTTTTCTTCGATTAGAAATTTAAACTCAAAAGATACTTTTTAACTAAAATCTCTTTTATTTTTCTTTTAAATTATCAATTTCTAAATCACCATGAATTATTAAATCTTGGTCTTTTCCTAATGCGTTTGGAATAATTGTAAATGTGTTTGAGATTCCATCTGCAGCATATTTAAATGGAATTTTTGAAACAGAAGCTAATGAGTTAACAGCCCCAGTTTTATCACGGCCACTCATTGGATTAGCTCCTGGCGAAAATGGTACTCCCGCTTTTCGCCCATCTGGTGAATTACCAGTTGCCTTTCCATAAACAACATTTGATGTAATTGTTAGCACTGACATTGTTGGTTCCGAATTACGATAATGATGTTGACGACGAATTTCATTCATAAATGTTTTTACAACTAAAATTGCAATATCATCAGCTTGGTCATCATTGTTTCCATAAGTTGGAAATTCTCCTTCAGTGCGATAATCAACTACAATTCCATTCTCATCACGAATTGGATAAACTTTAGCATATTTAATTGCTGATAAAGCATCAGTTACAACTGATAAACCAGCAATTCCGGTTGCAAAGAAACGGTGTGTATCAGTGTCCATAAAACACAATTGACTTCGTTCATAGAAATATTTATCATGCATATAGTGAATAATATTTAGTGCATTTGTATATACACCCGCTAGTCATTTTGCCATTTGAACAAATTTATTTCAAACTTCTTCATAATTTAATGGTGTGTTTTCATCACCATGACATGGTTCATAACGTGGCGACACTTGATTTTTATGGACTTCATCAATCCCACCATTAATGGCATATAATAATGTTTTAACTAAATTACAACGAGCACCAAAGAATTGCATTTGCTTTCCAACTTTCATTGGTGAAACACAACAAGCAATAGCATAATCATCGCCATGGGTAACACGCATTAAGTCATCATTTTCGTATTGCATTGATGAATATAAAATTGAATACTTTGCACAAAAGGCTTTGAATCCTTCTGGTAAATTTTGTGATCATAAAATTGTTAGATTTGGTTCTGGTGAAGGTCCCATATTAGCTAAGGTATGAATATAACGAAATGCTGTTTTCGTCACTAATGTTCGACCATCTAACCCCATTCCTCCAATTGATTCCGTTGCTCAAATTGGGTCACCAGAGAATAATTGATTATATTCTGGTGTTCGCATAAATTTAACAATTCTTAATTTCATAATCATATGATCAACTAATTCTTGGGCTTCTGCTTCTGATAAAATCCCTTTTTGTAAATCACGCTCAATATAAATATCTAAAAAACTGCTTGTTCTACCATAACTCATTGCAGCGCCATTATTTTCTTTAATAGCGGCTAAATAAGCTAAATAGGTTCATTGAAATGCTTCTTTTGCATCTTTAGCTGGCTTTGACACATCAAAACCATAAGATGCTGCCATTTTTTTAATGTCTTTTAAAGCCCTAATTTGTTCTGAAATTTCTTCTCGTAATCTAATTACTTCATCAGTCATAACCGTTGATGTATTTTTCTTGTCATCCTCTTTTTGAGTGATTAAAAAGTCCACTCCATATAGCGCTAAACGACGATAATCACCAATGATTCGTCCCCGTCCATAGGCATCAGGCAACCCCGTAATAATATGTGATTTACGACATGCGCGCATATCATCAGTATAAGCATCAAAAACACCTTGATTATGTGTCTTACGATATTTTGTAAAAATTTCAACTACACGTGGTGAAACTTTGAACCCATAAGATTCATTCGCTGCTTCAACCATTCGAACTCCACCGTTTGGCATCATTGCTCTCTTAAATGGTTTTTCAGTTTGTACTCCCACGACTTTTTCTAATTCTTGGTCAATGTAACCTGGACCATGTGAAGTAATACTTGCTGGTAAATCTTCATCAGCATCTAAGACACCACCATTTTCACGTTCCTGTTTTGTTAAATCCATAACTTTTGCTCATAATTTTTCTGTTGCCATAGTTGGCCCAACCAGAAAATCATCTGCTCCAGTATATGGTTTATAGTTCATTTGAATAAATAAACGTGTGTCTACTTCATCTGTTCATTTACCCGTCTGAAAACCTTCCCACTCTGGAAATCATATTTTGTTAGTACTTATTGTTGATCAACTCCTATTGTTCTTATTTTTAACTGCTACATTCTTGATTAAATATATTTTTTAAAAAAATAGAATATTATTACCCTATACTTTTTAATATTATTTATTTTTTGCAAAATACATAATCACTAATATTATACTATTAATATTCCAAAATTTTCCAAAATTTAGTCTTTCCTTTTTATCTATAAGTGTATACTATTTATTTCATAAATAATAAATAAAAATAAAAAAACTACTGAACATAGTTTTACTTGATTCAAAAAATAAATGAAAACTCTTAAACAACCCAAAATATGTTTCTTAAACTTAATTTTTTCTTTTTTTAATAAATCATTGTTTTTTTACTGGTAATTGAACATTATTAATTGCGTTATTAAATTTATCTTGGTCTAGCACAAAATTATTATCAATGATTTCCGCAAAACCAGCTTTTAATTGTAATAATTTGATTTTACTTGCATAATTTTCCTTTTTCAAATTAACAGCAGTTGCAATAACCTTTTTATGAACAATAAAATACGCCACAGTTGGAATAATAACTGCTCCCCCTAAAAAGTTACCAATAAAAGCTGGTAATAGATTAAAACCTGCAAAATATCCGACTGATACACCCGGTAAAACTTCGGTACCAAACATTGGAGTTCCTAACATTAAAACATTCATTCAAAAAATAAATGAATTAGCAACAACATGCTGATATCCAGAAATACAAAATGCTAATAAAACAAAGAAAATACATAAAATTGAAGCAGTTGGACTTTTTGAAGAATAAGTCACATATAATGTTGCAGCAACTAAAATATTACAAAAAATCCCTGACATAAAACTATTTAAAAAAGTTATTCCCATATCACTACTAGTTACGGTTTGACCATGTGCTAACGCTCCACCAATTGAACCAATCTTATGTTGAATCATATTCATTGTTTGACCAGCAAAACTATTTAAATCAGTTGTTGTTTGGTGTCCAAAAACAGCAGCATAATAAATAATAACAGCCGCAAACAAACAACCAATAAAATTAGCTAAAAAAACTAATAATAAATTACGAACAAATAATCATGAATTCGCATGTCCTGTTGCTGCATTAATAAAGCCAACACAATGCGAAGTATAAATTCCACCACCCAAAAAGGTTACCAACAATAACCCAACTGGAAAGACAATCCCAAAAATTACTTGTTTGATTCCGGTTGTTGTAATTCCTTGAATAGCATATAATGCAGCAATATATCCAATTGAAATAAATAATCCACCTAAAAAACCATTTAATAATGTATTAATAATTCCCGCTTTAATTTTACGATCAGATGATGCAAAAGCACCGATAATTGCTTGTTCAGAATAAGATAAATGACCTTCTAAAACTGATACATCAATTTTTGATAACTTATCAATTTCATTTTGATATTTCACTATTTTAATAGTATTTTTCATTGTTTTCCCCTTTATTTTTAAAATAAACTCTGGTTTAAATTATACATTAAATCCTAATAATTTTGCAAATAATGTTCAGCATTCATCACGTCCAATGTTTTTACTGCTTGATGTTTTAATAAAATAATCACTATCAGTAAAACTTAATTTTGCTTTAATAATTTTTTCTTGTTTTTGAATGTCATTCTTTTTTAACTTATCTAATTTTGTCCCAATAATAATTGTCAAAATTTTAAAGTGCTTTAAATATTGGTACATATCACAATCATCTTGTGTCGGGGAATGACGTAAATCAACTAATAAACAAACAAATTTTAAATTATTTCGTTCTGTTAAATATTCTTCCATCATTTTTGCAAAAGCAGTTTTATAACTATCATTCACTCTTGCAAAACCATAACCTGGCGCATCAACAATTCGAAATTGATTATTATTAATTGCAAAAAAATTTAACATTCTTGTTTTTCCTGGTGTTTGTGAAACTTTTGCTAATTGTCGTTGATTTGTTAACATATTTAAAAAACTTGATTTTCCAACATTACTTTTTCCTAAAAAAGCAATTTCAGATAAATCATCGTTAATTCAACCCGCTTTATTTACTGCCGAAGTAAGGTAATTGGCATTTTTAAACTTAAACATTATTTTCCCTCCAATTGCCGATTAATTTCATACATTAAAATTGTCCCCGCCTGAGCAACATTTAATGATTCTAACTTTGGATTAATCTTAACTTGAATATTATAATCACTAAGTTTTTGTAAGTCAGGCGAAAGACCATGTCCTTCGTTTCCTAAAGCTAAAATATATTTTTCTGTTTTATGAAATTGCCAATCTTGTAAAAAAGTACTTTTTTGATTCAAATTAGTTGTAATTACTTTATATTGATTTGCTTGCAAAACTTTAATTTCTTCCAAATTAAGTTCTTTAATAATAGTTCGAAAAACAGCCCCTTGACTAGCGCGTAATACTTTATCATTAAAAATATCAACCGTATGATTATATAAAATAATATTAGTAAAATTAAAACCTAACCCAGTTCTAATTAATGTCCCCAAATTTCCTGGGTCTTGAATATTTTCTAATAACAAAATATTTTGATTAATCTCAAAATCACTTTTAGTCTTAGTCTTATTTAAATCAATCACCCCAATAATATTTTGACTATTTTTACTTTGACTTAATTTTGCTAAAATAGGTTCTGAACAAATTGTTAATAAAACACCAGAAATATTTTTTAGTTTCAACCTGTTTGGTGCTGTTGTCAAAATCTCAACTAGTAGTTCTTGTTGCAAAGCTTCTTCAAGAATATTTCAACCTTCAATTAGTGCCAAATTTAACTCTTTACGATATTTTCTCTCTTTTAACTTTGCCAATAATTTAATATGTTCATTTTGAGTTGAATTAATTTCACGATACGCCATTTACTTACTTTCTTTCTCTCTTAATTAACATACATAAAACCAACAAGATACTTTTTTGTTTTAGGGTCATCTCATTGTTTTTTACTTTTTCCTGTTTCGCGAACTGCTACCGCCATTGCTCGTGGCCGTTTCGGTGGATCTTGCATTTTTCCTAATAAAACTGACAATCCTGTTCGCTTATCTTGCTGATTACTTTCTTTGTTATAATCTTCAGCATCTTTTACACCAACTTGTTTTGCCATAATTTTAATTTTATTTTTTTTATATCAACGTTGAAATTGTAAATATTTTTCAAAACTTCATTCTTTTTCTTCTCATGTCAAAAAAATACGGTCTTTCTCTTCATCTCAACTATCTAAATAATCACGAAAATTTGTTTGTGAAGTTGGACCTTGTTCCATCATTTTAAAAGTTCGAGCAATTGTTTCTGCTAAAGTATCATACCCATAACCAATAAAAGCATTGCCTATTCAATGATGCTTATAAATTGGTTTTAAAGGATCCATTGGTTCAGTAAAAGTAACGGCATATGATCAATATTTATTATCAGCTTTACTTCGGAAAAGCTCATATCCAAATTTCTCATGTTTTATAATAACCGCATCTTTTTTAATTTTGCAAACTAAATGTTTGAAACTTTTAACGATCGTCTCAATTTCATTCTCGGTTAATGGTGCTTTTAATTTTGGTTGCTTTAATTTTAGCATATGCTCTGCATAATATGATGGCATAAATATAAACCTCTTTCTTTAAACCATATTAATTAACTAATTATAATTTTAACTTTTATAATTCGTTAAGTAAAGGATAATTATAAATTAATCTGTTCTTTAAAAATTTTTTAAAACGTTAAACACCCGCAAATATTATAATTTAAAAAAGAAAGAAACTAATTTAATTATTTTGAGAATTTAAATTTTTCTTTCTTCTTTATTTAAAAGTAATTATTAAATTATTTAATACATTTTAAATTCTATTTGAAACAATACTTTAAATTTATCACAAAAACCTTATTTTGCTTGTTGATTCAAGTAATTTTTTAGACATTTTAGCGAACAAACATTAACATTATCAATACGCATAATTTTTGATTTAAGTTTATCACACTGATAACAAACAAACTCTTTTGACTCATTTAAATGATGAGAACATGGTTTTTCTTTATGAACTCAACACTCAGTAATTTCTTGACCTAATAATTCAAAATTATTGCCATTGTCATTGACTATTCGCAAAAAACTAACGCCCTGGGTAACATCGTGACCACAAGCTGTTTCAATTAAAACAGATAAAATTTCATATGAGGAATTAGCAAAAACTAAATTTGACATTTGGTTTTCATAATTACAAGTCTCACAATCAACATATGGAATATTTGCCAAATGTTGGATTTTTGCTATTAATTCAGCAAATTTATCTAACCATTTGTTATTACTTAAAACTTTATGATTCATTTCTTTTTTCTCCCTACTTAATTGTTTTATTAAGATATTTGCGTAAACATTCTCGTGAGCAATTATTATTATTATTATTATTATTATTATTATTATCAAGAACTAAATGTTCATCATCTTGATAAAGTAATTTCTTGCAATAAACGCAAGCCACACTATTTTGTAAAACTTTAATATATGAATTAGTAGCATCATTCATTTGATTACATTTATTACATAAATTAACATTAAACTGGTCAATTGTTTCTTTTGCTACATTAATTTTGTTAAAACTAAATCCAAAAAAAAGATCATAAATATTTAAATCATCAATATCTTTTTCTGATAACAATTATTACAATAAAAGCATTAATTTTACCAATTTTAATTATTTCGTGTAAATACGCAAATAATTGATTCTTAAACTTAATTCAATATTCATAATGATGCTTAACAGTATTTTCATTATTATGTTCATTATTTTCAGTAACTGTTTTAGTGTGATCGTGTAAATCTTCTAATTTCATTATTATGTCCTCCAAAGAATTCAATGAATTAATTATAACACAAATTAGAAGCAAGAAATTAAGAACTTATATGTTAACTACTACTAGAACTAAAGCACTGAGTTCAATAGATTTGGCACAAAGATTTTAGAAATTTTATAGTATAATTGTTATATGTATTAACTATTTTTATTGTGAAAGGAGTTTATTTTATGGCTAAAAGAATGTTATCATCACTTTTCAACATCTTGTTTTGCTGATTAAATGTGATTCTATGAATTTTTAATGTGAATCCTGTCGGGACATTGCTTTTTGGAACTGATTGTCCAAATACTCGCAAAGGAAAATTTGTTTACGGATTATGTTCTTTCTTACAATGGATTTTAATGGCGACAATTATTGGAACAGTCTTCGTTATTATTTTCTGAGCAAAAGGAGAACCATCAATTGCTCAACGTCTTGCTAAATTAATGTAATAAGAAAAAGTTTTAATAAATATGCTTTACAGCAATATTTATTAAAACTTTTTTCATTCAATGTTATTTTGTAGTTAACAATGAAATTGCTTTTGTATAAATTTCTAACATTTTTTGTAAATCACTAATTTTAACATATTCATTATATGCGTGCATTGTTGATTCATTAATATCAAATTCAGCACCAAAGGCAACACAGTTTGGCATTGCCTTGGCATAAGTTCCACCACCAATTGCAACTGGTTTTGCATCCTGATCACCAGTGACATCACGATAAACCTGCATAATGTTCTTAATCATAAAACTATCAAGCGGCATATGAATTGGTTTTTCTCAAGAAATCTTTGTTAATTGTAAATGATATTTTGCTAATTCAGCAATTAATGGTTCTTCAACATCTTGTAACTGATACGAAATTGGTACACGCATATTTAGGGTCAAGCGCGTTTTTTTGGCATTAATCTCAACAATTCCGTTATTAACAATTAATGAACCAGTCTCATCCTTCATTGTTGGAAAAATCTGACTAAAATTAAAATCATTATATAAATGTTTTTTCACAAAATTAGCAATCGGAGAATCAGTTGTTAATTCAGCATATGTTGCTAATGTCACTAGTGCCGCATTAATTCCTCGTTCAGGAAGACTACCATGTGATGCTTTTCCTTTTACAATTAATCAACCATCCTCAAGCGTTGTTTCAATTTGCTTTTGGTCTAATTTAGCTTTAATTTCCGCAAGATATGGTCCTTGATAACGAACAACATCAGTAACACAATTGTATGCTTCACCACCTAATAAAATAAATTTTTCAACTTCGCCAATAATATCGGCATTAATAATTCCTTTTTCTGCATATACAACTGGAAATTCACCATCTGGGGTATAACCTAACGCTGGGGTTCCTTCGGTTGTCATATATGCGTTAATTGATGCTCAATCAGTTTCTTCTGTTAAACCAAAAATTAACCGAATACAATAATCTGGTTGATAATTATGATCTTTTAAATATTTTAAAGCATACAAATTAATAATGGTTGGTCCTTTATCATCAAATGACCCCCGCCCTAATAATTTGCCATCCTTAATTTGCGCTTGAAATGGTTCAAAATCTCATTTTTTAAGATCTCCCGCCGGAACAACATCTAAATGGCCTAAAATAGCAAAGATTTCTGAGCCAGTTCCATATTCAACATAACCATAACGATTCTCAGGATCCTGATAAGTTTTAAAACCCAATTCGGTTGCTAAATTAATTGCATAATCTAACACAGCTTTTGTTCCTGCACCAAATGGTGCATTTGGTTCTGCTGCACTACGCACCGATGGAATTTGAATAATATCTTGAATTTTTGTTAGTGCTTCTGAAAAATATTTTTCTTGTAATTTAATAACATCTATTTCCATTTTATTTTCCTTTCCCTTCTACGGGTCTTGATACTCATATCATAACATAAAATTTATTCCATAATATTAACTAAAATATCATTTAAAATATTTAATCCTTGCTGTGTACAACGTAAATGATTATTTTCAAAAACCAAATTATTTTTTGCAACTTCAGCAGCAATTTTGGTTTCATAATAAATAACTGCTTGTTGAGCATCCTTAACTGTTTGTAAATTAATACCTTCTAAAATTCGTAGTCCCATCATCAAAATTTGAAAATAATAATCTGCTAATAATATTTCCGTTTTCTTTTGGGTTCAATTGGTATATTTTCGAGTATTTTCTAATAAATAATAACCATCATCATTAATAAAACCAGTTGCTCCTGGTCCCAGTAATCAAAATGATTTATTTGTTCAATATCCTAAATTATGTTGTGATTTTTTATTATTATTAGTATAATTAGAAATTTCATACCGAACATAACCCATTTTTTTAAGCGCGGCATTAATAATTTCATCAAAAGCAATATCATAATCTGGTAATTTAACTTTAGTTTTTCCTCAGTACGAATTTTCTTTTAAAATTAGCGAGTACCAACTAATGTGATCAGGTTGTAATTGCGAAACCATTATTAAGTCTTGTTCAATATCAGCTGTTGTTTGATCAAATAAGTTGTAAATTAAATCAAAAGAAATATTATCAAATCCCTCGCTTCGCGCTAAATTATAGGTAGCAACAACATCAACAACACTATGATGACGATTAATTTTTTTCAATAATTGATCACTAAATGTTTGTACGCCAATTGATAAACGATTTACATGATATTTTTTTAAAAGTTGTAATTGACTTTTAGTAATTTTTTCAGGGTTTAACTCAATCGTATATTCAACAATTGTTGTTTGATCAATTTTTTGCAGCAATTGGAGGAGTTTTTCTAATTGACTGTCACTTAAACTATTAGGTGTACCACCCCCTAAGTAAATTGTTTTTAATTTAAATTGTGGTTGTGGCTGTAAAATTTCTTGCTCTAATGAGAATAAATACTCGTCAACCATTTCTGCTCGAGATTTCTTAATTTTAAAAAAATCACAATAAAAACAAATATGGTCACAGAAAGGAATATGTACATATAAATGTTCAATCATTATTAATCCTCATTTCTTTAGTAATAATTATAAAAGATTTTTAAAGAAAAAAGAATTGTTTTAAAAACAATTCTTAATTTCGATTAAACCAACGACCAAATAATGGTTCACCACGACGTTTACGACGACGCGCAATTAATCATGGGATTGAAATTACTAATGTTAAAATAATTAAAAAAATAATAAAAATAACTAAGCAAATTCGATTCGTTTTTTTCTTTAAAGCAGCTAATTCTTCTGGTTTAACAATTTCATATCCATAATAACCAATAATATTTGCCTTTCTTTTTTTTGTTAAAACAATATTAGCAATATGAATTCCTAATGTTGCAATTAAAATTGCAATTGTAATTGTAATTGCTGCTGTTAAATCATCAACAATTCCTCAACTTCAAAATCCAAAACGAAATTCTTCACCAGCATGTTGTTGAAAACCATAAAGAATTCCTAAAATAATACCGCCAAAGAAATATGTTGGGAATGCTAATCAATTTAAAATAATACTACGAACGGTCATTTTTTTATAATTATCAATTAAGAAGTGCGGAATTGTATGATTACCTCGCATTAAATGTGAAATGTAATTGTTTGTTTCAATCCGAACACGTGATAAATCAAAAATCCCTGCAAATAACAATCCCAATGAAATTAATAAGAAAGTAATTGTTAGAAATGGATGCGGAATATATTTTGCTTGAATTTCCATAATTGATGATAACCCTTGTTGATGTGTAATAAAATATAAAGCAATAAACAAACTTGTTGACATTGTTCCAAAAAGACCAAATGTAATCATAATTAATGTTCGAACCTTTTCTGAACGAATTTCACGGGCAATTTCTAACGGAATTAATTTATTAGCATATTCACGATTAAAATGACGACGGCGATGTTTTGTTGGTAATTGTGGTTGATAAGCATAACGATTATTTTCAAAATTATTTGCTAAAATCTGGCCTTCTAATTGAGGTGCAGGTAAATAACTATTATTTTGATAAGAAGTTGGTGGAACTGGTGGCATTGCATTTGCCATCATTTGATTTCCATCAAAATATGGTTGTGGATTTACATTCGAATAATAGTTTTTTCCATCATAAGATAATTCCGACTGGTTAAATTGTTCATTAAACTGGAGCTGACTATATGGATTAACAACACGACGTTGATAAGGACGACGATATTGATTGACATAAACATGTTCATCATTAAAATAACCATCACGATTGTGTTGATAATTCATTGCTTCTGGATGTGAATACCCACTATAATTTTGTTGACCTGCTAAATATTGCTCTTGCATAGGATTCGACATCGGCTGATGAATTCTACGAGGTAAAATTTGAGATTGAATTGGACGGGCATAATTGTTAGCTGCATCATGATTATAATAAGGTTCCACATAACCTGGTGGAGTTGGTGCTGTTACTGGTGTTGTAATTAACTCACGTTCTTCATCAAGATATTGTCTTTCATTATTTGCATAATAATTATATTGATTACTTAAATTCATTCGTGCTGGACGAATTGTATTATTATTTTGATATAACATTTCTGTATTATTTAATTGATTTTGTTTATAGGCCTCATTGGGGCGGAAGTACTGATCTTGTGGAAATTGATTTTGGGCAATACCATTATTATTTACTTGATGTTGGATGAAATTTGGATCATTTTGATTTTGTAATTCAGAATTAAAATTATCACTAAAACCATTACCTGGTTGCATTTGTGATTGTTTATCATGTTCTTTATCTTTAGTTATAAAAGATTTTACTGTATTAAAAAAACCCATACTTTGTTTCACCACCCTACTTGTGAAGATTAATTTATTTAAAAAAAGAATTATCTAGTTTTTATCACCCGTTTTTTTAGCTAGCATAATTTCTTGTTCAAAATACTCAATTTTTTCCTTAAAACTAGTTTCTTCTTTTAATTTCATCATATTTGTTCAATTTTGATTACCCTTTTTACTTCGAAATAAAGAAAAAGTAATAATAAAATAAATAAATAATAATAGCGTTGCGAATCCTAGTAAAAACCCAACTAACCCGATTATTGGAATTTCTAAATCTAAGATTTTAATACTAATAGCTAAGATTCCTCCCATATAAACACCACACTATCTAAAAGTATTATACTATAATTTTTTAATTTTTACGAAAAAATATTTTTTTATTTCAGACTATTTTCTAACATCAATAATACCGCTTTTTTAAGGGTCTGTTGTGTTTCATATGTTAAAGCTAGGGTATCAACAAAATGCAATTGTTTTATTTTAGTATAAACTGCTCCTACTGCTGCTGCTAATTTGGTTAACTTAGCATCTTTATTAATGTAAGTAATAATCTTATTATCAATTCATTTTGTTTTTTCAACGCCCAATCAATTAATATTTGTTTTTGATGACTGGTCAGTATTAATTCAACAATTGTTAGTTTTTTTATCCTTATTTCATGTTTTGCTATCTATTTGATAACCACAACTTGGTGAATAAATATTAGTTAAAGTATCTTCTGTGGCTTGAGCAATATTTAATAAACCACTCGTAATAATATATTGATCACCATAAATTTTTGATTGGGCTGTATCAACACCAACCACTTTTGTCTTTGCTTGATTATATTTAATTCGATCAATTGTATCTTGTGTCTGTGGTCCTGCTACTGGAAAAATAACATGTGCTTTTTTACTAATTAAATAATCAGAAATAACTTTTCCATCTCCTTGATTAAATGATTGTGAAAACCATGACTCATTTTTATTTAATACTGTTTGAACTTTCTTAATGGGTTGCAACTCAATAATATCTGGATTAATCGCTTGCAAAAGGTTCAAAATATCTTGCTTTAATTGTTGTAAGTTAGAATAAACACTATTTTTATTAATTATTTCATTAAAAACATCCGCTGATAATAAAAATCCTCATAAATAATTTGACACCCCAATTGGATTATCCATTCCACCATAAGTTCCAATGTTTAACTGGCGATTAAATTCTGTTTGGTGTAAATTAAGTCACATTGCTGACACAAAACCAGCTAAAAAACCAGCAATTTCTTTTTGAAACAAAATTCCCACAATATTATCTGCCCAAGGTGCTTTTTGATCCATATTTTTATGAACATTTTGTCCACTACCATCAATAAAAATTACATTATCTGCTAATGTTGCTGCTCAACCAATTGTATTCCCATGAATAAATCCAGGTAGAATTAAAGTCTTTGCTCCAGCAATACTTGCGGTAATATAAGCTGCTTTGAATTCTGCTGGTGTTAACCCGACTGGTTCAAAATAGCTCGCACGTAATTTACTATCTTGTCAATTTGATGGAACAGGTGGATGAATAAATTGAATACGGGTTTTTTCTTACAAGGATTAAACTATTGTTCCCAAACGAAACAACCCCTCTTTATTTGTTAAGATTATATTAACACATTTTTTAAAGAACACGACAAAAATTAATAAATTTTTAAACTTATTTTGTTTAAATTATCCAAAATTGTAAAATTTTTTGATATTTAATAGCACATTAATTTTATTCATTTTTGCTAATTTTAAGTACAATAAGTTTTTATATGTTTTATATGCATAGGCTTTTGCCCCATATCCCAAAGTTGATTTAATAAATCAAGATATATCACTTTCGGCCGAAACTCCAATATTGTATTCTAATTTTTGATTTTGAATTCCCTGCCGATGATTCTTAATATATCTTGCTAAATCAGTTTTTTTTAAAATCTTAGCAATCTTCAATAACTGATCACATTTACCGTGTATAAATAAGTTATAACATTTATAGTATAAATCAATTTTAGGTTGAGTTTTTCTTCCTTTTAAAAAGGCATTTCTTAGTTCTTTGGCAAAATGAAAACGATCTAAAACGTAAGTTGCTCCCAAAAAGGATGCAGTTTCCATAATTCAACCGTCCCCATCGCCACCAACAATAAATTTAATTTTTTCAGGTAGAATATAGTACTTATCTAATTCCATTAATATTCTTTGAACATAATCTTGAGTGTTAATTTCGCCTGTTTTTTGCTCTTTTAATATAACAAAACCTCTTTTATTTGCTAATACTTTTCTGTTATATTTACATTCATTGAAATTAAATCCAGTATTAAATGTTGTTATTCTACATCTAAATTTCTTAATATTTTTGCCATCTCGTAAAGTAACAAATCCCTCATCCATAAAAATATAAAGATATAAGTCATTTCTTAAATCTACTTTTTCAAAATTATTTAATAATTGACTACTAAAATGTTCAATATCATATTTTCTAATAATATTTGAAATTGTCATTCTAGTTAAATTAATATACGGAAAACAATGCAAAATATCTTTTTGTCTTTTTCCCTCTGCTAATTCCAGTATCTTTAATTCTAAGTTTAATGTTATTTTTTTCCTTTTTAAAACCCCTATTTTACCATCTACAAAGGCTTTATTTTCTCATTCCTCATTTTCTTTATTTCATCTACGATAAATTCTTCGGGTATAAGTTAATTCGCCACATTCATCTACTATTCTTCTAGATCGTTTTTCTTTAACAGATCATCCATATTTTTTATATTCTTTTTTAGAAAATATTACATCATCCATATTTTTAATATTTTCTGTAAATAGAATTTTACTTTCTTCATACTTTTTAGCAAAAAATAAACTAATAAAATCAGTTCTTTTTTTCTAACAAAATAATCACACCTCTAAATCAGGAGTTAATATATTAATATTAACCATTAGTAATTATAACTCTATGTTCAAGGAGGGAAACAAATGACATATAATAAAAAAAAGACTACTAGTTATTATCATTTAAATAAAAAATATGATCTTAATTTTAGTGATTACAACTTTGGTTTTGATTGAGAAGTATTTAAAGATTTTGTCCCTGATGTATATGCTAGATATTTTACATCTTCTTGTTTTTTTAAATTTGTCTCTGCAGGTCGTGGGACAAATAAAACATGAGTTCATATAGGATATAAATTCTTTTTAGGATGCAATTTTTTTGATACATCATCTAATATTTTAAGAAGATACGCAAATACTCACGACGATACAACATTCGGTGACGCTATAAATGTATGTAATTTTTTATATGATAAATATGGGATTGATTTAGGACCTGATAATGAAAACGGCATTGAATGACCTAAAAATTTAAAAGAGGGTGGCGAAATTATATTCCCTAGCGGTGTAAGGATAGCATTTGCCGGTTATGCAAATGGTAATAAGATTATGGGAAAAGTAGGAAAAGGAACCGGGATTCTATCTGCATGAACTGATGAAATGATACATGCCGAAGAAAAAGAAATTTTAACAGATAAAGAATTAGATAAACGTTATAATAATTTACGAATTTCTATGTTTAGATCAAAAAGTTTAAAAGTTTCGTATGAAAAATATATTGATGAAAATGGTGTAGAACAATATGATCTTGATTCCCCTATCCCGATTGAAGAATGAGAATGAACTTTTAAAGAATGAGATTTTTTGAAGCAAGAATATATAACTGTTACTACATATTTTCATAAAACATATTCTAACGAATTTACTTTCAATCCATTTGACAAATACCATATATTCTATAAAAAATTTGTAACTCCATTTCTCCCACTAAATGATCGTATTAAAAATATCTTAAAAGATAAAAATCAAATTTATTCTGAAAATAAACAAGCTTTTAATGGACTAGGAGTTTTTAATTTGCGTTTAACTATGGGTGCTGTTTGAGATAACATACCTCAAATTACAAAAAAATTAGTACTAGCAAATAAAGATGAAAGACCTGATCTTTATGAACTTGAATATTACGGTTTTGAATATAACGACAGCGACCCAAGTATTTATGTATTGAGAAATTATAGAAAATATATAAAAGAATTTAATTTAGATAACTTTTATAATAAAGAAACTAAACAATACGAATTTGATTTGTATTCAATTGGGATTGATTATGCTAATGGTAGTGAAGATGACACAGTATTTTTATTTTCAGGATATCAATTAAATGCAGATGGAACATACGATAAATATTTAATAGAAGAAAAAGTAGAGACACCTCAAAATAGAATTAATTTATCAACAACTATTGAATATTTTGGCCAGTGAGTTATCGATTGTTTTGATAAATTTGATAGATTTGAAGAGGCCACATTCCACTATGATATTAATGGACATGATTTTATGCAAACACTACAAACAGAACTTTATGAATATATTGGATATAAAATAAAAATGTTTAAGGCTATTAAACATAAGAGTACTTTAAATAAAGATGCCGGTCTTAATAATAGAGTTACCTGGTTAAGAAAAATGTTTTCCCAAAATAAAGTATACGGCAATTTAGAATCCCTCCCACATTTAGATCAATGTTTAAGTGAACTAAAATTTGGTGATAATAATACAAACATACCTGATCCAAAAATGTATCAAGATCCTTATGACGCATTATTTTATGGTTCTTACCCGTATAGATTTAAAATGAATATATAAGCAACAAACTATTTTTTTATTTATTATATTTTTCAATTAATTCTTTATTAAAAAATTTTAAACGAGGATTTAATTTATAATTCCAATCTGTACTATTTAATTCATAATCCATTATTTCACAAACAATTTCCAAATGATTATTAAATTCATCTTCTAAATAATTTAACTTCATTTGACTTCTATGAGGACAATTTTTGCAATCACTATATGAACAATTCCAAAATAATGATTTATTTCATAAATAATCATGATATTCAGTTCAAATTACATCAAACTTTTTATCATAGAATTATTTTTTAAACAAGGATATTTATTTTTATATAAAGGAGTATATTGAAATGGTGGAAGTAATTTATCGGGTTTAAAAGTAATTATTTTACATAATAGTATCATACTATCAGCTTCTGAGCATCTTAAAACAACATGTGGATGAGACTTAGTATCTTCATCATCCATAGGTAGAACCAAATTATAAACTTTTCCTAAATGTAAATCACTAATTTTACTATCATCTTTAATTTCTAATTTTTCGTTAACATTATAATTTTCTTTGCTTATCATTCAGTCTAACCACTTTTCTCTTAAATCTACATATTTTTAAAATATTCTATTGCTAATTTAAACTCTTTTTTATATAAATCTAAATGTTTAGTAACGTCCATTTTCTGATCAGAAAATGGAATTTTTCTTTTTTTCTCATCTACTTCATTATAAGCAGGATCTCAATGAGTAATTTCATATAAATCTTCACTATCTGAATCTTTAAAAAACTCATAAATTTTATCAATAAATTTAATGATTTTTTCATCTTTAAGCAACATTTTTTTAGTAAAGTTAAATACTTCAGTTTTAGAAATTCTGACTTTTTTAATTACTGGGCCATTTGTTCAGGCTTCTTCATCGTTAGGATCAAATAATGGTTCATTGTTTAAAATTAAAAAAAACACTTGAGCTAAATGCATTATCTTATAAAGCATAAATTCTCCTTTATACATTGACATATTATTAAATGTTAACAATGTATCATCACAAAACATATTACGATTTTTTTAATTAATAATCTTGCTATATCAATAGAATCGTACATTTTCAACACCTTCCTTATTGTCTTAACTTATATACTAATTATACACTTAATTCAAGTTAATAAATATTTAAATGAGTTAAAATTTGATAACAATAATATAAATATATCTTATCCAACAATGCCTGAAGATGATTATGAAACATTATTTTATGGTGATTATTTTTTAATAATTCTATTTCTTCCTCTAAATTATTAATTCTTTCAAAAAGTAACTTAATAATAATTTCTAGACCAAAGTCATTATTTTTTACATTTGTAAAAATGTTATTTAATTCCACATTACCGACTATTTTCTTTGCTTTCATAGAAGCAATTAATTTATCTTTACTTGAAAAATCTAAACCTAAACTTTCTAAAATATTAAATTTCAAATCATTATCCATTTTAACCCTCTTTATCTAATTTTATTATATCATTCTTTAAATAATTAAATATTGATTTTTTAATATTCACATGGTAAAATGATTGACATAATTATAAAAAATAAAAATTCTGGGCGAGCAAAAATTCCAAACATTTAAAAAAAGATTTTGGAATTCTTTCAAACATAATTGGGAACCCTTACAAACCTCCTCACTAAACGTTTGGAGGTTTTCCCAAGAAAATTGAAAAGGGGCGCCAAAAATTTTTTTCAAATTTTCGGAATTTTGCGAGCCCACCGCCTACTATTATGTGAAAGCGAGAACATTAATAATGAAAAGGATATTATGAACTGCAATAGGACTATGAATATCTACAATAGTATTTATGATAATAGGACTAGGGTGCTTAGGAGCAAAAGCAATAATGATACCTGGAGGTCATACTATGAATGGATATGGTATATTAAAAAGCGATGTTGCACCTGTCTTCTACAACACAACACCAATTAATTTCATTTTGTCAAAAGATTGAGATAATAATTTAAATGACCTTGTAAAAAATAAAGATTTTTATGCAAAAACTGATGAAGAAAAAATATTATTTGATAAAATGATGAATATGTACTATTGTGTGCGCCCTGGAGTAATATTTGCAATAATATTAACTCCTATTATGGCAATTTCGTCTACGGGACTCACAAGTTATTATTTAATAAAAATAAAAAAAGGATCCCATAATTAATGGATCCTTTTATATTTCTAAGGAAATTAAAGATAGTTTCTCATTATGCTTATCAAATAATAATAAATCATTAATAATTATTTCTTCTTTTTCCTTAATTATAAGTGTAATGCTATATTTTCCATACCCTCAAATTCCAGATATTTCAATATTGTTAAGTTCTGTAAGTTCCGTAATAAAATCTATTTCCAATTCTTCATTAAATTTTCCAATAACATTAACTAAATCAAATTTAGAAAATAAATTTTTATCTAATGTAGAAAATATGTTTAAACAGTCTTCTATTTTATCCTTTATGACTAAGTTTGTTAAATATTTACCATACTCACCATCATTTAATTTCAATTCGCCAGGAATAAGAGATGGTATTTTATTTGATTCTAATTCGTTAGTAATAGATAATCAATTATAATAATTTGCTTCTAATTTATATATTTCATTTGTAGATATATCTTTATTAATTAATTTAATATTATTTCCATCTGAAAAATCAAAATATAACGAATTTAATTTAACTATGCAATCTGTATACTCTCAATATCCTGATTCTTTTTCAACTGGTTTAGATATTAAATCAAAATAATATGGAGATAAAATTTTAATATCATCATTATAACCTTTATTTACTGCTAGTTTACTGTATGTTCAATTAGATAACATATAAATAATTTGCTTAAATTTTTCAACTGCTGGATCCAATAAATATGTTGGGTTGTTAAATTTTCATTCTTCAAAAATACCATCAATTACATCTTCCGGTTTTTGCCCTTCGAATTTTTGTCTAAGTTTTGCAGAATCATTTATGGGGTTTCCCTTTTCGTCATATTCTGCACCAGGAAATTTTCGGTCATAATTATAACGATAAGTTAAAAAGTTTTTTAAAACATCTTGTAAATCGCCATTAACTGGTGCTTCAGAGAATTCCAAAGTCACATCACTAAATTCATTGTCGCTAACACTTGACATTCATGCAGTATACGATTGAGCACCAACGTAATATGTTAATACTTTTTTAACTATTTTATCTTCAACTAATATTTTTTCATTTAATGGCCAGTTTGGGGGATTATCAAAAGCGACTGTTTGTCATCCAACTAATCCTCTTTGAATTCTTGCATTTTTAAATGTTTGCTGACGTTTTGCGGGAGTTTTATTGTCTATACTCACTAAATCTAATATGTCTTTTTCAGTAATATACTTTTTTGATAAATTTCAATTTAAGAAACTTTTACCTAATCAATATTCAAAAATTCTTAAATTTGGTTCAGTTTCAATAGGCATTGACAATAAAGGAAATAACTGCGCATTTTTAATTATCGATTTTGCATATGAATAATAATTGTTATTATTTCCTCAACATTTAACATTTCCTAATAACATTGATTTAGGATAATTAATTTTAATTCCTTTAAAAATAGTTTCTTCGGACAATTGTTTTTGTAAAACAATATGAATACTATTTTGATTTTTTCATTTAAAATCTGTTATTTTAACTAAATGAGTAGTTTTAAATACTGTAATTCCATCAGGTGAATATGCCCTATTGTATTCTTCAATAATAAAAGTATTATTTTTATTATCTTCAGTAATTGGCTCGTTAATAGATATTAATTTTAAGTCATATGATTCTAAAAATTCTTTATCTTTTTAGAAATTTCATTGAATACTATATCTTTTCATCAATCATAACGTATGTTGTTGAGTTATCTTGATTTGTAGTATTTTGCTGAACTTGTAATTTTAGGTTAAAATCACTTATCTCATAAGCATCTATTTTAATAAAATCGTCTTTATCAATAAAACCTATTTTTAAACTATTTTGGGAATAGTTTAAAGCAGGTTTCTTAGATGACTTAACAAGATTATTAATTTTATAAATATAAAGGGTTCTAAGGCGATCATACGAATATAATTCTGATAAATCAGGACTACTTTGCTGTGACTGTTCCGCAAAATCTAATGGAATATTAGGTATTGTATAATCAATTGGCTCATTATCATCAAACTCCTCTGCTTTTTCTTGATTTATCATTTTTTGAGATGGTTTCATTATTCTTCCCCGCTTTCATTATTTTCTTGTTTTGGTTCCTTAACCACGTTTTCCTTATTATTTAATTGACGTTCTAACGTTGCATTAACCGGCAAACGTACATCAACAACTAATTTATCTATATCTTTTAAGTCAAATGTTTTGGAATTTAATATAGCATTATCATATTTTATTAATTTAACTATAAATTCAGTTAATTTAACCTCTCTAATGTAAATCATTTGTTCATAGGCCGCATTTGTCTGAATATTAACCCCTACAACTTCCGTTTCTGTTTGTTGGGCTCCCTTGGCAATTGCCGGCACATGATGTCTGTTCATTTTATAGTAGTTTGTCAGTAACCAATCATATATTCTTGTTAATTGTTCACCTTTAAAGTTACCTGGAATATAGTCTACAGGTTGAAAATTACTATCAGGGTCTCCCTCAACCAATAAAACATCATTTTCAATAAAAGCGGCTAGCATTCTACTAATTTCATTATCAACAACACCAGTCACTCCATTAGTATTAATTGTAAATTTACCACTATTTAATAACGGGTCTAACATTATTTTCCCAGCAATAATATCCATAATACTTGCAAATTCAGAACCATAACGTGCAGATTTTTCATAATTGGGATTAGGAATAATAACAATCGGCATAAAATCAATTTCTAAATTTTGAGTTCTTTCTAAATTTGTGTAAACTTTTCATAAATTATTGTCTTTATACATATCTGTAATATTTCCGTCTTGATTAAGATTTAAATCTCGTGTAATTTGCACCATTTTTTTATTAATAATTTTAATTGTTTCTGTAATCATAACTTTATTATCATCCTTATTATATGGATCATAATTAAATGTACTTTTAACCAAATTTCCTAATTCGTCATATTCATCATTATAAATATCTACTGTAATAAAGTTTAATTCATTATCATTAGCAAATATAAAATAAGGACCTTTTCCAAATTCATTTATTTTATTTTCATTGTGTAAATTTTTCATTAAAAAATCACGTTTCATTAAAAACTGTTTAATTTTTATAGGATCTACAAATTCTTTTGTTTCGGGATCATAAATGTAAATATCTAATTCACGAGGATTAAGAAAATTTGCATTATCTTCATAAATACGTTTTTCTAAAATTCGTCTATGTTTTGAGAAACTACATCCCTTTTAAGCTTAATTGTATTTTCTAAATTTAAGTAATAATTCTCAATCTCGTACTTTTTTATCCAATTTCTTTTTGATGGTAACATTCCCATTTATAACACCTCTATTCTTTTTCTTCGTTTTGAAAAGAATTATCTAATTTTCCATTATCTAGTCAATCAAATGCTTTATACAATCAACCTTGAATTTTAGCATCAATTTTTGGTACAAAAATTTTTGTTATAATTCCGGCTGTTAAGTTATAAGTTATGTTTAAACTATACACTCATATTTTTTTAAATATCTTTTTCATTTTCTTTACCTCCTATGTTTATATCAATATTCCCTTGATTATTTAAATTGTTATTTGAAAGAGAACTTTTTATTAACATTCTGACATCTTTTTTAATTTCAGTAATATTTTTATTTGTATTTTCAATTTGAATTGCTAAATCTTTTGTTACAATACTTTTAAATTCTGCAAGTTCAGATTTTGTTTTCTCAATTTCTATTTGTCTTTTATTTGATTTTTTTACTTGATAACCAAAACCCCCACCAAGAAGTGCAGTTATACAACTCATAATTACAGTAATTATTTCATTTCAGTCCATAATTATTATCCCTTTCTTAGATTTTATTATCTGAGGTATAAACGTTTACACCTATTCCTGCTATTATTCTAGTTCCCATATTTGACATTCCTTTTGGTCCATAATTTCCATTTTGAATATTAATAGGATTATTCATATCATTAGACAAATATATTTGTGCTGTATTATTAGATGCAAAAGTTAGTAAATAAAATACAATACCATCTGCTGTTGCAAAATAACTAGGTTGAAAATTTATTGTAATTGTGTAAGTAAAAATTATTGTATTTGGATCATCTAAGGATACAATGTTATATTTACTATTACCTGCATTAATGACCATAAATATTTTATTATTTGAACTAAAAATATAGGCGACATTTCAATTTCCTATTGGAGTATTTCAGTTATCAGAAGAATATATATTTGACCCATTACTTACATAAACTTTATTATTTGCTACTGCTATTCTAGCGTTATATTGTCCTCCACTTGGTAATGTTGCAATAGGAGTATTTGGATTATCAGAAGAGTATATTTTATCATTTTGTATTGTATATATTTTGTCTGTATCGTCAACTGCTATTTCTTTATACATTGAACTAGGAAATTTTACTATTGATGTATTTGGATCAATAATTTTATAAATATCATCATTTATTTGCATATATGCATTATTACTATTAGATGCTACTGATTCAACTTGAGTATTTGGAGTTCCACTATACAATGGTGTTGTAAAGGTGGTTGAATTGGTATATCAAATAATATATTAATTTTATTTTTCCTCTAATAAATGTACTTGCTTCTATTGCTAATATTTGTAATTCAATTATATTTTTCCTACTAATTCCTTTAATTTTGAAGTAGTAATATCTGATGTATCCATAGTTCAATCAACATTAATTGTTGCTTGTGGATTGTATTTTTAATTTCATTATCAACATAACTAATAATTTCATTAACTACTATTTGCACATTGCTATCAGTTATATCACTAAATTTAGGAATTTATCTTCTTTATCTTGATCTATAAATGTAATAGTTGATAAATCAATTCTGAAATCATTTGTACCTGAAATTTTTATTTTATCTTCATCTGTAATATATTCAATGCTAATATTTGGACCCGCAACCAATTTTATAAATATGTCTCTAATTAAATCTTTTTTAGGTTGCAAATTGTCTTCACCAATATACTTTTGATTATTATAATCTCCACCCACTTTTACTACACTAGCTAAATCAGTCACATTTTTATTAAGTTCATTTATTGAGGGAACTATTATTTTATTAACAGTTTCCAATTTTTTTACATCACCAATATTTTTATTAATAGTCTTAATTTCAGTAGAATTATCTTTAATATTTTCTTCATTATCTTTTATTCTAAGTTCATGATCTGTTGTAATTTTATCTAATTCTTTTAAACCTTTAAGTATTATTTTATTTGTATTAGTATCTATATACGTTCCACCATTTACTAAAATTTCAACAATAGCATCCACCTCAAAAATAGTATAGTATGCTTCTAAATCAATTTCAGACAAATCTATTCCCTCTTGATCACAAAATCTAAACATCTTTTTTAAACTAGTTAAATTTGCTAAGGATTTACCATAAGTTGGTAATAGCCCTTGCCAAGTAACCATAGGGTCATTTTGTGATGAATAATTAATATCCCCTGAGTTTAAAGTTGCAGAAGTAAAAAACTCAATAGGAGATCTATTGAATGTTCAATGCTCAACAGTAATAAAAACCATATCTCTACATGTCTTTTTCAAAAATCTATCTTTAAATGTTTCAAATTTTAATTTTGAAAATGGATAATTCAAATAAGAATTAATCATATTTTGTGCACGTAAAGCAAACGTTTTAAATCATAAATCTAAATCACCTTTAAAAAATTTATTATACCTTGCAGGAACAGCAGTTATCTTTCCTGTTAATGGAAAAAAATCTGTATATGCCGTTAATGATACACCCTCTCATAATTCAGTTAACATTCTAATACCTCCTATCACTTATTCTTTTTAGAATTTATTTTTTTAGTAATATATTTTTTACTACTTGATATACCTTTTCTTTTAATGAAATTCTTTAAACTACCTTTTTCTCTAAATAATTTATATCCCTCAAAAAGTAAACCACCACCTAATAAACTTTGAAAAATACTTTCTTCTGCAGTTTTTTTAAGTTTATTTTTATTAAAGTTATTTTTAAACTCTTCTCTTATTTTTAAAATTTTTGCTATTGCTCTATAAATTTTAAAAGAGTCAAATACAACTTTTCTAACCGGGTCAGGTGCTAATGAAACTAAACTAAATAAGCCCCCACTTTCTGTTCCTCAACCAATAAATCATTCACTATTCATGTAATAAATAAATGGCTCTTTTGCTAAAACAAATTTTTCGGCTTTTATAGCAGTAGTCATTATTATAATTGGTTCATAATTTGGATTCTTATAATAAATAGTTAATGCAACTTCGCCAACAATAGATAATGGTTCAATACGAACTGCCAAAAATACATCTGATCCAAATGCGAAAGGTAATAATTTTCCTTTCTTAATTGCTTTTAATTCAAATTTGGAATATAACTTTTGTAATTTATTATGAACTTGTGAAATAATTTTCTGTTTAATAGATAAAATTCTTTTTTCAATTGGTGCTAATAATTTTTTAGTTATTTTTTTAATATAAAAATTTGGATTAATATATGTTAGTATCTTATTAATTTTTTGAGTTGTGTTTCCTAAAAAATTAATTACTTTACTATTAAATATTTTTGCAGTTCTAACTGAATTTGCATATAAAATTAAATTTTTTCCTATACCTGCTTTATGTAACTTATTCATAACATAATATCATTCATCAGTTGAAATTTTTGTTATTTGATCTGAGTTAAGTCCAAATTGACTAAGTATTTTATTTGCATATTTTTCTTTTAATCTAGGAATTTTTTGTAATAAATTAGGACTTATTTTTTGAATATTTTTTTCAATTTTTAATAAATCGTTTATGTGATTAAAACCATAATTTTTAAAACCATTGTAAAAATCTTTTCTTGCTAATTGTCCTAAACTATAAAGTACTGTTTCATTAGTTGTTTTTTTAGTAAAATTAAATAAGAACTTTTCTGATGTTAATATCTTTTTACCACTAACTTGTCTTACTATATCTTCTAAATTTTTTGCAGTTCTAATACCTAATTTGGTTAATAATTTTGTATTCTGTGCTAATTTCAATATTTTTGTAGTTCTATACCCACGAGTTAATTTTCCAATACCCACAACTGCAGGTAACAAATTCAATGCTGTACTTTTTGTTGTAATACCATAAGTTAATTTGTCATAAATTTGATTAACAGCAAAATCTGTTAAAACTTCTACACCAAAAGATATAAATGCGGCGGCGAAATTTGACAACCCTGCTCCTAAACCTATTGCGGATGCTAATCCTCCAGTAATTGTAGATAGTGCTAATGCTAAAACTTGAATTCCTAGAAACTTAAATAATTCTTTAAGAAAATCATCTTCTTGTTGTTTAATTGGAATTCTTACAGGTTTCGTTACCGGATATGCAGTAGCTGTGTTGCTTGTTCCAAGTGGCATATTTTAAAAGGAAAAAGACTACTTACCAGTAGCCTTGTTTTTATCTACATTCTTATTACTTTTATTAGTATCCGATTTAGATACAGGTTCACTATCTTGCATATCAGTTTTTACATCTTCATTGCTATTTTCATTTGATCCTGTATCATTTTCACTTTTTCCTTTTTTATCTGTTTTTCCTTTTGTTGGTGCAGGTGGCGGAGTTACTTTTGCAAAATCTATTGCAAACATTTCATCAGGAAAAATTGTTCCTGCACCTAATTTACCACTTCATCCAACTAAATGAGCCTCAGTTCTATCAATTTTTTTATCTCACATAAAGTCAAAAACATTACCTTTAATTAAATTTCCAACTTTAATAAACATAAATTCTACTGATTGAGTTCCCTCAATAATTTCAATTTTATTAGTATTACCATAACTACTTTTTGCTGTCATTCCTTTTGTTGTAATTCCAACGTATGGTAAAAATATATCTTCATATAAATCAAAACCGTTTAAATTTCCATATGAATCTTGTTGTAAATTTGTAACTGTTTGATTATAAACTGAAACTCAAATTTGATATCTTCTACGAAAATCAGGTGAAGTTGCAACTTTGTAATTAGTTTTATCTACAGTGACACCTGTTCTATACGGGTCTTGCACATTTTTTCCAGTTGCATCATTAATACCAATTCTTTTGATCTCTTCAATTTTTAAATCCATAAATCTTTGGAATTTATCAAAATCTTCAGCAATTTCTTGACGGGTATTACTTGCTAAATTTGTTTTTCATTCAAATGAATGTGTAGTAACTGGACCATCTCCACAATCTAAACCATCTTCAGTTTTTCCTGTCATTCATAATCCCATTGTTACACGACCTATTAGTTTTCTAACTTTATCTGCTTTTACTGATAATGATTGATCATTTAGTGCTTGAGGATTACCGTCTAAATTAAATTGCTGATATTCATTTTTATCTAATAAAACTGCTTTCGTTGAATACTCAGTATTGAAAGGTATTTTTAATTCCCCCTCTATATTACTTCATGCATTAACATCAACTGCTGATCTAGCCGCTTCTAATTCCTCATCTGCTCCTGCTTTAAAATAAATTAAACTCCCATTTTCAATTTTAATCCCTGTTTTTGCAGTTCATTGCATGATTGGACTTTCATTTAATTTTTTTGCTACAATCCCAGCAAATTTATCTAAATATTTAATTTTTACTTTATCTAAACCGGGTGTTAATCTTATATCGTTTGGTGTTGGCATTTTCTATTCCTCCTTAAAAATATATTTTGTTTTTTTGCTCATCTTCAATATATGAAGCATCGTTATTTTTATCATCATCCGTTTTTACATTTGAGTTATCAATAACTCCCCCTGTATTAACAGGCTTTACTTTTAATAAGTCTTGATAATTGTTTTCAATTTGTGCTTTAATTACAGCAATATCTTCTTTTGAATCATACTTAGCCTTAAATAAAACAGTTTTAATATCTTCATCGTTTGTTAAAGAATTAATATAGTTATTAATATCAATTTGCTTTAATTCTTCTGCTTGTTTTTCAGAAATGGATACTAATTCACTAATTCTTTTTTTCTTGTTCTGCTTTAACTTTTAATAATTCTGCATTATGTGCATCTAATTCATCTTGTGTTGCAAAAACAAATTCTGCTGTTTGGATTGCTAAACTACCATCCTCATTCACAACTGCTTCATTATTATCGTTAACTAAAACATATCTAATTGCCATATTTTGAATTCCTCCTTTTTCAATGATGATTGTATAATGCAAAAAGAAAAAATGCAGAACACAATCTGCATTTTCTATAAAAACTCCTGATTTAGAGAAGTCGTTTCGTTTAGGGTGTAACATTACTGCTACTGTTAAAATTATATATTATGATTTTATTTTTGATTATTTTTGGTGCGAGTTCTTGGAACTTTTTTAATAATTTCAAAACTTTCAACTCTAATACAATGAAAGTACTTTTTTGTCATTCTATTTAATGTATTTCAAATACTACCAGTTACTCTAATTTCATCATCTTTTTTAAGTTTTAAGAATTCAGTTAATAATATAGATTCATATACTGATAAAGTACTATAATTCATTCCAAATCAACTACATCCTGCAGAACCTGCATCTATTTCCACACCACCGGCTGTCTTGGCTACAATCTTAGTTTTTACTGGATCAGAATGAATTTTAACATCAATTATTAGTTTATTAATTCATTCTCGCTTTTTTTCTATTTCTTCTTTTTTTACTACATTTTTTTTAACACTAGGATTAGTAGCTTTTTTAATAACTGGTTTCTTTTTTATTGATGACTTGATATTTTTATTTACTAAGTTACTTTGAACTCTTGGCATCCCTATCCAACTCCTTTTTTAAGAAATATTGTAAATGTTTTCAAGCATCTAATTCATGCTCTGACATTTTAATATTTCCTTTATACCTTGTTGTAATTGTACCTCTAACATTTGGTTCTTGCAGAACAATGGGCCAATTAAACTTGTATTTAAATAGAGTTTTTAATCCACCAATACATAATGGAGTTGATAAAACATTTTTAATTTTAAAATTTGGCCGAATTTGAAAATTTTCAATTATAACTAACACATCTTTTATATCCAATAATTTATCAATCCAATTATTAATATTTTCTACAGCATTTTCATCTGACTTTGATTCAATAGTAGTATGCTGACAAATACATTTTTGATTAACATCATAAATTATTATTCCTGTTTTACCAATTCCTGCAGGATCGATAGAAATTATGAAATTTATTTGTTTCATGACTCAACTAATTTTTGAGTAATATTTGTATTTTTCTCATCTTCCATTTTTTTAATATACTCACACTGCAAAACAATTAATTTTCTGCACAATACTAATTGTTCTAATAGTTCTTTATTTTCCATTTAATCATTCTCCTTTGTTTCAAATATTTTTAGTGTCTTACCTTTATCTTGAATTTCATAATCTAATTTACCATAAAATATAATTTCCCCTGCAACGTTAGTCTGCCAAACAAGTCTATTAATATTTTCTAAGACATTTGCATTTTCAATTTCTTGTTGATGTCTGTTTAATACTTCATCTGCAAAATCATCAAATTTATCTTTCCAAAATGTTATAGTTTTTTCATCATTTCATAAGCGAATAGATTTTTTTTGATATTCTAATATATCCTGAACAGTTTTACCTTTATGAATAATTTTATAACTATTTTTTGACATAATATTCTACCTTCTTCCCATGCAATTTGCAGACTTGCTCTTTATCTCATTTACAATTACAATAACAAAGAACTTTTTCACAACATTTGCAATAAGTTTTTCCTGATATTTCCCTTACTGATTTAATATTTAACATAAATTATTTTCCTTTCAATAATTCTCAACATTTATCTGAACAAGCGTATGATACTGAACTCCAATGTATTTGAAATTTTTTATTACATACTTTGCATTTAACTTTTTTCATTTTTCCCCTTCTCTAAATGTTTTTCACATACTTTTCTATTTTCAGAATTAATAATAATTGCAAATTCCTTACAAAATAATATTTCACAACCATAGTATTGATAATTAGTAATATATTTATCATTATTTTTATTTTTACATAAAATATTAGCCAATATATATTTTGACCCGTCAAAATCTTTTGTTACATAAATATATTTATTATTTAGTGCATATTTTCTTACCTTCATTTTTTATTTGTTCCTCCTTTGAGTACTCTTCTATTACTGGTCTAATTTTTTCGTATGGAACAGCAATTTTTATTTCTTGTTCTCCAAATTCAGTTTGAACTTTAACTTTTACTTTAAATGTTAATTCACATTCTTTACAATTTGAATACTCATCTAATCTTTCAATTAAAGGCCATTCATGGCCTAATAATGCTTTTATATGTCAATGCGGATTTGTAATGATATCTCCACCTAATTTTTTCGGTGTTTCAATTACAATATCTTCTTTTTTAATATCTAAATTAATTTTCATACGATACCTTTAAAATTCTTGGTTCAATTCAGTAGTTAAAACGACCAAATTTGTTTTGTTCTTGACATTCTTTTTCCGCTTCTAATTTTTGATCTAAATTATAAATACCATGTTCTTTAATCCCATTACTATAAGTTCTCATAATTACATAATGAGTTGGTTTAAATGTTCCATTTATTTTAGATTCTAACTCTTCTATTGTTTCTAAAACACTTATTGGATTATTTCCAAAAGGTTTAAGCATTATTAATGTTTCATCAAATCCATATGGATTTGGAAAATAGGCTGTTATTAAATTAGTTTCTATTTCAAAATTATGTACAGGTCGTTCAGTACCTCGCATTATTCTCGTTACTTTAATTTTCATTTTTATTTTCCTTTCTAATTTTTAATAATTTCTTATAACATAAATAATGTAATTTCTTATTATTTTTATTTACAATATTTCCGTGATTAATATTTTTATTGCAATAACAACATTTAATTTTTATTTTCACTATTCAAATAATCTTTGTTGTATGTTTGTGGTTCTATTTTTTGCAATTTCAAAATATTTAGGAATAATTTCAATTCCTAATCACTTACGGCCTAAATTTTCACAAGCAACTGCAGTAGTACCGCTCCCCATAAATGGATCAAATACAATATCACCTTTCTCTGAAAATTTACGAATTAAAAATTCTATATCCTTAATAGGCTTTGGCGTAGGATGTCCATTTGATTCTTGGCCGATTGGACTATGAAAAAATGTTTTCTTGTTTTCATATTCAGTTAAATAATTAGGAACACGCATATTTCAATCATATTTATAAATAACAATACAAAATTCTTTATCCTGATAAATAAAATTATTAGATGGTAACGGATTTAATTTTTCTCAAATATAAAAATCAAAATAATATCCATTTTCTTTTACTCATTTTATATAATAAAATATTTGTTCTTTATTCATTCAAATTAAAAATAGTTGTTTTTTTGAAATTCTTTTAAATTCATTTAAGTAAAAATCAATATCAATATTTTTATTTGCTTGTATTAAATTTAAATCATCATTTAATTTATTAAATACGGCATTTACTTTTGATTTTGATTCATATTTTTTCTTATTATTAATACTTTCATAAAAATATGGAGGATCGGTTAAAATTAAATCTACTGAATTATCAGGTATATTTTTAATTAAGTCTTTTGAATCACCTAAATATAATTCGCCTAACAAAGTTTTATGATTAACATCCGTCATCTTCTAATTCTTTTCTAATAGTTTCTAATTTAGAAATAATTTCATCATCCTTATATTTTTTGCTAATGCCTTTAACCAAAAATAATGTTTTGATTCCATTCTTATTCCTCCTTATAACAATAAATTTTAATGCTTTGTGTATGTGATTGTTTTTGTGCGATAAACAACTTGATGAACATATTTTTTTAATTTCAAAAAGTGGGTTATCCGGATCAACTTTATAGTAATTAATTACTACTTCCTCAACTGATTCATATATACCTACTAAATCATCATTTACGTCATATATTGCATACAATAAATTTTTAACTAATCCCATTTTGTTCCATCCTCATCACTAAAACTTATATTAAAATCAGTATTTATTGCACTTTTGTTATTATCTTCTGAATAACTTAATTGACTTTCTTTTTCCAAATCATTTGTCTGACGCAAATAAACTGATTGATTACCCCTTGCTTGTTTTTCTATTAGTTCTATTAATTCAGAACCTAAAATATGTGAGGTAATAATTTTCTTATTATTCTTAAAAGTAAATTCTTCGTAAAGTTGATTTGGATAGATTCCTAATCTTACCTGGTTAGGAAATTTTCCCGGCCAAATTAATTTTTTTGGTTGTAATCAACTGGAACCATAAGTTTTTGGCGATATGCAATTTTTACAATTAAACGTATCATATTTTCAGTCTCTGACGTAGTTATGGTTCATATAAACATATACTAGTTTTTGTTTATAATCTGCAATTTTTAAAACCTCCAGTCTAAGTTAAAAAATAGAGTGTTTTTTAACATGTTAGATAACATGTTATTAGACATATTATTTAACTAATTTTTTAACTTGTTAATTAACATGTTAATTAACATGTTGGGGTAGAAAAAACACTGAAAACGATTTGTCTCAGTGGAATAACCTACTATTCCAACAAATTAATTAAATGTATAATAAACAAGCTTATTTTTAACAAATAAAAACGGATCCTTCCTTTTCGGAAAAACCCGTATCTTTTTTACTCACCCGAACAGGTCGTTCGAACTGTGAAACAATATATTTACTAGCTCCTTCTCATGCTGACTGATTAAAAGATTTATCATTAATGGTGCTACTACTAATAACTCAAATATTACTCATATAATGGTATTTTTTTAAACAAGCTGTTAAAAAACTAGCTGAAGAAATAATTATTTGCAGAGCCATTATAAACTTCATTATTTTTCTCATTATGCACTCCTTTTAAAAAGATAAAAACAATACTTCTTAAACCAAAGAATAATTTATAATATTATGTTAACTTTTATTTTTTTCATCTGCCTCAATCGCCATATTTGATTTTACACGGCTAATAAAACTTTCTCGTAACAATAAGTTAATTTTAGGAACTAGCAATCGTAAATGATTACGATATTCAGCTAAAATTAGGTCTGAAGTATAATAAAATATTAACAGAATAACTAGCACAGTCGATGCACAAATTGTAAAAATTATTGTTGTAATATTATCAATTTGACCAGCAAAATTATCAACTGGAATATAGTTTTGCCCCGGAATATAACTACTAAATATCCCAATCTTTTTATCCCGTGCAAAGTCATCAAAGAATTTTGTAATAAACTCAACTCCAAACCATAATAATTGAAATTGGGCCACAATTGGTTGATTGGTTGGAGAACGATATTTTCATTCACAAGTCATTGCAAATAGAATACTAAAGCACATTGAATAAGCTAAACCATTAATTACTTGTAAAAACAAATAAGCATCTGGCGAATGATTAAAAGCAGCAACACTAAAGAACACGAACCATAATAATAATCCTAAGCCAAAACAATATTTAACACCAATTTTATTATAAAGTAAATGACATGCTAAATAAGCACCAAAAAATTGCGGAATTAAAAACAGTTGCTCATTCAAATGAACAAATTGGTTAACTTTTCAAACATCATGGTACTTTTCCCAAGTCCGCTGGCCTAATAATCAAATATAAATATTTGATTGGGATAGTTCTTTTAAGGCAATAATTAAAAGAAACATAAAAAAGATAATTAAAACTTTTTTTCATTTAAATGGTTCAAACATTTTTTGTTGTTCAATTGTAAAAGGTTGCGAAGTAAATTCTTTATGTGAAAATAACGAATATAACAGTGCTGCGATTCCAATAGCACAAATGGCAATCACCCCAATAATTACAATTTGTAAATGATTAGATAAACCACTACCTCTTGTTGTAACTAAATTATTAAACTCACTTCCAAAAATAAGGGCAAATGTCATTAGCGGAGCAATTAAACTAACAGTTTTAAACGGAAAAAACTTGCGTCCATAAACTTCATTATATGATAAAAAATAACTAGCTTTGCTAACAATTCCAAATCCTAAAAAAATCGCTGCAATAATTAAAGTTGGTAACGAGGGATAAGCAATTAAAATAACAATGCCTAACATAGACCCGGCAAAAAGTCCATATTGGACAAAATGCCAACCAACACGAGAAAAAACCTTATGTAAAAAAACATAAGGAATCATTGCTAAAAAAGCATAAAATGAAAGAGAAGTAACTGCAATTAAGGCAACTCCTTCAAAATTGTTAATTGAAGCTGTGAAAAATAAATTCCTAAATTCAAAATTATCCCCAATAATTGTAGATAAAGCGAATCAATATAAAAAAGTTTGAACAAAAAATGCTTTCTGGCTAGCATGTTTAATCTTAATGTTTTTTGCTAAAATTAAAATGTAAAGAACAAATAACAATAATAACATTAACGGATTAAATAGAAAAACATCTCAATTATTCTTTAACATGCCTAGACCCTCTTTCTTCTATGATAAATTATAGCACAACTTAATTTACATCTGTTCAATAACATTAACCCCTAATAAATTAAAGGCATTTGCTAAGATTTGATAAATTACTTTAATAAAAACTAAACGTTGTTTTGTTAATTCTAAGTTATCTAAATTAATAACTTTTGATTCATTATAATATGAATGGAATTGACGCGCAATATTTTGTAAATAATCACAAATTAGATGCGGCTGACGCAACTTTGCTGCCCCTTCAATACAACGATTAAACAAATCAATATCATTTAAAAGATCTAATTCTTTTTGTGATGTTAATAACTCAAAAGTTTTAACATCATCAATTTTAATATCATTAACTTTAGCTTGTTGTAAAACACTATTACAACGTGCTGTGGCATATTGTGCATAATAAACAGGATTTTTTGACGAATGTTCTTTTAGAACTCCAATATCTAAATCCATATGACTTTGGGCACTTTTTGAAACTAACATATAACGAATTGGATCAACCCCAATTTCTTCAATTAAATCAATTAATCAAACTGCCGTTCCTTTTCGTTTACTCATTTTATATTCAGCGCCATCTTTAATTAAACGCACCATTTGGATCATATCAATGTCTAAAATATCTTTTTTGTAACCTAATAATTGTAAACCAGCTAACATTCGAATAATATATCCATGGTGATCACCACCTCAAAAATTAACTAATTTATCAGCTTTTGTTCGCATTAAACGTTCATTATGTGCAGCTAAATCAGGTGTAATATATGTTAAATCACCATTTGATTTAACTAAAACACGATCTTTATCATCACCAAAATCAGTCGTCTTTAATCATAATGCCCCCTCTTGATGATATGTTTTATTTAATTTAGCATATTGCTCTAATGTTGCTTGAATTTTACCACCTTCATACATCGAAGCTTCTGATGAATAATATTCAATATCAACACGAAATAATTTTAATTGCTTTTTAATAATATCTAAAAATAAATCAACCGATTTCTTACGAAACATTTCGTGCACTTCTGGATCGCTAAGTTTATAATCTTCACTAAAAGTTAAATCAATAAACTTATCTTGATAATGATCAACAAAATATTGTGCTACTTCATCATACATATCACCACGATATGCTTCTGGTGGCAATTCAGTTTTTTTGCCTAGTAAATTTAAATAACTAACAAAAACAGTCACCGCTAAATTATTAATTTGATTACCTGCATCATTAACATAATATTCCGTTTGAACTTTATAACCAGCTGCCCGTAAAATCCGCGCAACACTATCTCCAATTGCCCCGTTCCGTGCATGGCCAATATGTAAAAACCCGGTTGGGTTTGCTGACACAATTTCTAAATTATAAATAAAATCTTTTGGTGCTGAATGACCATATTTTTTTTGTAACTTTAGAACATCATTAATAATACGATGTAATTGTTCATCAGCTAATGTAAAATTAATAAATCCGGCCCCAGCAATTTCAATTTTCTTAAAATAAGTTTTATTATTTTTTTCAATAAAAGTAATAATTTCTTCTGCAATCTTGTGTGGTGCTTTTTTTAGATCCTTTGCTAATAACAAAGCCAGATTTGTTGATAAATTTCCAAACCCCTCTTGACGTGGTTTTTCAATCATCACTTCTTTAGTTAAATTATGGGCCTTTAAATATTGCTGTAAAAGATCTTCAATTAGTTTAACGTTCGTATTCATAACTCTGCTTCCTTTCTTATTCTTATATATATTTTACATACTTTTTATAATTACTTATCTTTTTTTCTAATTTTACAATAATAAAATCCATCAGTATTATTTTCATAACCAAAAGTTTGTTCCGCTGTAATTACCTCTAAATCATTATATTTTGCTAAAAAATTTCTAATTTGTAATCTATTTTCGTATACTTCAAATGTACAAGTAGAATAAACTAAAATACCTCCTGGCTTTAATAATTCATAAGCTTTTTCTAATAATTGTTCTTGGATTTCTACTAAATTAGCTAATTTTTGATTTGTAAACGTATGATACTTAATTTCTGGTTTTCGTTTAATAACACCAAGTCCACTACATGGTGCGTCACATAAAATTTTATCATATTGAACTGATAAATTAATTTTTCTAGCATCTAATAAATGAGGATGAATATTAGTAATTCCTAATCGTTTCGCATTATTTTTAATTAAAGTAAGTTTCTTTTCACTAATATCATAAGCATCAATAATACCCTTATTATTCATTAACTGACTTAAATGTGTCGTTTTGCCACCCGGAGCACTACACATATCTAAGATACGGTCAGTTTCTTGAGGGTCTAACACTTCCGCAATTCGCATACTCATTTCATCTTGAATAAAAATCAGACCATTTTCAAACATTTCTGAATTAACAACGGGTTTTTCAGCAATAACTCCAACTGGTGAAACCAAACTTTTTGACAAATTATAATCAGCATATTTTACTAATAATTCATCACGCGTAATTTTCAATGTATTAACACGAAAAGCAATTTTTGGAATTCTTAAATTGTCTTCCATTACTTTTTGAGCAACTTCCTCATTATATTCATTACGCAGAACTAAATATAATGACGAAGGAAAACTATATTTAATACTTAACTTTTTTGTTTCATCAACAAGTTTAATTTCAAAAATATCTTCACTACTTTCAAAGATTTTCTTTAAAGTAGCATTAATAAACCCCGCATATTTTGGGTTAAGTTTTTTTGCAATGTCAACTGCTTCATTAACAATAGCATAATTTGGAATTCGATCTAAGAAACGAAATTGATAAATGCTCATTCATAAAATGACTTGTAGTTTTTGAGTAGTTTTTCTATTATCAATAAATTGATTAGCAATATATTCTAAATATAATTTGTTTTTAAGCGTGCCGTAAACAATTCGATAAATTAAGGTTTTATCCTGATCAGTAAAACTGGCGTTTAGTTCAATTGTTTTTGCTAATAAATGATTACTAAATTTATTTTTTGCAAAAACTTTCCACAGAATATCCCAGGCTAATTCTCTCGCTCGCATACCTTAACCACCTTTAGTTAAACTTATAAACGATTAGCAATTTCTTGCTCTAAAATTGTTTTAATTTCTGCCACTGCTTGATCAACGGTATTATTCACAACAACATAATTATAATTACTTTGTAGCGGAAGTTCATCAGCTGCTTTTGCTAACCGGGCCTGAAGAACGGATTCGGGTTCACTTTTCCGTCCACGAATTCGTTTCTCTAATTCTTCTAAACTTGGCGGAATTAAAAAGATTGAGACAGCATCAGTTATTTTTTCTAACACTTGTGTTGCTCCCTGGACTTCAATTTCTAATAAAACATTCTTTCCATTCTCAATTTGCTTAATACAATATGATTTTGGTGTTCCATAATAATTCCCAACAAATTCTGCATACTCTAACAATTCATCATTTTTAATTGCATTTTCAAAGGTCAACCGATCAACAAAGAAATAATTTACTCCATCAATTTCATCAGGCCTCTTTTCCCTTGTTGTCATTGAAACTGAATAGGCTAAATTTAATTCTTCATATTTAAAAAGCTCCTGGCAAATTGTTCCTTTCCCAACTCCTGATGGGCCAGAGAAGATAATTAAAAACCCTGTTTTTTGCACATTAATTTTCTCCTTTTTCTAAACGTAGTATATATAAATACTTTTTTTTATATTTTTTATAACGTAACATCACTAAGTCAAATTGAACAAATGATAGTTCTTGATTTGATTCACAAACTATTATTCCATAGTTATTTATAATATTGTTTTTCAATATTGTAGTAATAATATCATAATAATATTGAATTTGCTTAAATGGGGGGTCTAAAAATAAAATATCAATTGTTATTTTATTTTGAATCATTCAATTTAATAACACATTATAGTCATACTGCAATACTCTACCGTTTTCAATTTTTAGATTCTGAAGATTTTCTGTAATCACCTGAAAAGCGCCTTGATGAAAATCATTAAAATAACATTGTTGCAGCCCGCGTGATAAACCTTCAATTCCCAACTGTCCACTCCCAGCAAAAATATCTAAACCAGTTTTAGTTTCATAAATAAAATAGTTATCTAAAATATTAAACATATCTTCTTTAACTCGTGCCGTCATTGGGCGAGTATTCATTCCTTCTAATGTTTTAATTTGATAACCCTTATATTTCCCCCTAATTACGCGCATCCTTTTAATCCCTTTTCTATCTTTTTTATTATACTAAATTTCTTTAATAATTATGGTATATGTTATAATTTTCTAAGAGGTGATTTTTAGTGTTGCAGAATGAAATTCCAAATAAGAACTGGTTAGTATTTGATGATACACCATCAATTCGACAATCATCAAGTGATGTTTCTTTTCCATTATCGCCTGAAAATGAACTTGTTATGCAAAAACTAATTGATTTTGTTCGATACTCACAAGACCCACAAAAAAATGACAAACAAGTAATTAGACCAGCCGTTGGTCTTGCTGCTCCACAAATTGGGCATAATATTAAGATGTATTATATTAGAATTGAAGATACTGATAATGAAACTGGAGTCAAAAAAGTAATTGAACATGCAATGATTAATCCAACAATTATTGGTAAAAGTGCACAATTAGCTTGTATTGAAGAAGGTGAAGGTTGTTTAAGTGTTGATGGCGATAAAGAAGGTTTAGTTCCGCGTAGTTTTCGAATTATCATTGATGGATATGACTATTTAAAACAACAGCAAGTAACACTTACCGTTCGGAGCTATGAAGCAATTGTTTTTCAACATGAACAAGAACATTTAGAAGGTAAATTATATTATGATTTAATTAATAAAAAAAATCCGTGACTGAAGAATTCTGCTTGAATTATTTTATAAATTAATAACTTTTAACTTTTTTGAGAAAAAGTATTTTTTTTGTAAACTTATTAATCTTTGTGTTATAATTTTTTGGATACTAGGAAATTAACTTTTTTTCTTTTTAATAATATTAAATAATAAATTTAATAAAGAAAAAACTATAAATTTTTAGAATTATGAGGTGATAATTTCAATGAATGAAGAAAACAAAGAAATCAATAAAAATAAAACAACAACTACAAAACCAGCTAGTATAATACAAAAAACAACAGCACCAAATATTATTAAAAACAAGTTTCCAACAAAGGTCTTTGCCTTAGGAGGTTTAGAAGAAGTTGGTAAAAATACATACTGTATTGAACATGATGAAGAGTTAATCATACTTGATGCTGGAGTTAAATTCCCTAGTTCAACAATGCTTGGAGTAGATGCTGTTATTCCAAATTACAATTATTTGAAAGAAAATCAGCGAAAAATAAAAGCGCTATTTATTACACATGGTCATGAGGATCATATTGGCGGAATTCCCTACTTATTAAGAGAAGTGACAATTCCAATCATTTATGCCCCTCGGTTAGCTGCTGCTTTAATTCGTGACCGATTAAAAGAAGCAAAGTTAGAGCAAACCACTATTGTTAAAGAAGTTGACAATATGAGTGTTATTAAAACTAAAAACTTTAAAATTAACTTTTTTGCTGTTAACCATAGTATTCCTGATGCCTTTGGAATTTCAGTTGTTACCCCAAATGGAAAAGTAGTCTCAACAGGAGACTATAAATTTGACTGAACACCATTAGGACATCGTTCTGATATTGAACGAATGGCAAATATGGGGCAAGAAGGTGTTATGTTACTAATGGCAGACAGTACAAATGCTGAAGTTGAAGGATATACTCAAACTGAAACAAAAATTATTAAAAATATTGCCGAATTATTTGTGAAAGCAAAAGGACGAATCTTAATTTCAACTTTTGCTTCAAATGTTCACCGAATTCAACATATTGTTGAAATTGCTAATAAATATGGTCGCAAAATTTTAGTTTTCGGAAGAAGTTTAGATCGAATTATTAAAATTATCCGCCAAATGGGACATTTAAAAATCTCTGATAAAGCTTTTATTAAAGCTAATGATGCTAAAAATTATAAAGACAATGAGATTTTAATTATTTGTACTGGAAGTCAGGGTGAGCCTATGGCTGCTTTATCAAGAATTGCAAATAATCAACATCAACATATTTCAATTACTCCTGGTGATACTGTTATTTTTTCATCCTCACCAATTCCTGGTAATCAAGCTGATGTGGAACGTGTTATTAATAAATTGGTTCGTGCTGGTGCAATTGTACAAGAAAATAGTCCTTTGAACCAGATTCATACTTCAGGGCATGCTTCGCAAGAAGAACAAAAATTATTATTTACACTATTAAAACCAAAATACTTTATACCAATGCACGGAGATTATCGAATGTTACGCCAGCACGGTGAAACAGCAAGTAGTGTTAATGTTCCTAAAGAAAACGTTTTTATTTGTGCTAATGGTGATCAAATTGAGTTGTTAAATGGAACGGCAGCCATTGGTAAACGAATTGAAGCTGAAGCAGTTTATGTTGATGGAAAAGACTTGTCTGGTCAAACAACAGCTGTTGTTCGTGACCGTGAGATTTTATCAAAAGATGGCTTAATTGCTGTTGTAATTTCAATTGATTCACAAAATAATCAGTTATTAACCCCACCCCGAATTATTTCACGCGGAAGTTTCTATGTTAAAGAATCAGGGAACATTATAAATGAATCAATTCGATTAGCAACTGAAGCAGTTAATGAAGTTTTAAAAACACAAAAACCAACCTTTGGGGCTCTTAAGAATGCAATCAAACAATCACTATCACCGTTTATTTACCGTTATAAACGTCGTAATCCGCTAATTATTCCTGTAATTTTAAATAAAAAATAAAAGAATACTTAAAAATACTCTTAATTTGATAAATCCTAAAATAGTTGTCAAATTAAGAGTTATCTTCTTTAAATTATTCTTGTTTTATTTTATAAAATAACATATAATTTTAATTAATATATTAAGAAAGGATATTATTATGAATAATGAACAAATTGAATTATTATGAACTAACTTAAAAAAACAAGACAATAAAGTCACTCTTCCCTTAACAAAATTTCACGGATATCAACAAACAACTGATAACGGAACTGTTTTAGCACTTTTCAATGAAACTGGTCATCCCGTTGAACAATTAAACGGAGTTGGTTTTATTGCCTTTGATCATACTGTTTTTTATGCTCTTGGTGGGGGACAAATTTCAGATACTGGTGTTTTAATAAAAGACAACAATAAAATTATCGTCTTTGATCTTAATAAACAAATCTATCAAAAAGTATATCTACATCTTGTTGACACGCAAGGAACAACCGTTAGACTTAATGACATGTTAGAACAAAAAATTGATGAAGAACGGCGAATTAAACTTACTAAAAATCATACTGCCCAACACCTCTTATCATATACTATTGAACAAATTTTAAATGATGGTGAAATAACAGACTCAGTTCAAATTAAGATTGACTATGCGTTATTGGCCATGAATAGAGTTGATAATTGATTAGATATTGTTTTGACAGCTCGTCATAAAATTGTTACTGATTTAATTAACCATAACATTGCCAAAATTGAGCATCAAATGCCACTTGCTAAAGCAGTAGAATTAAAAATAGTCCATCCAAATTTTGAATATGATCCAATTGTCCGGGTGGTTGAATTTCCGACTGCAACAATTGATTTGTGCGGTGGTACACATGTTAATAATTTACAAGAAATTAATTTTTTTGAAATTTGAGATTGTTGAGTTGATAAAAAGAAAGTTCGCATCCAATTTTCAACGAATAAAACAGCAACCGAAGCATACTTTACTGATTGAATTAATCAGAAAAGAACCGCTTTAGAACAAAGCGTAAAAAAAATTAAGGGTTATGACCCAACCTTTACTTTTGTAATCCCTGATTTCCTTGTTCCAACAACTTTAATTGAAAAAAATAAATTGAATCTTGAAATTGAAAAATTGGAAAAAGAGTTAAATGAAACAGCAAAAGCAAAATATAAAATATTATTGCAAACAATTGACGAAATTACTTTTCCTTTTAAAGCAATTACTGTTAATCATAACTTAACAACACACGAAATTATGATTAATGATGAGAAAATAACACTTGAATTAGTTCGCAATAAATTAAATAAATATGTACAAGAATATCAAAATACTTTAATTATTTTTGTTAATACCGCTTTAAAATACGGTTTTATTAGTTTCAGCAAAAAGAACGAAACTGAATTTAATCTTAATAATTTCTTGCAAACAAATAAAGCACATTTCAGCATTGTTGGTGGTGGCACACCATTTTTTATTAGTTTTACATATCAAAATGAAATTAATGCATTCTTAGAACATTTATTAACAACATTGCCAAAATAAAAAGACCAAAATATATATTTATATTACTCATATTTATTACTTAATTAATAAATCTGGCAAAGTAAGAATTAAAATGGTACTAATAAGATTTAAACCACCATGGGCAATAATATTATAAGTGACATTCCCATTAACAATAATAAACAACATTCCTAACGCTAGTGCTGCACCCAAATAACCAATAATATGTTCTCAATCACCAGTTGAACTAACATGCATTCCAGCAAAGAAAATTGTTGAAGCAACAAAACCAATTCATTTATTTCCCCTTAAACTAAATATACCATGACGACAAGCTAACTCTTCAATAATTGGCGCAACAAAAACAGTATAAATCACCAAAATCACAACATTTCATCACTTATCAAGACCCTTAATTAAACTATCTTGATTTTTTGATGAACTTGAGGTTATTAATGATTGTAATCAACCAAAACCAAAATTAAAAAGAAAAACCACAATAATTGCAACTAAACTAACTAGTAGTAATCGTTGATAATCTTGTTTAAAAGTCAATTTAATTTTCTTAAAAATAAACGGCGAAGTTTTATAACTAATTAAAAGCGTTACTACAGCAGCAATTAAACTTGTTAATAAATTAATTGTTGTTAAAGCAGAAGCCGATGGTTGAAATAGATTGGCAATGATACCAATTAGTAAACCAACAATATTCGGAATAAAATAAAAATAATAAAACACAATTGCGCCAGAACGCATAATTTGACTTTGCGCACCATTAATAACAAAATAAGAACCAACAGCGACAATAATTCAACTAACAAAATTCATTCCAACTAAAGAATATTGATTATGCGCAAATAAATATGAAATTAAAATACTAATAAAAAACGGAGCAAAGATTGCTGTTCCTATAAAAATATAACCAGTATTACGAACATTAACCAACTTAAAATCAAATGGCGAAGCACGATCAACTAATGTTGGTTTTAATTCATATCATGGTCTTTTAAAATTATTATAAGTATTTTCATTATTATTCATTTTTACTACTCCTTTAAGCCTTATTTGTTATTATATACCGATTCTGACCAAAATACTGGCAAAATTAAGAATTATTTCATAAAAAAAGATATTCCATAATATCTTCTTACTTAATAATTAATGATGGTTGTGTCATTTCAGCGGGAATTTCTTCATCCAATAATTCCAAAATAGTTGGGGCAATATCAGCAATTCCCGGATCTTTATCACGTAATTTTAAACCTTCTTTAGTAATAATAATTGGAACTAGTTGGGAAGTATGTTTTTTATTTGGTCCACCAGTTTCATCAATCATAATTTCAGCATTACCATGATCAGCAGTAATAATCATAATACCATTAACTTTTTGAATTGCTCGATAAATTTTACCAAGACAATCATCAATTGTTTTTACTGCTTCAATCGCGGCTGGTAAAATTCCAGTATGACCAACCATATCACAATTAGCGAAGTTTAAAATAATAACATCAAATTCATTACGATCAAGTTCAGCAATTAATTTATCAGTAATTTCATATGCGGACATTTCTGGTTTTAAATCATATGTTGCAACTTTTGGCGATGGAATTAAATCAGCTGATGCTCCTGGTAATGTAATTTCAGTTTGAGTTGCTAAACCATTTTTAAAATAGTCTTTTCCTCCATCAAAGAAAAAAGTAACATGCGCAATTTTTTCTGTTTCAGCAATCCGTAATTGACGATAACCTTTTTTACTTAACCATTCTCCTAATCCATTAACAACTTCAATTGGTTGAAAAGCAACATGTTTTGAACCAACTGTTGCCGCATATTCCATCATTGATACAAAATAAATATCATTTAATTTTGGCATAAAATAACTTTCTACCTCATTAACAGGAAAATCAACATTTGTTAATGCTGAAGCAATAGCAATTGCACGGTCAGGACGGAAATTAGCAAAAAAGACTCCATCACCGGATTTAATGTAACCTTGGGGGGTGTTAATATTATAAGCTGGCATTAAAAATTCATCATTTCGACCAACTTGATATTCTTGGTCAATATATTCTAACGGATCACTAAACTCAGCTCCTTTTCTAGAAACTAAAACATCATAAGCAACTTGCACACGTTCATATTTCTTATCACGATCCATTGCATAATAACGTCCTCCAATTGTAGCAATTGCGCCAACTTTTAACTTTGCTTGTAAGACATTAAATTGTTCAATGTATGTTTTAATACATTCTGGTTTAGTGTCTCGACCATCTCCAAATAAATGTAAATAAATTTCCTTAACCCCTTCTACTGCTGCTAACTGATAGGCTGCAAAAATATGATTAAGATGTGAGTGAACACCACCATCTGAAAATAATCCCATAATATGAAAAGCCCCATTATTTTGTTTTGCAAATTTAATTGCTGCTAAAATTTCGGGATTTTGATTAAAAGTTCCATCCTTAATAGCTTTATTAATTAATGTTAATGACTCATATTTAATCCGACCAGCTCCCAAATGAATATGGCCAACTTCAGAATTCCCCATTTGACCATCTGGTAACCCAACTCATTCTCCCGATGCATGAGCAGCTACTCATGGGTATTTTGCTTTTAACATTTCAACATTTGTCATATGTGCTTGTGTAACTGCATTTCCTTTTGAATCAGGGGCAATTCCCCATCCATCAAGAATTGCTAATAAAATTGGTTGTTTCGCTTTCATTTTAATATTTTCTCCTCTTTTTCTTTTTCCTCAACAATTATATAATTATTTTTCATTATTGAAAATATATTTTTCAATCATTTTTGCAACGCCACCTTCTTCAACATTGCTCGTAATATCTTTGGCAATTGCTTTAATTTGTTCTTGTCCATTATTCATTGCAATTCCCAACCCCACATTTTTTATCATTCAATAATCATTCATACTATCACCAATTGCCATCATTTCAGATAACGCAATTCCCCATTGTTTAGAAATTCATTTTAAACCTGTTAATTTACTAATGCCAGGAGCATTTATTTCTGCCGCATGCGCCGCATCAATTGCAATTTCAATATTTTTAGCTCGTGCTAAAGTAACGAATTCATCTGTTTCCTGCACATCCATTGCAATACATTTATAAGCAGCATTTTGAATTTCAGAAAGACTATCATACTGGATAAATTCACCATGAAAAAAAGTTAATTCTGGATTGTTTTCGGCAACGGGGTCAAAATTAACAATAACTTTCGTTAAATCATCAATATAGCATCATAATTTTTTCTGATATTTTTTAGCTAATTGAAATAAAAAGTTAACTTGTAAAACAGATAATGTTTGTTGATGCACAATCTTATTTGTTTTAATATCATAAATACAAGCACCATTAAAACCAATAAAATACTGATGAAAATAATCCATTTTTACTTTTAAGGCTTCTGGTAATGATGTCAAAATTGGTCGTCCCGTTGCAAAAATAACCCGAATACCCATTTCTTGTGCTTTAATAATTGGCATAATATTAACCGCTTCAATTCCTTGATGAAAGCGACAAGCGGTTCCATCCATATCTAATGCAATTAATTTAATATTTCTCATAATTCCCTACTTTCTATTAAGAATCTCATAATTATATTGTAAAAGAAAAAACCATATTTTTAAATATGGTTTATGAATTTAAATAATAAGTAGTTGGTAAAATTGATTTGCCATCTGCCAATGTTCCTTGTTGATGATTACTTAAAACTGATTGTGAATTAACAACAGTTAATTTTGTTTCTAATAATCAATTTTTAATTTCAACACGAAAACCATAAATGGCACCTACACATCCACCCAAAATTGCTAACATTATTAAAACACTAACTAAAACTGTTAACCACGGACGCGATTTTTTTATACAATTTTTACATTGGCATTGTAATCCATCATTTTCAATCTCAACATTTAATTTTTGATTTTTTTTACGATTTGTTTTTTCAAGTTCATTCTCAAATAAATCTGTTGGTAATACTGATGCAATATTCATATTTTTCCCAAGACCTACTTTAATATTAGGATCAATTGGAACATTTAATAAATCTGCTGGTTTAATACTTTTTTGATTATTATAATTCTCATTTTGATTTAAACCACCACTTTGTAAATTAGCAATTCGTTCCGCTAACGTTTGGTTTTGTGTTGTTGCAGCAGATGACTGTTGCAAATTGTTAGGCATTGAATTTGTTCCTTGTGAACTTTGCTGTCCTGTTGCTGCAAAATTAGCACGTTGTTGATTTATCATTTGCTGCTGATATTGTTGGGGTGCGACATTCTGCGGTGATTGTTGTTGTGAATATTGCTGTGGCATTGGCGCTGTTTGCTGCTGATACTGTTGGGGTGCTGTTGCATTCTGCGGTGATTGTTGTTGTGAATATTGTTGCGGCATTGGCGCTGCCTGCTGCTGATACTGTTGGGGTGCCACACCCTGTTGTTGTGAATATTGCTGCGGAGCGACACTTTGTGGAGGCTGTTGCATTAATCCTTGTTGTTGCGCATATTGCTGCGGCATTGGCGCTGCTTGCTGCTGATACTGTTGGGGTGCCACACCCTGTTGTTGTGAATATTGCTGCGGAGCGACACTTTGTGGAGGCTGTTGCATTAATCCTTGTTGTTGCGCATATTGCTGCGGCATTGGCGCTGCTTGCTGCTGATACTGTTGGGGTGCCACACCCTGCTGATACTGCTGTGGAGCAGCAGTAAAATTATTCCCTTGGTTGGGAGAAAGTTGCTGCTGATTATTTTCCGGTTTATTTTCTAAACCATTATTAGTCCAAGAATGTTGTAAACTCATTTTATACCCTCTCATTTAAATATTGCCATACGTAATTGTATAATAATTATATCATAAAATGAGAGTTTTTCCTATGCCAATATTGCTTTTGTAAAAACACTATTGATAATTGCACTTGGGCGTTTATTATTATATAAAATATCATATAAGGCTTCAAATAAAGGTAATACTATTTTATTAACTCGTGCATCTAACACAATTGTTTTACAAGTTAAAACACCTTCAACTGTTTTAGCATGACTTTCTAATACTTTTTTGGCATCATCTGCTTGGGCAATTTCAAAACCAAGAGAATAATTCCGTGATTTTGTTGAAGTCGCAGTTAAAATTAAATCTGCTAATCCTGCAAAGTTTAAAAAAGTTTCAATGCGAGCTCCTTTTGCTTTTGCAAAAAGTTGAATTTCATTTAAACCCATTGTAATTAATGATGCTTTAGCATTATCTGATGCATAAAGACCATTAAAAATTCCTGATGCAATTGCAACAGCATTTTTTAATGCCACAGCATATTCAGCACCAACAACATCTGTATTCGCAAAAGTAACAAAATATTCATTGTTAAATAAATCTCGCACTTCTTGTGCAATTGTAATTTCACTTGAAACTGCCATAATACACGTTGGTTTTCGCTGCAAAACTTCCATGGCAATACTTGGCCCATAAATCCCTGCATATGCTTTTAAAATTTTATCATCAATTAATTTAACAATTGAGCGAGATAATACTTCATGCGTTTCAGGATCTAATCCTTTTGCAACATTAATAATCACAACCGGTTTTGTTACTGTTTGATTAATCTTTTCAATAACTGGTTTAATAGCAATAACTGGAATTCCCAAAATAATATATTCAGCATCTTCAACAGCTGCAGCAAAATTAGTTGTTGCTCTAATTTCACGATTAATTTTTAAATCACCAAAAAAATGGCTATTTAAATGCTCATTATTAATATCATTGACTTCTTTACTATCAATTCCATACATAATAACATTATGGTCATTATCTGTTAAAACATTGGCCAAAACAGTGCCATATGCTCCCGTGCCAATAATAGTGATATTCTTTTGTTCTTTTTTCATTATTATTTACCTCATTACTTTCTTTCTCTAAATAGTATTTTAATTGGTACCCCATCAAATCCAAAATGTTCACGAATTTGATTTTCAAGAAACCGTTTATAAGAAAAATGAATATATTTAGGATTGTTACAAAACATAATAAAAGTTGGAATCATACTTTCTGGTTGCGTAGCATAATAAATTTTTATGCGACCACCATTAAAATCAGGCGGAGGATTTAGTAGTTGTGCTTTAACTAAAATTTCATTTAAAACACTAGTTTTTATGCGCTGAGTTAATCCAGCATAAACTTCATCAATTGTTTGAAATAAGATATGCACGCGTTTTTTTTCTAGTGCCGAAACAAAAACCATTTTAGCATAATTTAAGTACTTAAAATAACCACGAATTTGTTTTTCAATTACTTGCATTGAACGATCATTTTTTTCTGTTACTGCATCTCATTTGTTAACAACTAGAATAATTGGTTTGTTTTGTTCAAAAGCGATTCCAGCAATATTAGTATCTTGGTCAGTAATTGGTATTGTCCCATCAATAATTAGTAAAACGAGATCACTTCGTTCAATCGCACTAACCGCACGAAGAACACTATATTTCTCTAATTTCTCATAAACCTTCCCCTTCCGTCTAATTCCTGCCGTATCAATAACAGTATAAAGGTGATCATTTCGTTTAAAGGTTGTATCAATTGAATCAGTGGTTGTTCCAGCGATTGGAGAAACAATTACCCGTTCTTCTCCTAAAATAGCATTTGTCAAGGATGATTTTCCAACATTTGGTTTGCCAATTAAGGAAAAATGAATTCCTTCGGTTCTTGGTTGAATTGGAATTTGATCTAAATAAGAAATTACTTTATCCAATAAGTCCCCAATACCAATCCCATGCGTTGCCGACACAGCAATTGGTTCACCAAATCCTAATGTCATATATTCATATAACTCACTTTCTTTTTCTTGTTTATCATACTTATTAATAACTAATAAAACTGGTTTTTTAGCACGATACAATATTTTTGCAATCATTTCATCATCAGGAGTGACCTCTTCTTTATATGATAAAACAAAAATAATAACATCAGCTTCCGCAATAGCAATTTCTGCTTGCATTTTAATCTCTTGGGCAAACATTGCTTCATGATCTAATGTAATTCCTCCTGTATCAATCATTAAAAATTCACGTGTTAATCATTCTGAAAAAGCATAAATCCGGTCCCGCGTAACACCAGGAGTATCTTCAACAATGGCAAGACGGTTTTTAATGATACGATTAAATAATGTTGATTTTCCAACATTTGGTCGTCCTACAATTGCTACGGTTCCTTTTTTTGCCATTTACTTTCCTACCTTCTTATAATTTACTACTACTTCATAAATTGCTGCTACTGTTTGTTCAAATGTTAAGATACTACTATCAATTACAATTGCATCAGCAGCAATTTTTAGTGGTCCAACTGCACGGGTTTTATCAGCACAATCACGTTCTCTTAACTTTGTTGTAATTTCTGTCAAATTATTTGGAGCAATATGATTCTCATTATTTTGATTTCATCTTCGTTCAGCTCGAGCGGCAATACTAGCTGTCAAATAAATTTTTACTTCTGCATCAGGTAAAACAACAGTTGTAATATCGCGTCCAACAACAACATTGCCTTTATTAATAACTAATTGGCGTTGTAAAGCTACCATTGCGGTTCGAATAAAATCAAGACCAGTAATTTTGTTAATATTGTCAAGAACTAAACTTGTTTGCAACATCAATGTTACATCTTCATTATTAACATAAATTTTGTTATTTAACACTTGATAATTAAAATTTGTTAACTGGGTTTGTAACTGTTGATAATCATTAAAATCAATTTGTGCTTTTGCACAAAAATAAGTAAAAGCACGATAAGTTAGTCCTGTATCAATAAACTGATAATTCAATTTTTTGGCCAATTCATAACCAGCAGAAGATTTACCACTACCAGCCGGACCATCAATAGCTATATTTAATTTCATCATCTTCTCCCATTTTCTATAACACAAAGATTAATACTAAACAAACAACTAATAATATAACAAATAAAAGCATCGTTAATAATAACATTTTATAGCGTAGTTTTATTTTACGATAAGTAACTAATACATTATTATGTTTTTCTTCTAATAAAATACTTGATTCTTTAAGCATTTCTGCTGTACTACGACTGTCATTTTTACGCATATGTGCAATTGTACTAAATTCAATATTTGCTGAATTAATTTTAAAATTACTATTTTCTGCTTGGATTTTATCACTTAAACGATGGTATGTAATTTTTTCAGCTAAAATGCTTTCTAAAATTGTTTGATATTTTTGATAAGTTGGTTTGTTTAATAAAGTTTCAGCAATTAAAATATTATGCATAACATCACCCGCATCTTGGTCATTTTTCGGATTAACCTGTGCTGTGGAATTTGTTGTACTAACAACTTGCTCTAATAATTGCTGTAAATCATATTTAAAATCAGATGGATATGGTTGCTCATCTGGATTTTTATCCAAATATACTTTTTCTCAACTAAATTCTTGTTCAAAATCTGATTTAATATTATTAAAGAAAGTAGCATCAATTACATTTAATTTTGCCATATAACTATTAATTACTTGATTTGCCTGATTAATTTCTTGATCTAATTCAATTTCCTTTTTAATCATTTCACGTAGTTGGGCAAATTTTTCCATTCTAGTTTCCATTGTACCCCTCCAACTTTTTCAAACTACATTAAAATTATATATTATTATTAAAATTTTTGTTATTATTATAGTAATAATAAATAAGATAATGGGGGGATCTCAATGGCGAACCGTGATATTTCAAAGAAAAGAACATATGTTAATACTGACTTGTGTATTTCTTGTGGAAGCTGCATTATGATTGATGAAACTGAAACATTCTTTATGGATGATGATGGTTTTGCAAATACAACAGAAAATGATCAAGAACTAGTTGAAGCACAAATGGTTTGTCCAACAGCAGCGATCTTCATTAAAACATTAGAAGAATTTAAAGAAAAGCGCAAAAGTAGTCTTGATACTGATTAAAAAAATGTTTTATAAATACTTATAAAACATTTTTTTAATAATTATTTTCTTGCCGAGCAAAGTTTATTTTATTTTTCTTATTATATGCCGTAATTAAGTCGGTTTCGGTAAATTTTAATTCCTCAGCAATAATTAAATATTGATTTAACACTTGAAAATAAATTTTAGCTGTTTGCTTTTTAATTAATTTAGTACAAACAGCAAAACAATCCAAATAAAGTTTTGTTAGACTAAACGATTTGCCAACATATTTGTTTTGATAATGGTATTTATTAAAGTCAACTTGGAGACTACTCCCAATGCTAATCAAAAAATGAATTCCATCAATATATTCTTCTAATAAAATATCTTGTTTTGAAGCTGGTTTAACACTTCAATATTTAAAATCACGTTGTTCATTAATAAATTCTGCTAACTCAACTAAAAAAGCCAAAATTCGTTTATCTAATGTCTGCTCATCATTTAAGTTGAATTTTGTCAAAATGTGATGATCTAGTTTTTTTTGATTTTCAAGCAAATATGCAAAAGTTTTGTTACTTAACATTTTTAGCAACCTCCTGTTCTGCTCTAATTTTATTTAAAATAGTTTTTGCGCCGGGAATTTTATCATATTTTTTAACAACTTCTCCCGTTAAAGAAGCAATAATTCGTTCGGAAGCAAATGGATCACGGGGGTCATAAATTCAAGCATTATCAAAAACACTAGCAACATCTTCTTCCCCCATTGTACCAATGACTATCGCATGAAAACGATTCCGTCTTGTTCGTAACATCTCAATTCTTTCAATAATATCTGGCGATAAATCAGAAGTCATAAAATCACTAATTAATAATAAATCAGCATTAAAATATTCATTACTATCCATTACGGTTAAAGTATGTTGCAAAGCGGGTTCAACATCGGTATCACCACCAAAACTCTTAGATAAAAAATCAATTAACTTTGGAACAGAATCCTTCAATTGTGATAAATTATAAACATCTAAACTTTTTGAAAAATTAATCATATAACAAGGACGATGTTCTGACAAAGCAATTTTCGCAACTGCCAATGCTAATGCTTTGGCAATTTGTTCGGGACTACCGCGCATTGAAGAAGAGGTATCAATTGAAAGCACGATTGGACCTTTTTCTTCAGGAACATATGATTCAAAAGTTGTTAACTTAATTTGCTCTTTTGGAACCTTATCTTGGGATAAAAATTCAAAGGTTGTTAATTTTCCTTCAATATATTTCTTATAAAAAATATATTTTAAAACTGGATCTCGTAGTAAAACTAATTCCGCAGGAAACATATGCTCCAAATCTTTTGATTCAGTTGCCCCAATAATTTCTTCTGGGGACGAACCAACAGGTTTTCATTCATAATCCATAACAACTTCTTCTAGAATTCGTTGCTCAATTAAGTTACTTTCACCTTGATAGCGACCTAATAAAGTTGCAATTTCCATAATTGCTGGATTACTTTCCAAAAATTTGGCAAACTTATCAATTGCTCTCATATCAACACCTGGCTTTAATAATTGCACAGGATCTCACATGTTACCAAAAAAATTTCATACTGTTTTTAGCAAACTATTAGCTTTATTATAAATTTGAATTCGATTGTATAAATCTTGCATAAATTTACTCCGCAACTCTTCAATTTTAGCAAAACGATAATCATTAATTCTTTTAATTAGAATTGATTCTCATATGCCAACAAAATCACGAAATAACATATTAGGATTATTATTTTTTTTATTAAATTCATAACGATAATAATTCAAACGATCATAAAATGGTGAGTTGACTTTAAATAAAAAATCCTGGGTTGAAGAATAATTCTTTTTTAACCCTTCATAACCATTAACCTTAATTCAATGAAATAAATAGATCTCTTTTTCAATATTTGGACTTAATTTAATTTTCATAATTTCAGTTTCAATTTTCTGATCATAAAAATTATTAATTTCTGAATCAAAAATATTACTTAACCATTGATTTGATTTTTTTACCAGAGCAAAATTTGGACTAGCTAAATCAGTCTTTTTTAATTCTGTTAATTTCTCTGCTAATTTAACTCCTGCTTTTTGCTCTAAATATGGATTCATAGTGAAAGACTCCTTTGTTTTTAAAACTAATTTTTAACTAAGTTTGAGGAACTACTAAGATTAGCTTCTGGGTTTTCTTTTGATCGATAATCAGCTTCAATAATATCCTCATTGAAATTTAATTTATTATCATTAAAAGCATTATTAACTGCTAAAAGGAAACGGTCCTTGAAAAAAATACAATTCAATTCTAATAAACGTTCTTTTTCATCAGGAAAAGCAGTTGCCAAACTATCAATTTCACGTTCAACTGCCAGAATTCTTTTCTCAAGTTTTGAATTATTATCCTCTACTTTCGAATTTTTAATTTCCACTTTAATTTCTTCATCAGTTTTAATAATTTTAAAAGTACTATCATTAACATAACTAATTTCAGTTTGTAAAACATCAACCATATTATCTAAGTCTTCTCCGTAATATAATTCAACTAATGTTGGCTGGGTTTTATTATGACGAGCATCAATCAAATCTTCAACACGAATAAAACAAATTGGATACTGTGAATTTTTCCAAAGAATACGATGAAAAGTTCCTTGCAATTTACCATCAAAAACATCTAAATATTCACTTTTCCGACTATTAACTTCTTGAATATCTTCATACTGCGCTGATAATTCTTCTAATTCTTTACTCAAACGATTCTTTTTTTCACGTACATCATAAGTTAAAGCATCTAAATAAAACTCATTGAAAATAGCATTATATTCTTCTTCTTGTTCTTCATCATCTCAAATACAATATGGAATAACTAGTCAATCAGCTTTATCAACTGTATCACGACCATTATAAAAAGCCGATGCTTTCATTAAATGAGCAATCTTTTTTCAACGACGATCAGAAATATAATATTCGCCATCAGTTGCAATATACATTGCTTTTCGAAAACGTGCAATAAAATCAAATGTTGACTGCGTCATTTTAACTTTATTAATTTCTTTTCGTCACACATCATATTCTTCGTGCGTAATTTGCAATGCTTCATCAACTTTAACATCTAATTCCGTTACTCCAGCAATCATATCATTAAAATTTGCTTCATCTTTTAAACCATGGGCAATATAACGAATAATAAAACGGTCATATAACGCCTCTAACCCTTGTCCTTCTGCTGGTAACTCATTTGAAGCAGAAATTAATAACTTCATTGGAACTTTAATATCAACTCCGGCATTACGAAAAATCTTTTCATTAATAATTGTTAATAATGTATTTTGAATTGAAGGCCCCGCCTTTCAAATTTCATCTAAGAAAACAATTTCTGCGGTTGGCAAATATTTATCAATTAATCGTTTATAAACTCCTTTTTGCAAATCTTCAATTGAAATTGGACCAAAAATTTCTTCTGGTGTTGAAAAACGATTCATCAAATATTCAAAAATTGTTCCGTTTTTAAAAGCATGTTTTAAACGTCGTGAAACTAATGATTTGGCAATTCCTGGTTTTCCTAAAAGAAAAATTGATTCTCCACTTAACATTGCTAACATTGCTAAATTAAAAATTTCTTCTTTTTCATACACATTTTGCTGTAATTGTTTTGTTAATTCTTCTAATCTTTCTGTAAGTGTCATCATTTTTCTTTACTCCTTAAACTTCTAAATTAATTTTTCGTTTGACATCATCTGATTTAACAACCAATAGACATGCCCCAACAATTCAAATTGAGGTAATGACTAAAACTAAAACAATAAATATTAATAACCACTGACTAACTGGTTCTGAGGTATTCGCTTTAATGCTACCTAAAATTAATAAAGTAGCACATAAAATTTCAACAAATAAAAAATACAAAATTGCTAACATAATATAGGCAATTGACCAACCATAAACAACTCCGGCAGTTCGCGCCATTCCCATTGGAATAAAATATAATAAACTAAATAATAAGGTAATAAATAAAAAACCATAACTTAAGAGGTCCTTAACATAAATATTAGCAAAAACTTTAACATTGGGATTAACAAAATTACTTAAAGCAATTAAAATTGCTTTCTGACCAATAAAGTAAGCCAAAGTAATTGCAAGTACTTGACCAAGAATAATAAAACTACGGCCAACTCGTTCTAACGAACTGTCTCAAAACATTCGGCGTTGTGAAAAATCATTATTTTGAATTGGTGAAGTATAACTAAAGCGCTTTTGTTCTTGTTTTGATAATTCCTTCACTTCTTCTTCATACTTTTGTCGTTCTTCTTCTGTATCAAGCAATTCCAAATCAGGAAATTTACTTCCATATGTTGGCTTATTTTTATTCATCTTAAACCCCCTTTTGTTAGATATAAACCATATTGTTATAATTTTAGCATTTTTTCATAAATTTAAGCAATTAAATTGCATTTTTCCTAACTTTCAACAACAAAATCTCGATGAATTCTACCCTCAAAATATCTTGCGCCATTTATTGTTGTTATTTCAATGTTGTATCAATATGTCCCTGCTGTTCGAAAAATATCATTATCATTTAATCAAACGCCATTTGAATCAATAATGATAATTGTAACATAATTACTAATATCATTAATATTATAACCATCCCTATTAACTGCTTCTTTTACTTGGTTCATTAATGTACTAATTACATTGCGGACAGAACTACCGACTTTTTGCTTGCCCAGATTAATCGCATCTTGATATTTACTAATTCAAACCGGATTAACAATTAAATTAAAAGTTGCCGTTCCTGTTAAAACATTGTCATTTCCAAGAGCAGTAATAGTAATTGTTTTATCTCCTGTCTCTAATTTTACTAAGCTATTTTCTGAGACACCATTAATGCCAAAATCATACTCATTCAAATTTAAGCCCCTACTTTGTGCCCGTCTTAAAATTTGTGTTTTAATTTCACGATAAGCACGCTGTTGTGTTCAAGAACTATCTACAACTAATTGCGGTAAGGAAATGGCACTAATTGGCGCTGCTGTAACAGTAATACCAGTTGTGTGAAAATGGCCTTGATAATTTAATGAGTTTTTAGTTGCAGTAATTTTTGCATTATATACTCCAACTCGCAAATTATTATTGTTGTATCGCCCAACAGAAACTTCATTTACCGCAATATTAAATGCATCACCTCTTGAAGTTTCAACCGGATAATTGTTACCTGGTTGACCACTTCCCATTGGATGATTACGTTCTCATTCATTAGCACCTTGAATAATTGCTTGCTGATAATCATTATATAATTCTTTCATGCTATCTAAAGTTGTATATGTTTTTGGTAAGACAAAGTTTGGTTGTAAAACATCAAGCATGTTTTTATCAACACCACGCGGATCCTTCACAACTTTATTTGGAATCTCATATTCATAAGACAAATCATAAATATTATTAATAGTTCCATCATATGAAAATTTCACATTAATAACAATATTCGGAAAAGTTAGCATCTTGTCTTGATATACCTTATTATTATTTCCACGAAGCATCCCATTAACTGGTGGCTGCTTATTAAACGTTGTTCCCGCAATTGTTGTCGTATTTGTTCTAACACCAACCGTAATTTCTTTAACAATATTATCAATATTAATATATTTATTATTTAAGTTTTCTAACAAATAGTTTTTTAAACTTGTTTTAATTACCGCAATTTTATTTGTTAAAAGATTATCAATTGTTTGCTCTGAATCATCATATTGAATATTATCAATCACATCTTTTACATTATTAACAACATTAAATTGCTGATAATTAATTGAACGATCAGTATAGCTCTGTTGATCATAGTACATTTTCGTTGGATCACGATTAACTTTATCAGCAAGACCATTATTATTAATATTTAAAAACTGAATTAACACTTCATTAGAAAAAATTTGGTGTTCAGAACCTCAGACATAACGACTAAAATCATTATTTTCATAATTAACATTGTCAGAAACATTGTCAGAACCTAATCCCATTTCTTCAATATAACCGCGATAAGAATTAACTCGTTCATTTCGCATTGCCCCATCTAAAAATGTCCGATCAGTGTTTCGATCATATAAATCATAACTATTTTTAACATTAGTAAAAGTTGGCATTTTAATTCCAATCTTGGTAAAAATATTTGCAACTGCTCCATAATTATTACTATGATAATCAAAAAGACTAGCACCAAATTGTTTTAAGGCATTAAATTTTTTAGAATTATACTTAATATTTAAAGCTAAGTTACTTGCAGAAGGGTTATCCGTAATTGTAGCAAACGGTGCTCCATTTTTATTAACAATCTCCTCATTAATGATAATACTATTATCAGCTTTTGCGATAGGATAATATTCTGTTAAAAGGGCATTTAAAATTGTTTCATTGCTAGTATCTAAGACAATTCCATACTTTTGAACTAAAGTAATAATCTTCCTATTACTCATTAAATTAAGCATTTGACTTAAATTTAATCATGTTGGAATTGCGGTTTGAGTAGTATCATATGTATAATCAAAAGTTTTATTTAAATCAACATAATAACCAACATTATCAGTTCCAATTAATTGTAAAGCAAATCTAATTTTATAAGTAAATAACCCCCGGTCTTTATCAACAGGAATAACTGTCACTAACCCATATTTGTCATCGCCATCATTATACGGATAAGTTAAGATTTTTGGTCGTAAAACTAAATTCAACCGATTCCCTTGATAAATTATTTGGGTTCCTGATAAAGTTGCTCCAGTTCCTTTTAGCATTGTTTCAACAATACTTAAATTATTTTTGACTCAATCATTTTTTGCAAATATTTCTTGAATAACTTTAATATTATCTAAATTAGCATAAATATCTATGCTATCTTTTTCACCAACATTAAAAGAAACATATGTTGCTAAATTTTTTGGAACTGAATCACCATTAAGATCAACTAATGGTTTTGACAATTGGTAATTAATCATTCCTGTAATTTTATTATCCAACAAAGTAGCATTAGCTCACGGATTCTTACTATGATATGAAGAAGGCGTCACAATTGAATAAATAACACCACCCAAACCAGCAGCAATCGCTACGGTCCCAATGACAGCGAAAATCTTTAAATTTGTTTTTCGCGACAATTTTCGTCGCATTGGTGATGGTGATGATACTAAAGAATTATTATTCTTTTCTTCTGTTACCATTATTAGTTTTCCCTCCTATGTGCCATTAATTTATCATTAATCTTCTTTAAACTCTTTTTCCTTCGTTCCTTGTTTTTTTGCTTGTTGTTCTAAAACTGGTTTTTGAACATAAACTCGTTCATTTTTTTCCTTTAAATTATTTAAATTATACTTTTCTTTATTATACTTAATTGTTTCTAATTCAACAAGATGTTGTCGTTCTTGTTCTAATGTAACTAGCTTTGTTTCTACCCTTTTGATTTGTTCTTCATCTGTTAGATATTCAATTTTTTTACGTAAAACTCATTGTTTTTTAACCTCTCGTCACAATAAAACATACGAAGGAAAAATTACCAAAATACAAACACTAATCAATGTAAAAGCCACAATAAAATAATTATTAATGGTATTAAACATCCCAATATAAGTGACCGCTAAAACAAAACAAATTACATAATATACTATCGCAAAAATAGTTGAAATAATGATTCAACTTTTAAAACTAGCAGCCCTTTTTAGTTTAAGATATGGCAGCCCAATAAAACAGAAGAAAAAGAAGGCACAAAGAAAGCCAGCAACACCAGCAATAATATAATGAATTTCATAAGTTCGATGTGAAATAACACCCGTTAAATTTTTAATATTATTGTATGCCATAGCACAACCAGCACCAATAAAATAACCCATAAAAGTACCTAAAATTGAAAAACCAATGATTAATAATCGGGTTGCAACTTCAACTCTAGTATTTCATTGTAATGCTAATTCATCTCGTTTTGAACTAATTTTTGTTAACATCCTAATCTCTCCTTATCCTCTTGTTGCTCGAATTTGATTTGATAATTCATTTTCAACTCTTCGTTGATATTTCTTACGATTACTTTGTAAGAACATGCATCCAAAGATAAAACAAACAAAAGAAGCAAGAATTACCCCCGGCAAAATAAATGGGTTAATATTTAATCCTCCAACCGAACCTTTGACATAAACTATTTGTAACACCGCAATTAAGAAGACAATTGAACAATTAATATTACCAACAATACTTATAACAATTGTTCAAATATGCACCGTGCGTAATGTTTTTGCAATTAAAATTGGAATTGTTAAGAAAAAGAATGTTGTTATTCATGCAATTGATAATACAATAATTAAACCAATAACAATTGGTTGTCCAATTGCAACAATTGATCCTGTAAAAGATGTATTTATTTTTGAAAGCAGGGCAATAAGAAATTGAGCAAGAACTTGTCCTAACGTTGGCACATAGACCATTGCAACAACAATTAATAATAACTGGGAAAAAACAATCATTATTCGTGCTAAGGTTTCACTTTTTGTTGCAAAATAATATTTAGTTGCATCCACATTATAATGATAAGGAAGTGGTTTACTTTGTTCCTTGCGTTTTAATTCATATTCACCTAACGACTTTACTGTTTTATCAACCACTGTTTTATCCAAACTTTTCAATGATGCAGGTCGATTATCTTCCACAAATTGAATTGTCTGCAGCGGCTGGTGTGATGCTTCACTTTTTGTTGATATTACTTTTTCTTTTTTCATTTGACACCTTCCTATTCAACCACTTTTAATTGCGATCTAAAATCTAAACTTTCCGCCATAGCAATATTAATCCGTTTTTGTTGTTGTGCTGCTGAAAATCATAGGAAAAAACTACCTCAAAACAAAACTAAGGCACAAATCCCTGCCATAATAACGCCTGGAAAATTTAAACGAACCGGAATATAAAGATAAGCAACAACACTTATTGTTAACATTAATAAAGCAAAAAAACATCCTAATGTATTAAAAATAATTCCTGTTAATTTTACTGATTTAATATTACGAACAATCAAAGTCGGAATAACAAAAACCAATGAAAAGATAATCCCTAAAAGAGCAAGAATGATGGTAAGACCACGAAAAACGCCATCCGCAACCCCAAAATTATTAAAAACAGCGGGAATTGGTAACTTACTAGTTGTAATCATTGCCAATGAAGCTGATACAATAATAATAACTCCCAACATAATTGCTTGCCCAATTAAAATCATAATTCGACCAATAATTTCCATTGTATTATTAAAATACATTCGTGTTAACCGAATATCATGCTCTTGTGAGTTTTGTTTTGTCGTTCATTTTTGTTTACTCATCAATACCACCCAAAATTAATATTTCCCCTTTTAATTTATAATGATTATAGCATTTTCTTCAAAAAATACTATCCCCCTAAAAAATAAAAAATTCTTCTAAGTTAGAAGAATTTTTATGGTTGATAAATAAGTTTTACTTTAAGTTTAATTGATCCTTCAAACAAGGGAATATCTGGATGAATTGTAATAGTTGTTTCCTTAACAGTTTCTGCTTCTGTTGGTAATGCTAATTGCTTCAAAATTGCTGGATCAAATGCATTATAAACAAATAAATTTAACGGAACATTTGGATGTTGATTATGTAAAGCAGAATTATTTGTAATCCGATCATTTAATAATGACTTCATAATAGTGTCTAATAAGGACTCTTTTTCATTTTCGGTTGTTGGTAACTTACGAATAAACACTGGCACTGATTTAGCACTTAAATCAACATCGCCAAATGATATTGGATTTCCTGGCGTTAATTTAAAAGTAACAGTTATTTTACCCTGATAATTTCCAGGATTGTTTAATATAAGTTCAAATTGTAAAGAAATGTCTTGCGCTATATTGGGATTATAATTTTCAATTTTATCACCAATCGTGCGTCCTAATTCTGTAACGTTTCAATCACGTTGATTTCTTGAAATTCCAAAAGTATCTGCTTGTATGTCAGTAAATGGTTGTTGTTTAACAACATCTTCTCAAATTTGACTGCCCAAATAAAATCCTTGTCATGCTGATGTATCTAATTTTGTTGCATTAAAATGATAATTTTTATTTGTTAAATCAATTGCTAAATTAGTTGTGATTGGATTATCAATCATTTTAATTTTACCGTGAACAGTAATGGCAACATCACGACCAGTTCCATCTTCTTCATAACCAAGAATAGAAATAACATAGGTTTCTCAATCACCGTTGCCTTTTGTATTTTCCAATGCTCGTTTTAGATTGTCTTTAAGTTGAATTATAAAATTACTTAATTTTTTTGATAAATTAGGATTTCATTCTGGTGTCTTAATAACCTTATCTCAAACTAATTCTAACACTGAATCAACATTATGATTATCTTGACGAAGTAATAAAATTGGATCAACCTGTAATAGATTAATGGCAGTTCCTTGATTAATTAGCTCAACTTCAATTGCAATATCACCTCTAAACATTAGATTTGTGTTAAGATTAATTGTATTTAATGTCACAACTTTTGTTCCACCAATGTTAGGTCAATTTTGCTTTAAAGTTGTTTCTCATCTTGTTACATCAAAATCTTGTAATTTTGGTCCATTTACTAAGTTTGCTTCTTACATTGCATTAACAGGTTTTGTTAAATTATCAGAATCAGAAATCAAAAACATATCCAATGTTAAAAGTGGAGAGATTCGCTGTTCTGTTTTTGCTTGTTCAAAAATTGAATCAATAACTGGCACATTATCGTCAGTAACAATCACATTATTTGTTAAAGTAAATTCTGTTGCAACATTTTCTCGCCCATCAATTTTAGAAGGTGAGGGCGAACCACATGCTATTGCATTAACAGATGAAGTACTGACCAAAACAGTTGCTGTTAAAAGTGCTAAAATTTTTCGCATTTAGACCATTCCTCCCTTTCTAAAAATATTTACTAATATAATTATACACTGTTTAATGTTTTATTCATAATTAATATTAAAACGGAAAGTAACAGTCTGTAAATTTTTTGGAATATTAGCAACTGCTTGCAATGCTAATTTAATATCAAGAACAGTATATTGACTATAATCTTTTTCATTATTAGCACGAATAAGATCAAATCATTCTGAAAATGAACCCGCACTACTATGATAATTATTAACGGGGGTAAATGTTGTTTGATATTCATTTGTACAAGTTGTTCTATATTGTGCTTTTGAAACACCATTAATAATATTTAATTTATTGCCTGTTGTTCGCGCAATATTTTGAATAAAGTCTCATGTTGAATCAATAATTTGATTTATCAACATTGTTTCAAAAGTTACTTGATCAGGACCAATATTTCTAACATCAATATCAATTTGATTTAATGGTGTAGTTGCTCCATATAAATTAGCACTTCAATATTTTGTAAATAATGTATTACGCTTCTGCGGATCATCAATTGTATAAGCATCAGGATTTCCTGGATGAACTAAATTAGTGATTGAATGTAGAGATGGCTGATCAATTGTGACAAATTCTGTCCCCGGAGCGGGATTACCATTAAAATCAATTACTAAGTTTTGATTTTCTTGGATTGTTCGTTTAACAACAGTATAATCATTTTTCTCAATAACACCATATGATTGGAATGGTAAAACATTTCAATCATACACCCATTTATATTTTGAATCATTAGGATTAGTTAAAACATCTCTTTGTAAATCTTTAATAGCAGTCGCTAACGATTCTTTCCCATTTAAGACATCTTTTACTTGTTCACGAAGACGATTACTAATGATATTTTGAATTGTCTCATCTTTTGGTAAGAACATAAAATAAAATTGTTCTGGTTGCGTTACATCCAATCGTTTTGGGGTAATTAATTCATATCAATTTTTCCAATCCTCGGGAACTAAATCTTTTGGTAAAACCATCCCACGATTTTCTGATGTTTCTAAAACATTAGTTAGAAAAATAAATAATTGCGGAATATATTTGCCACCAATATTAATTTCATTTGAGCCTAATCCTTTGTTAAAATCTTTATTATTTTGTTGAGCTGATTGAATTACTCGATTCATATCAAACATATATCCAACACTATCAACAAAAACATTTGGCAAAATTTCATCTCTTGGATTAACACTTGAAATAGCAAAATTACTATACGGATTATAATCACCAATAAATTCTTTATCTGCACCCTTATTTTCATCATAAAAAGCAGTAAATTTTGTCTTATAAGCGGCATACACAGCATCATCCAACTGTAAACTATTATTGTTTCCATTTAACATAAGATTATTTGCTTGACTGCCAAGAATCTTTGTCTGATTTTCTCAAATTGTTGGATTAGCTTTATCCTTGTTCATTGTTTCTGCTGCTTTAAAATATAAAAAGTTTGATAAAAATCCTTCAATCCCAATAAACAAGGTCGGCATTCAAATTAATGTTGATTGGTCTTCACCTCTGTATTTAATTTTTAAATACAACATATTTTCCATTAAATTCAACTTATTCTTTTGAACATCAGCAAGCCCTAATGGTTTTGTTCCTTGCGCATCAGTATAAATATTTAAAATTTGAATTTCTTTATCATCACCATATTTCCCTTTAAAAAAGATATTATTAGCAATATATTTTTTGGGAGCATTATTAAAAATAACATTATAAGCATATTCTAACCGTAATGATGTTGCTCTAACCTGTGTTTTTGCAACATGACCGGTTGTGGGATCAGGAGGAAGCTCATACATTTCAAAAACAGGGGTTGTTTTAGTATTATCTCGTAGTTCTGTTTTAGCAAAATTAACTTGAAAATAATCCCCTGACTCAAAATCTGGCAACAGACCATCCGTTTGAATCCCACCATAACTTAAGATTTTTGCTAAAAATGCCACAGCAAAATAAGATGACGGAACCAGAGCCACAATATATAATAATGCACAAATTGCTGCAATTCACCCTTTTTTTCGCGAAGCAACAGTGACATTTTTTGTTAATTTATTAAGTTTGCCTCAACTTCCTGGTTTTTTTGCCATTAGTTTTTCCCTTAATTCCCCTTTGCATAACCTACTTAATATATAATATGGACTCATTATAGCAAAATTAAGAATAAATGCAATTAAAGATTAACTTAGAATTTTAGGATCAATTAATTTTTTTAAATCTGTTCTTTTAAATTAAAGTTTATATTGAGCCAAATCTAAAACAGTTTCTGGTTTTGTTGGATCAAAAAATTGGGTAGTTCCTAAATCCAATTGTTCTATTGCAATAATATCTTCTTTTGTTAATTCAAAATCAAAGACATTTATATTCTCTTTTATCCGTGATGGTGTTACTGATTTTGGGATAACCGCAATGTCATTTTGAATTAATCATCTTAAAATTACTTGGGCAACTGATTTATTATATTTATTGCCAATTTTTGCTAATATTTCATTTGTAAAAATGCCATTTTTTCCTTCAGCAAAGCTTGCTCATGACTGAATTTGAATTTCCTTATTTTTATAAAAACTTACTTCATCTTGTCTTTGATAAAATGGATTCAACTCAATTTGATTTAACGTCGGTGAAATATTGTTGAATGTTATAAGGTCTTCAACAAGAACTGGCGCAAAATTACTGACACCAATTGATTTAATTTTTCCTGCCTGTTTTGCTTCTTCTAAAGCCCTTCATGTTCCATAATAATCGCCAAATGGTTGGTGTACTAACATTAAATCAATGTAGTTAGTTTGTAAATCTTCTAATGACTTATCAATTGAGGCTTTTGCTTTTGCATAACCTGCATTTGAAATTCAAATTTTTGAAGTAATAAAAAAATTGTTTCTATCTACACCGCTTTCTTTTAGTGCTTTTCCAACTGGTTTTTCATTTCCATAAATTTGAGCGGTATCAAATAATCTATATCCTGCTTTTACAGCATTCAAAACTACTGTTGCTGTTTCTTCTTCTGGAATTTGGAAAACTCCAAATCCTAAGATTGGCATTTCGTTACCATCGTTTAATTTAATGTATTTCATTTTTATTCATTTCCTTTTAGTCTTTCTATCATTTCTTTATAAGTAACTGGATTAAATCATAGATTATCATTTCAATGGTAATCTATTTCATTCATTTCATTTGTATTTAAAATTGTACTAATTACTAAGGATGGATTAAAGATTAATTCTCTCCCGATAGCGATGAAGTCAGCTGCTTTTAAGCCTATTTCAATATCCTCACGTGTTTGAAAATTTCCGGCGGTTATTATTGTTTTATTAGTTCATTGTTTTACTTTATTTACATAATATAAGGTAAATAATTTTGTTCCTAAATCTCTAATAATATCGGCCATTCTAACTTTACTAATTGTTTCACCTGTTGAAATGTTAAAATATGCAACATATTTATTTAATTCTCTTATAAATGGTTCACACATATCTTCTGTTTTGACATTGCCATCACCATCTCCAATTGAAATTCTAATTCCAAATGGCATTTTTACTTCTTCTTTTAATCTTCTTGCAATATTTAAAATCATTTTTCCTCTAACTAAAATATCATCACTTTTAATGACATCATTTAATATCGGATGCAATAATTCACTCATAAAATAACCAAAAGCTGAATGTAATTCTACAAAATCAAAACCCGCTTTTTGCGCTCGATATGCTGCTGCAATAAATTTTTCTTCTAAAATATCTAAATCTTCTTGCGTTGCTATTCGTAAATTAGTTTGATCTAAATAATCATAAAATCTTGTCGCACCAATTGTTTCTTGGTCTAAAATTGATTTTGAACCAGCATGGTTTAATTGAATTCCAATCTTTGCACCAGCTTTATGAACTAAATCAACCACTTTTTTTAGTGGTTCAATTTGGTTGTCATCTCATAACCCTAAGTCACTTTCTCTAATTCTTCCTTCACTAGAAATTCCTGTTGATTCAACAATGATTGTACCAACCCCACCATATGCTCTTGCCCCGTAATGTTGAATGTGAAATTCATTCGCAATCCCGTCTTTTGCCATTAATGTATCCATTGGTGGCATAATTATTCTATTCCTTGATTTTAAACCAGGAATCAATTCTGCTTTATCACTAATATTTCTCATAGTTCTCACCTTTATTTTCATCAATTATATGATAAGAGTTTACTACATCTTTAATTATTCCAAGTAGTAATTCATTTAAATTAGGATTTAAATAATATTTATTATTTTTTCCTTCTTTTTCCCTTACAACGATTTCCTTACAATGTAATTCACAAATTTGTTTTGAAATGTTGACTCTATTTATCTTTGATTTTTGTTCTAATTCAGCAACAGTTAATACTTTGCATTTTAATAATCAACATAAAATAACAATTTTTGTTGGTGAATTGAGTTCTTTTATTAATTCGATTGTATTGGTCATATTTTCCTCTTATATGTTACTACTTAGTAACATATATAATATTAACACAAAAAATGAAAGAATATAAAAAATCTTAATCAAGCAAACAAAAAAACAAAAAAAGTTACTTATTGTAACTTTAAATATGAATGGCATGTCCTTCTAAACCGTGCGCAACTTCCATTATAATTTCTGATAAAGTTGGATGCGGATGAATTGTTTTTCCAAGTTCATGAATTGTTCCTTCCGTTTCCATACATAATGTAATTTCTGAAATCATATCCGTTGCTGTTGCTGCAATAATATGAGCTCCTAAAATTTCACCATATTTTGGTTCACATAAAATTTTAACAAATCCATCAGTTTCACCATCAGCAAGCGCTTTTCCATTAGCTGCTAACGGAAACTTAAAGGCTTTATAAGCAATTTTATCTTTAATTGCTTGCTCTTCAGTGATTCCAACTGTTGCAACTTCTGGGAATGAATAAATACATGACGGAATACGATTATAATTCATTTTTTCATTTTTTCCTTTAATATTATCAATTACTAAAAGTCCTTGTGCTGAAGCAACATGTGCTAACATTGCTTTTCCAACAACATCGCCAATCGCATAAACACCAGGTAAATTAGTACGACATTGATCATCAACTTCGATATTTTTTCGTTCCCCAATTTTTAAACCAATATTTTCAAAACCAGTTGTCACAGGAGCACGCCCAACTGACACTAAACAATAGTCAGTTGCTAATTTAACTTCTTTACCTTCGCTATTATCATAAATAACTGTTTTACCTTTAATTTCTTTAATTTTAACCGAGGTTTCAATTTTAACTTTATTTTTAATTAATAGTTTTGTTAATTCTTCGCGAATATCTTTATCTAACATTTCTAAAATTGTGTCTAAACCTTGTAAAATTGTTACTTCTGTTCCTAAACGACGGTATAAACAAGCAAATTCAATCCCAATAACACCACCACCAATAATTGCTAGTTTTTTTGGAATTTGCGGTAATGATAAAGCTTCTGTTGATGAAATAACATAACCATCTTTTTCCGCTTGTTCAAACCCTGGCAATGGTAAATTACGTGAAACACTTCCTGTTGCAATAATTAAGTTTGTCCCTGCATAACGTTTTCCCGCGACTTCAATAGTATTTTTATCAATTGCTTTTGCTTCGCCTTTAACTAAGTCAACCTTATTTTTTTTCAATAAGAACTCAACCCCTTTTGTTAATTGCGTTACCACTTTTGTTTTTCGCTCTTGCATTTTTACTCAATTTGGAGCAACTTCTGCCATTTTTGAAATATCAATTCCATAAGCATCGGCATGCCCAATTAAATCATAAACTTTACTACTTTTTAATAACGCTTTGGTTGGAATACAACCAACATTTAAACAAACCCCACCATAATATTCTTTTTCAACAATTAATGTTTTTAAACCTTCTTGGGCTGCTTTAATTGCCGTAACATAGCCACCTGGACCAGCACCGACAACAATTACATCATATTTATTTTCCATCTTATGACCTCTTCTCTTACAATAATAATAAAGCTGGTGATTCTAATAATTCAGTTACACGTGCTAAAAAGCGTCCACCATCAGCGCCATCAATTAAACGATGATCAATTGTTAATGACAATGGTAAAATTGAACTAATTTCAACTTCATTGTTGCTATTAATTATTGGGGTTTTCTTAATAATTCCAACTCCTAAAATTGCAACTTCTGGGAAATTAATAACTGGTGTTGCTAATTCAATTCCAGCTGACCCAAAATTTGTAATTGTGAAAGTTCCATCTTTCATTTCATCTGGTTTTAATTTACGTTCACGTGTTTTTGATGCTAAATCATTAACCATTTTCGCAATTTGCATTACATTTAACTGATCAACACCTTTCACAACCGGAACCATTAATCCCGTTGGAGTGTCGGTTGCCATCCCAATATTATAGTAATCTTTGAAAATAATTTCTTGTTGTTCTTGATCGTATGAAGAATTTAAAATTGGAAAATCTTTCAAAGCAATTGCACAAGCTTTCATAAAGAACGGCATATAAGTTAATTTAACACCTTGTTTTTCTGCTTGTCCTTTTAATTGCGTTCTAATTTCAATTAATTTTGTAACATCAATATTTTTCATTAATGTTGTTTCGGCAATAACTGTTTTTGACAATGTCATTTGTTTAGCAATTGCCTTACGAATTGGTGACATTGGTTCACGACGAACAGCACCTGTTGCATTAATTTTTGGAATTTCAATTGGTGTTATTGATAATGATGGCCCACTTGTTGCTGCTGTTCCACCACCTTGTGATAAATCAGCTTTCATAATTCTCCCATTTGGTCCTGATCCTTGAATTTTTGTCAAATCAACTTTTAAATCAGCGGCCATTTTTCGTACAAGTGGTGTTGATAAGACATTACTATTGTTTTGATTATTTTCATTATTACTACTTGGTAAATGACGAGGAGCTAAAACAGTATTTGAAATTGGCACTGCCCCCACTACTCCAGCTGCTTTTTCTTCTTCTACTGGAGCTGCTACTGGTTGTGCTGATGCTGAATCAGCACTATCTGCACCACCATCATCAATTTCAACTACAACATCACCAACATAAATTGTGTCACCAACATTCATATTAATTTTGCTAACAATTCCATCACAGGGAGCATAAATTTCTGTATTAACTTTATCTGTTTCAACAGCAAACATTTCATCTCCATCTTTAATTTTATCGCCAACTTTAATCATAATATTAGCAACTTTTCCTTCAGTTAATCCTTCTCCGATATCTGCAAATTTAAATTTAACCATTTTTCTTACAACTCCTATCTAAAATTGGTAGTTAATTAATTCTTTAATTTTAACAACAATTTTTTGTACTGATGGTTGATGATAATGTTCTCCACGATCAAACGGAATAATAATATCATAACCTGTTACCCGTCCAGCCGGGGCTTTTAAATATTCAAAACAATTTTCATTAACTGTTGTAATTACTTCTGCTGCAACTGAAAATGAACGAACCGCTTCGTGGACAACTAAAATACGACCAGTTTTTTTAACTGATTCAATAACCATATCACGATCTCATGGTTGAATTGTTCGTAAGTCAATTAAATCAACATTAACATTAACTCCTTCTTCTTTTAATTGTGCCAATGCTTTTTCACATTCACCAACCTGTGCTCCATAAGTAACAATTGTTAAATCATCTCCTTCTTGAATTTTATAACCTTCCCCAATTGGTAGGGTATAATATTCATCCGGAATTTCTTGTTTAAAGGCACGATAAATTTTTGTTGGTTCTAAAAAAATTACTGGGTCTGGTGATTCCACAGCAGCTAACAATAATCCTTTAGTATCATACGGTGTTGAAGGAATAATTACTTTTAATCCAGGGTTATGCGAAAACATCGCTTCCATTGCTTCTGAGTGATGTTCTAAGGCACGAATTCCTCCCCCCATTGGCATACGAACAATTAATGGACAAGTGAAACGTCCGCGTGAACGATTACGCATACGCGCCACGTGTGTGAAAAGCTGTTGTAACGCAGGATATGAAAATCCTTCAAATTGCATTTCAACAATTGGTTTCATTCCATTAATAGCCATTCCAACGGCAGTTCCAACTAAAGTTGCTTCGGCAATTGGCGCATCAAAACAACGGTCTTCACTATATTTTTCTTGTAACCCAACAGTTGCCCGGAAAACTCCTCCTTCGAATCCAGCGTCTTCTCCATACACAACAACATTCTGGTGTTTTTCCATTGCTAAATCTAAAGCATGTGTTAATGCTTGAATATTATTTACAACTGGCATTAGTGATGTCCTCCTTTACTTGGATATTTTGCAAAAAATGCTTCTGCCTCTTGGTATTGTTCTTCTAAGAATTTTGGCATTTCAGCATATGTATAAGCAAAAATATCATGAATTGAAACATTATTATTTTCCTCAACTCAAGCAAATTCACCTTTAACAAATTTATCTTGTTCAGCATCTAATGCTTCTTGTTCTTTGTCTGACCATTTTTTTTGCGCAATTAAATATGCTTTTAAACGAATCAATGGATCTTTTTTCAAAGCTTCTTCATGTAATTTTTCATCACGATAAACTTTTGGATCATCTGCTGATGAGTGTGCTCCTAAACGATAAGTATTACATTCAATTAGTGATGGTCCTTCTCCTTTACGAGCAAAGTTAATTGCTTCTTGCACGGCACCATATACCGCAAAAAAATCATTACCATCAACTAAAATATTACGCATTCCAACCGCAACTCCTTTAACTGCAAAATTAATTGCTTTTGTTGCTTTACGACGTGGTGTTGAAATCGCATATTGGTTATTTTCTACAATAAAAATTGCTGGTACTTCATGTAACTGAGCCATGTTAATTGCTTCATAAAATTCTCCTTCTGAAGTACCTCCATCACCAGTTGTTGTAATAACAACTCCATCGCGTTTATTATACTTTTCAGCAAACGCTAAACCTGTTGCATGTGAATATTGCGTTGCAATTGGAATATTTACTGGCAAAGTATTAATCCCTTCTGGCATTTTACTTCCCATTTCATTTCCACATCAATATAACATAATGTTTCGCATTGGAACGCCCGTTGCTAATCAAGCAGCATTATTTCGGTATGCTGAAGAAAATCAATCTTTTCCTTTAATAATTTGCATTCCATATGCTACTTCTGTTGCTTCTTGTCCCGTCGAAGATAAAAACGATAACATTCGCCCTTGACGCTGAATTTTATTTTGAAAATCATCTTGACGACGTGATAAACACATTAACTTATAAGCGGTTAAAACTTCATCATCGCTAATTTTCGGCATCAATTCTGGTTTAACAATTTTTCCTGTTGCATCCATAATTTGAAGCATTTCATTTTTTAACGAATTAAACTTGTCAAAATACATTTTTAATTACATCCTTTCTGTTCTTGTGTCACTTTTTAATTAAAAATAACATCTAAGATTTCTTGTGTTTCAAATTTTTCTCCAAAAATTTCTTTAATATCACTTTTTAATAATTCAATTTTAATTTTCTCCGGGCTATATTCACAACCTGTTAACAATGCTTCAAGATGGTTTGTTCCACCTGAACCTAAAAAATCACCATAAAATTTGATATTTGTAATTTTTCCTTCATTAACATTTAAACGAACATCAACAGTTCCTTTTCCTTCATAACGAATTTTATTTTGATAACTAAATTCTGGTGAATTACCAAAGTTTCAATCTCATGTGCGATATTTTTCATCCGCTAATTTATTAGCAGCAGCAATAATATCTGACGGCAAATCAACTACCGTTGTTCCTTGCGCTAATAGTTCTTTCATAATAAAATTCATAAATTGATCAATTGTAATATCATTTTCTAACAATGGTCGAATATTAGTTACTCGCGCTGGAATTGATTTAATTCCTTTTGAAACAATCTTACTCTGATCAACATTTAGATATTTCTGCATCTTGCTTAAATCAACATCAAACAAAATTGTTCCATGATGTAATAAGCGATCCTTATATCTTATTTGAGCATTTCCAGAAATTTTTTTACCATCAATTTCAATATCATTTTTACCGGCAAATTTAGCATTTAAACCAAGTTTTTGTAAAACATTGATAATAGGTTGCAAAATACTTTCATAATTTTTTGCGATTTCATTATCTTTATCAACAATAATAGAAAAACATAAATTTCCATCATCTTGATAAACAGCTCCTCCCCCAGTAATTCGTCTAACAACATTTACTTTATCAGTTTCAACTGCTTGTAAATTAATTTCTTCAATTGTATTTTGATTACGACCAATGACAATTGTATTAGAATTTTTTCACAAAAAGAAAATATTGTCTTTAATATTACTTTTTAAAAGATATTCATCTAAAGCTAAATTAAAATAAACATCTGTGGAAGGATTTTTAAAACAAATCATAATTATTTTTTAAAGTAATTTAAACCTAATACCTCTAATGCTGGTAAAGTAATAAAGTTATATGGTTTATTAAAATGTGGCAAGAAGAAAATATCAACTAATGGTAATTCATCAATTGTAACTCCTTTCATAATTGCCAATGAAAACATATACATAACTTCTGTATGATTAGCTACTGAACCAACTTGTGCTCCAATAATTTTTCGTGTTTTTTTATCTCAAAGAATTTTGATTAAAACTTCTTGGTAAGATGCCATAAATTCTGGACGATCATTATCCGTAAAAGTAATCTGTTCATAATCAAAACCAAGATCTTTAGCAACTGTTTCAGTTACTCCTGTTGACGCTAATGCTCAACCAAAAACATTAATTGCATTTGAACCTTGAAATCCTGGTGATGCTAAACCTTCTAGTTTTAAAGCATTAACAGCAGCAATAACTCCTGTTCGAACAGCATTTGTTGCTAAAGCAATATATGCTGGTGCTTTTTTAGCATTATCATAAACTTCAACACAATCACCAACAGCAAAAATATTTGGATCTGAAGTTCTCATATATTGATCAACCATAATTGCGGCATTTTTGTCTAAATCGACAACACCATTTAAAATTTCTGTTGCAGGTTTAAATCCAACTGATCAAATTACTAAATCAGCATCATATGATCCTTTATCAGTTACTACTTTTGTTACCTTGTTATTATTTCCTTCGAATTTAACAACTTTTTCCCCACCACGTAAATTAACACCTGCTTCACGCATTGCGTTTTCAACTTTATCAGTAAATGGTTTATCGTAATAACGTGGCATAATACGATCTGAAATATCAACTAGGGTCACATTTTTCCCTTTTTGGTGAAAAGCATCAACTAATTCAACGCCAATGTATCCTGCTCCACACACAACTACATTTTTAATATTTTTATCATCATTTGCTTTTTTTACCAATTCCCCATGTTGGTATCATTTAACAATATGAACGCCTTCTTGGTTAATGCCCTCAATTGGTGGGATAATTGGTCATGAACCAATTGCTAAAATCAATTTATCATAATTATCATCAAATTCTTTGCCCGTTTTTAAATCTTTTACTCGAATTTTTTGACTTTTATTATCAATTGATAATACTTCATGCTCCATATTTACTTTAATACCTTCACTTTGCAAAATTTCTGGTGAAGCATAAAATAAGCCTTTTGGATCTTTTACCTCTCCTGAAACTCATAATGCAATCCCACATCCCAAAAACGAAATATTGTTGTTTTTATCATAAGTAACAATTTCTGCTTTAGGATCTAGTCTTCTTAAAGTTCTAACAGCAGTTGTCCCCGCATGATTAGTTCCGACTACAATAACTTTCATTTCTATTCTCCTTCTCTATTCTTATAATATTTTTAGTTTTTTCGATATAACCAACTAAAAAAATGCTCATAGTTATATTTAAAACTGCGGCACTTATTCCTGAAAATTAAATCATACCGTAATTCTATTATATACCTGCCACAAAAAATAGAAAAGAAAAAGACACTAAAAACGCAAGAAAACTAAAAAAATACCAAAATTTTTGAAAAATTATGGTATTTTTAAATACAATAAAGGTTATTTTTCAAAATGCTTTAAAAATCAGCGTCCTTCAACCGCCAATAACCGTTGTGTTTGTTCATTAACTGGTGTTTTTTCTAATTCCTTATCAATTCGATAAATTCGTGCATCTAAATTATCTAAAAATGACAAAATTTCAGCTTCTAACAAGTGTGGTTCAACTGGTGACCCATATTCTAAGCGGCCATGGCTAGCTAAAATCATATGTTCTAATAAAATAATTTTCTCAGAATTTAAATTATTAATTTTAGCCATATGGTTTAACTCATTTGCCATAATTGAAATATGACCAAGTAATTTACCTTCTAATGAAAAATCATTAGTTGCACCACTTGTAATTTCAATAACTTTTCCTAAATCATGTAAAATAACACCACAATATAAAAGTTCAGCATCAATTAAACGGTCAAAATATACATTAGCAACATTCTTAGCCATTTTTAACATTGTTAAACTATGTCAAATTAGCCCCGACTTAATTTCATGATGGTTACGAATTGCTGCTGGTCAAATTTTAAATTGTTCACCATATTTGGTTAAAATTAATGTCATAATTTCCCGATATTCTGGTGTTTGCATTGCTTGTACTGTGGCAATGATTTCATCATACATTACATCAGGTGAAAGTGGTGCGACTTCAATAAAATCTTCTAAGTTAATACTATCATTATCAACAATGTCATAAGTATTAATTTTTGCTTGCAATACTTTTCGATATTCAATAATATTAATATTTACTTTATAGCAATTCCCCTTATTTCAACATTCAATATCAGCAGGACGAGCATCTCATAACCGTGCCTCAATTGTTCCTGTACGATCTTTTAATGTGATTGATAAATAAGTACTCCCATTTGAGGCAGTTCCTTGTGTTACTTTATCAGCAATTACCACTAATTCAATATTATTGGTCTCTTTTGTTAAGTCTTTAATATTCATTGTCTTCTTTCCCTTCTAAAAATAAAAAAGTGCGTAATGAAGAAAAACATCACTTTTTTGCTTTATAATAATAATCCTGGATTTGATAATAAATATGCAACATAATGAGCAAATTTACTTGCTTCAGTAACATCAACCACCGCTTCATTATAACCAAGTGTAATAACCATAATATCACGAATTGTAATATCATTTTTTTCAACAACAACTGGTTTTTTAAAGATAATTCCCATTGCAATTCCAGCAACATTATCTTCTGGGATGGTAAAAGTCCCTCGTGTAATTCCATATTCACCATAATTCACAATTGAAAAGGAAGCATCTTGATAATCTTTTTCAGTTAATTTGTCATTAACAGTTTGTTCAATTAATCTTGTTGATTTTAAAGCAATTTCCTTAATTGATTCATTTTTTAAATCATATAAGACAGGCATTTTCACTCCCGCATCAATATCAACACTAAAAGCAATATTATAAAATCATTTTAGTAAAAGCGCATGTTCTTTACTAATAAATGATGAATTTAAAATTGGAAATTTTTTTAAACCATCATAAACTGCCTTAATATAAAATGGCAACAATGTTAATTCAAGTTCATTTGGTGCATATGCTTCGCGCATAATTGACAGTAAACTAACTAATTCACTAACATCAACTTCAACATCAATAAAACTATGGGCAATATTTTTTCTACTCTCCATAATTTCTTTTGCCCGTTTAATTGCTTGATGATTTAATTTAACTTGATCAGCACGCAAATCTTGATTATCATTATCAACAATTGCCTTTTCTTTAATATGTTTTAGTGTTTCAAGATGTGATTTTGAATGTGTTGTTGAATGAGCTTTTGGTTCGGCAGAATGCACAGCAGATTCATCATCGTTACTATGAACTTTTGAATGTGAAACAACATGTGATTTTGTTGCTTTGTCATGTTCAGTAGGCGCTGAATGCAATACCTGATGTGGCTTAGAGTGCGAAGCAGAATGTGAACTAGAACTTTCATCAGAATGGGTTTTTGAATGCGTAATATGTGATTTTGCATTTTCAGCCGGTTCTAAATGCGAAGCGGGATGCGATTTTGAATGTTCCGAATGGGTTTTTATTTCTTCATTAGATGTAGCAGATTCACTATGATTATTATGCACCACTGTATGTGGGACAACATGCGGTTTTGTTGTTTTATCGTGGTCAGCATGTGTTGAATCCGAGACATAATGGGGCTTTGATTCAGCAGAATGCACAACAGTTTCACCATCGTTACTATGAACTTTTGAATGTGAAACAACAGGCGGTTTTAAATGGGGAGAATGACCTTCAACATCTGTCGAATGTGAATTATTATTTACTTTTGTTGTAGTTACACTTGGGTCTTCTAAAACATCATGCCCTAAATTTGAGGGCGCATTAATTCCTTCAATATTTGAAGTAGATAAAACAATATCTTCCCCTAATTCTTCTAATGTTAAATCTTCATTAAAATAAATTGTTTCTGGATTATCATCACCTAAAATTAATTCCTTTTCATTACTCTCTTGATTTAACTCATCTTGAATATCAGTATACATACGATGAATCATCGTATTTGATATTTCATCATAGGTTTGTGTTCTTTCACTCATTTCTGCTGATAATGCTAAATCTTGTTCTAAATGTGCAATATCTTCAATAATTTCTTCTTGAATATTAATAGTTTCCAAATCATCTTTAACCATTGTTAAATTGTCTTTTAATTGTCCAAGGTCTTTTTTCAAAGTTTTAATATTATTTTCAGTTGGAATATTTTCAATAACATTTTCAACCTTATCTTTCAAAAGAAATGATGTTGTGCTAACACTATCTTGAAATAAATTTTCTGACACTTGTTGTGCTGATGACACTTCTGACTTCAATTCAATTGTCGGATCAAAATCATTCTTAGGGTTTTCGCCAGCAACTTCTCGGGCTAATAATGTTTCGATTAATTCTTCACGAAAAATTTCAGTTTCTGATTTTTTAATATCAACAGATGGATTGTTATGTGTATTATACTTTGATGAACCACTAAAAGAACTAGTATTATAATCTTGACTAGTTTCATACTTTTGTTCATTAAGAGTAGGTTCTGATGGTGCTATTTCTAATAAAATATCACCACTATTAATAACTTTATTTTCATAAGCAATAAGATTTTGTACTTCACCGGCTTCTGGTGTTTTTATTTCATATACTTTATTTTGGGTGATGACATTAGCAATTTTATCTCCTGCTTGAACTTTTTGGTGATTTTTAACAAAAAGTTTATCTATAATACCTTTGCGATTATCATCAGCTTCAAATATAATCTTTGCCATTTAGTACCCCCCTATTTTCTAAATATATCTTAGCACACTTTTAAGCATTTAAATAATTAGTTTCTAATTCTTGGTACATTGCTTTCATTTTGGCTTTTGCTTGATCATTTGATTTATCCACACAAACAAAATAAAACTTAATTTTAGGTTCTGTCCCGCTTGCCCGAACAGCAAATCAGCTACCATCTTCAAAATAAAACTTTAATAAATCTTGTCCTGGCATATCATATAGTCCCTCAAGGTAATCTTCTTTTTTAATACACTTGATTCCATTTAAACTAGGAATTGCTTCTTGTCGTAATTTTTGTAACATATTTTTAATAATAATTTTCCCATCAACACTATCACGAATTAAATTAACGGTATTACAATAAAAATACCCAAATTTATCATATTGTTCAACTAAAATATCATATAGTGTTTTTCCTTGTTGGTGGTAATATCAACAAGCTTCAGCCAATACTAATGATGATTGAATCCCATCTTTATCACGGGTAATATCTTTTAAAACATATCCATATGCTTCTTCAAATCCAAATAAAAACTGAATTCCATTTGCAGACGCCTTACTCATTTGATCACCAATTCATTTAAAGCCAGTTAGTGTTTTAATGACTTTAACACCATAACTTTCAGCAACTTTATCTGATAAATTACCTGTTACAAAAGTATTGTATAAAACCCCATTTGTTGGTAATGTTTTGTTCTTTTTATAATGTGAAAATAAATATTCAATTAAAACCGGAGCAGTTTCATTTCCTGTCATCAAGTAGTATTCCTTATCCGCTGTTTTAACACCAATCCCCAAACGATCAGCATCGGGGTCATTCAAAATAATAACATCCGCATCAACCTTTTTGGCATATTTTAATGCTAAATCATAACACTCAGTTAATTCTGGATTTGGATTAGGAGCAAAAGTAAAGTCAGGATCATTTGCAAATTGTTCTTCGACAATAATAACTTTATACCCACATTCTTGTAAAATTCGTGGGGTTCAATCTTTACTTGTTCCATGTAGATTAGAAAAGACAATTTTAATATCACGTTGTTGATTTGGATAAAACTGCATTGCTTTAACATCAGTAATATAATTTTCTTCAATTGTTAATGGAACATAAGTTATCAAAGTTGGATTTGGTTTTAATGTTAAATTAAAAACTTCCTCTTTAATTTTTAAATAATTTGCCCCAATAATATCTGTTGCCACAGGCAAAAATTGACAACCATTATGATCATAAATTTTATAACCATTATACTCACGAGAATTATGACTAGCAGTAATAATAACTCCTGCAGTAGCACCCATTTTCCGAATAGTATATGATACCATTGGTGTTGGTCGTAAGTCATTATTATGAAATAAAATTGCTTTAATATTATTAGTAGCAAAAATATCTGCTACTTCTTGTGCAAACGCAGTGGAAAAATGGCGATTATCATGGCCAATGACAACACCTTTTGTTTTTAAATCTGTTTCTGAATAAATTATCTTTAAATATTGCATAAATGCTAAAGTTGCTCTTCTAATTGTATATAAATTCATTTTTCCCGTCCCAGGACCAAGCAATCCCCGCAAACCAGCTGTTCCAAATTCTAAATCATTAGAAAAAGCAGCAATTAATTCGGGTTCAGACATTTGCTGAAATTCAGCCGCTAATGTTCGATCTAAGTTTTTAGCCTTTTTCCATAAATTTAAATTATCTAAATATGACATATCAATTCTCCTTTAAAATTAACCCTTTTAACAATTTTATTTTATAATATTTATAACAAATTACTAGTAAATCAGCCCTTATTTTTAATAATATTATAAGCAAAAAAAATAATCTTCATAAAGAAGATTATTTTAAATTGGTAATTCAAAGTCATAGATTTTTCCTTCAATAATATAAATTAAAGTTTCCGCAATATTAATAATATGACTCCCTGCTCGTTCAATTGAACGTAATTGTTGCATTGTTAGAGTAATAACTTTAATTTCTTCCTTTGTTTTTGCTTCCCGAATTTTTTCAATTAATGCATCATTTTCAATTTTATATAGTTTATCTAATTCTGTATCATATTTTAAAATATTATATGCTGATTCAATTCGTTCTTCTTCAAAAATATTTGATACTTCAGTTAACATCTCAATAACTTTGGCAACTAATTTTTTTAAAAAATTAATTAATTTAGTTGAGGGTTTATATTTAATGTAGTAACGACAAATCCCTTTTGCATAGTCAGCAATCCGTTCAACTTCTTTAACAATTAATATAAAACCAACTGCTCGTCGTAAGTCTTTTGCCACCATTTGTTGTTTGGCAATTTTTCATAATGAAACTTCAATGAAAGCTTCTTGCATTTTATTAATTGTTTCATCTGATGAAATCACACTTTGACCAAGTTCAATATCATTTTCTTCAAGACACTTAACCATATCATCATATTGATTTTTTGTCATCGCAATCATATCAATAATCATTTGTTTTGTTTGGGCTAGATCATTTTCAATTTTAACACTCATCATTTCTCTCCTTTCTGTTGTTATTCAAAACGACCAGTAATATAATCTTCAGTTTTTTTATTAGCTGGACGTGAAAAAATAATCTTAGTTTTATTATATTCAATTAATTTTCCTTTTGCAAAAAAAGCAGTATAATCAGCAACGCGTGCTGCTTGTTGCATATGGTGTGTTACTAAAATAATCGTAAAATCTTTTTTTAACTGTGTAATTAATTCTTCAATCTTTGATGTTGAAATTGGGTCCAAAGCACTTGTTGGTTCATCCATTAATAAAATTTTTGGTTTCATTGCAATGGCACGAGCAATACATAACCGTTGTTGTTGTCCTCCCGATAAAGCAAAAGCAGAATCTCTTAAATTATCTTTCACTTCGTCTCACAATGCTGCTCGTTTTAAACTTTCAACAACAATACTATTAACTAGTTTTCGATCACGAATCCCCTGGTTTCGTGGTCCATAAGCAACATTATCATAAATTGACATTGGAAATGGTGATGGTTTTTGAAAAACCATACCAATATCAGTACGTAATTTAACAATATCTGTTTCAGGACTATAAATATTTTTTCCATTAATCAGAATTTCACCTTTAACAACTGATTTAGGCTCAACATCATTCATCCTGTTAAATAATCGTAATAATGTTGATTTTCCCGATCCAGATGAACCAATAAAAGAAGTTACCGTATTTTCTTTAATTTTCATTGAAATATTAAAAAGTGCTTGTTTATTTCCTTTATAGAAAAAATCAACATTTTTTACTTCAATTAAATCTGGATTATTATCTGATGAATCAAATGTTGGATTATTAATAATTACTTTTGGATCCATTATTTCTCTCCTTTCTTATCGTTTTTTTCTTCTTTTGCTGTTCGTTTTTTCTTTGATACAAATTTTTTTCAAAAATTATTAAAATTTTCTTTTTGATGAAGATAGTTATCTCTTGAAAAGAAAAACTTCAAACTAGTAATTCGCATTTTTCACTTCTGCTTAAATCCAATTTTAACATAATTTGGGGCAAATTTTTTCCCTAAAATATGGGCAAAACTATTTGATAACCAAATTAACACCATAATTGCAAAGGCTAATTCAAACATAATCCGCATAGCATCAGCTGTTACACCTTCTTTTGATAACATTAAAATTTGCGTTGTCATACTTGCTCCTGGTGACATAAAGCCAGCAATTGGCAACCGCACGGCCGTTCCTAATGTTAAATAAACTGGTGCTGATTCACCAATTACGCGACCAATTGCTAAAATAATTGCTGTTACAATTCCAGGCATTGCATTTGGTAACACAACTTTTAAAGTTGTTGCTGTTTTATTTGCTCCTAAAGCCAGCGAGGCATTTCGCATTGAATCTTCAACCCCCGCTAACGCTTCTTCAATACTACGAATCATAATTGGTAGAATAACAATTGTCAAAGTCAATCCAGACGCTAAAACTGATAATGGCAATCGTAAAACACCAATAAAGAAGGCCAAACCAAATGTTCCATAAATAATACTTGGTGTTGATGATAAAACATCAATCGCAAAACGAACTGCTTTAGCAAAAATACTACTTTGACGAGCATATTCATTTAAATAAATTGCCACCATCAACCCTAATGGCACAGCAAAAATCATTGAACAAATAACTAGTAATAAAGTAACTAAAAAGGTTGAAAGAATTCCAGCACCGCCATCAAATGTTGAAGTAGAAATTAAGTCTCGTCAAACCATGCCAAATAACCCTTTTCAAATAATAGTGATTAAAATAATCAAGGTAAAAGATACGACGATCACTGTTGATGAAATTAGAAAAAACATTCCCAAGCCGTCTTTAATTTTTTTAATTCCTCGGGTTTTTTCAATCCGTTCATAAAATAATTTATTAATTTTATTACCATTATATGATTTACTTAAACGCAAACTTTTTGTTGTTTTACGAGTATGATAATTTCGTTTACGTTTATTAAACGCTTGTGATGAAATAATGAAAATGTTAATAATACAGACAATTACAAATAAGACCAACCCAATTGCGTATAGGGCTGATTCATGCATTGGCCCAGAATTTTCTAACATTTCTAATCCAATTGTTGAAGCCAAGGTTGCAATTGCTGAGAAAATAAAATTAAAAAAACCATTCCCAATTTTTAATCCATCTGGTGCATTTCCAGCAATCATCATAACGGCCATTGTTTCTCCAATAATCCGAGCAACCCCCATCATAATGGCAGTAATAATTTTAAACCATGCTGATCGTAAAACAATGCGATAAGTAGTATGTGTTTTGCTTAAACCTAATGCTAATGATCCAAAACGATATGAATCGGGAACATTTTCTAATGCATTTATTGATAAAGAAATCATAATTGGTAATCCCATAAATGCTAAAGTAATTGATGTTACCAATAAGTTTGATGTGGATGGTGCTCCCATTAACATAAACAATGGTCCTAAAATGGCTAAAGCAAATAACCCAAAAACAACCGACGGAATTCCGGCAAGCAATTGGATAATTCCTATTACCCGGCGTTTAAGCGTTGAACTTAGATACTCTGAAATATATAATGAAGAAAAAATTGTTAACGGAATTGCAAAAAGTAAAGCAATTAACAAGACAAAAAAGGTTGCAATAACAATTCGCCAAATTCCAAATTGATTATTATTGGCATTTCAGGTTTGACCCGATAAAAATCCTCAAAAACCACCTGGATAATGTTGAAAAAAATAAATTGATTTATAAATAATAAATCCAACTAGTGTTAATAAAATTAAGATTGTTAAAATCGCAAAACTATAGATAATAATTTTAGAACCAAAATCAGTTAACTGTTTTCGACCACGAAAATTATTGGCAAAACGAATGCGTCACATTCGCATTTTTTCCCCCATTGGTTTTTTATCAGCTGTCACAACTTCTTTAACATCTTTATTTGCCATTGTTAGTTCTCCAATCCTTTATACTCATAACCAGGAAACGCTTGATATTGACCAGGAAATTTTTGTAAAATAGTATCTCAAATGCTACTATAATCTGCTCTAAAATTTCATGGAACTTTTTCATCAGCTGTTGCTTTGCCACTTTTGGCAAAAGTTGTATTATTATTATATTTTCGAAAGAAAATATCATCAAACGTTAACGGTTCTTCGCCCTCTTCAATATACCAATATGCTGCATCATGAACACTTAATTTAAAATTTGAATCATAATAAGGATTATCGGTACCATCACTCAGATATTTTTTTGTTTTTGCATATGGCAGAGGATCTAACATTCAAGCAATAAAAGCCAATGCTTTATCAAATTGTGAACCACGATAATTAACAATTCCCGTAAATGGTCGGGTTAAAGAATATGCTGGGTTAAACTCTAAATTATTTTCAACAACTCGGTATGGTAATTCGGGGGTAGTTATATTTTTTCCAATTACACCGGCAATTGATTTTGCGCCTAACCGATTATCATCAATAATTGTTTTAAGATATGAAAATGAAATAAAACCAATTGATCCTGGTGTAGTTGAAACAGCCTGATACATCGCTCCGTTTGATGCTGCAACTTGATTAGTTTCATAATTTTTCGTTCCAATTACAGCTGATTCAAAAAAGTCTCTTGTTCCACTTCCCGCTTCTCGAGTTAAAGTATAAAATTTATTATTACCGCCACTACCAACTAATTGTGAACCAAAAGCCTGTTGTCATGTAAAATTAGGATCAGTGTAAATTCGTTTAATTAATGCCGTTCCTTCTCCACCATAAAAACTTTTAAAATATAATGACTGTTGATTAGGGTTAATTTCAGAACCAGTTGGTAAATGATAAAACAAAACAATATAATCACGAGCAAACACAAAACGAGAAGTTTGATAATCGTCTCATAATTGTTGGGCATTAGCACGATTATCACCTTGAGTTGGAGTTGACTTAACATCTTTTGATAAAAAACCAAAAGCATAACTTCCATTTTTAACACCAACTAAAGCAGCTGCACTTCCTAATGAATTATATAAGATGTCTTCTTTTTTATCACGTTTATATTGTTCAGTAATATTTGCCATTACTTGTGCAACAGAAGTACTTCCCCCCGCGACAATAACATTACTTGCAGAAGCAACTGTCCAAATGACAATTGATATTACTAACACTAAAACAAAACCAATTAAAGTAATCATTTTATGGTTGCTAATCTCTCCTACTAAAGTTTTAAAGAAATTTTTCTTTTCTTTCTTTTTTGAAACAGCTTTAGTAGATTCGTTTGGCTTCATCTGTTAAGTTTCCTCCCGCTGTAATATGTCTTTTAACTTTTCTAATTTGTTCACATTAATTGTATCAAATAAAATAAAAAATCATAAAATATCTTATGCTTTTTTATTTTCAAACTCTTTAATCATTTCTTCTGCTTGTTGTAATTTAATTCCTACAATCTTAGTTACCCCTTTTTGTTGCATTGTGGCACCATATAGAACATCACAATTTTCCATTGTTCCCACGCGATGAGTAACAACAATAAACTGTGTTGTTTCAACAAATGTACGAATGTATTTAGCAAAACGTTCAACATTTGCTGGATCTAATGGTGCTTCTGCTTCATCTAAAATAACTAACGGAATTGGACGAACTTTTAAAATTGCAAATAAAACTGATAACGCAACTAATGATTTTTCACCACCAGATAACAAATTCAAATTAGTAATATTTTTCCCAGGTGGTGATACTTTAATATCAACACCAGTTTCTAATAAATTTTCTGGTTCAGTATAAATAATTTTTGCCGAACCACCCCCAAACAAAACTTCAAAGGTTGATGGTAAATTTTTATTAACTGCCTTAATCGTGTTATCAAATTGTTCTTCCATAATAACATCCATCTCATCAATTGATTTTAATAAATTTTTAACAGAATCATGTAAATCATTATACTCATTATTCATAAACTGGAAGCGTTCGTACTCTTCTTTATATTCATCAATTGCTTCTAAATTAACACTACCAATTTGGGCCAAATCACTTCGTAATTGCTTAATTTCATCACGAATAAAATCTTCATTATCAATTACTTTTAACTCCAATGTTTTAGCATGATCATATGTCATTTGATACTCTTCAGTTAATCGTGTCAAATTTTGTTGAATTTTAACATTAATAATTGATAAATCAGTATTGATTTTACTAATTTGTTCTTGTAAGGCTGAAATATAATAACGTTTTTCAGAAATATAATTATTTAGGTCATTAATGTTAAGTGATTGTTTATCTTTTAAACTGCGAGCAACATTTAATTGTTGCTCTAATTTTGTTTTTAAAAACTCTTTTTGTTTAATTTTATCAACAATATTTAAAACCTCTTGATTCTCTTCTAATTTTGTTTCGTCAATATTTTTTGCTGTTAAAAGATGATATTCACTTTGCAATTTCAACTGATCATGGTTAATAATTTCAATTTGACGTTTTGCTGCTCCAATTGAAGCCTGGTTTTCAGCAATAATTTCATTAACTTCATCCAATTGATGACGAATTATACTTAATTGTTTTGTAATTTCTTGCTGTTCATTAGCCTTAAGAACCAATTGCCCATTAATTTCATTAATTTCTTTTTCTGGATTTGCAATTGTCATTTTAGCACGCCGTGTTCCACCCGATACAGCACCCTGTGGGCGAATTACTTCGCCATCTAAAGTAACAATATTATAACGATATTTTGTTAATTTTCCAACTTCTTGTGCACTATCAAAATCATTGCAAATAATATATCGACTTAATAAATAGTCAATTGCAATGCGATATTCTTTGCTTGTTTTAACTAAATTATTTCCCAATCCCAAATATCCGGGTACTGACTTAATGACGAATTCTTCATCACTGCTCAAATAACGCGGTGAAATAACATCTAATGGAATAAAAGTTGCTCGCCCAGCTCGGTTTTGTTTTAAATATAAAATTGCTCGTTTTGCACTATCAACATTTTTAACTAAAATATCTTGTAACCGTCCTGTTAAAGCTGTCACAATTGCTTGTTCATATTTATCATCAACATTAATTACTTCTTGTACTAACCCAATAATTCCTGGCAAGACGTTCTTATTATTAATAATGTTTTTAACTCCTTCATGTAAGTTATCCTGATTTTCAAACTTATGTTGTGCTCGTTCTAAGTCACTTTCTAAACGAACAATTGTTTTATTAATTGCCCCCAAATCTTCATTTAATTTCGCTTGGGTTGTATTAAAAGTATTACGTTGAGTTCGATATTCCAGTTGTTGTTTCTCCAAAGTCTCTAGTTTTTCTTGCTCATTTTGAAGATTAATAATTAATTCATTATAATCACTAAGCATATTAGTAATCGTAATATCATTATTTGACATTTTTAAAGCAACTTCTTTATTATCTAATTCAATTTTATGCACTTTCAAATCACTAATTTCTGAAACTAAACTTTGAAACTCTTTACTTAAAACACTGATTTTTGTATCTAAATTAAAATTTTCTTTATTTAATTCATTATATTCAATTTCTTTATTCTTTAATTCACGATCAGCGTCTTGTTTAGTACTTGTAACTGTTTTTTGTTGCTCACGTAATTCAAGTAATTTATCATTAAAAAAAGTAATATCTTTAACTAAAACTGCTAATTCAATTTCATTTAATTTGTCTTTTAAAGTAGTATATTTTAAAGCTTTTTCACTTTGTCGTTTTAGACTTGGTAATTTTCGTTCAATTTCATTTAAAATATCTTTTAAACGAGCTAAATTTTCATTTGAACGTTCTAATTTTTTTAATGATTCTAATTTACGACGCTTATATTTTGCAACTCCGGCCGCTTCTTCAAATAAAGCACGACGATCCAAAGGTTTTGCTTCTGCAAAAGCATTAATGTTTCCTTGCGAAATAATAGCTAACGACGATTTAGTTAAGCCACTATCCATCGCAAAATCTTGAATATCTTTTAAACGAACACGTTGTTTATTAATAAAATATTCATTTTCTCCTGTTCCACGAAAAACACGACGAACAATTTCAATTTCATCATAATCCAACGCAAAAATACGTTTTGTATTATCAAAAGTCAATTTAACTTCTGCCATATTTAAAGCTGATTTTGTCTCAGAACCATTGAAAATAACATCCTCACTATTATTTCCACGAAGTGATTTAATTGATTGTTCACCTAGGCATCAACGAATTGCATCACTAATATTTGATTTTCCACTCCCATTAGGACCAACAATTCCAATCATTTCATGGTCAAAATTAACAGTTAATGGGTCAGCAAATGACTTAAATCCAAAAGCCTCCAGTTTTTTCAAAAATAGCACTAATTTTCACTTCCTTAAAATCTAACCTAATAACAAACCGAATTATTCCTTATTAATTATTCTATAAAAGTCACTTATTTGCAACTAAATTTTTTAAAATCATTCATAAAAAAAGAAAAACACGGAAATAATTTTCGTAATAAAAAAATATAAAACAACTTTTTTGCACATTGTTAAGAATATAATAAAACCGGTTATAAAATAATTGAGAACTAACCACCCTCATCCTAGAACCAATAATTTAAGAAAGAAGATGGAACTATGAAAAAAACACTGGTTCTTTTTACTAGTCTAGCAATGGCTAGTACAAGTGCAATTAGCACAATTGTTATTAATAATAAAAATAGTAATGTTGAAGTTACAAATGGTGTTGATGTTACCAATGGTGAATTTCCATGATATGGTCTAATAAGTAACAAAGGTGCCCCAATTACCACCACCGGTTCTGGTGGCGGAGTATTAATTGCACCAAATTGGGTTTTAACAGCAGCACATGTTGCCAGTGATTTCCAATTTGCTCAATTAACAATGCAAATTACTTTTGGTGTTTATGACAAAATAACACCTTATCAACCAGAAACAGTATATGCTAACAAATATTTTGTCTATGGTGGTACTCATTATGATATGATAAAAGATATTGCCTTAGTTAAATTAGATCATCCCATCACAGATATTGCGCCAATTCAAATTGCTAATAAAACACAAATCCCCCAAGCAGGAGAAAACACAATTGTAACTGGTTTTGGTATTAGTGGTGTTGATTCCCAGGGGCAACCAGTTTGGCCAACTCACATGAAAAAGGCGTTGATGCCAATTCAAGACCCAGCAATTGCCAAAGATCCAAAATATCAAGTTTCTAATTTTGATCAAAACTATGATTTCCTAGGTGGAACAATTACTGGTAAAAGAATAAGCTCCGCTCTTGGTGATAGTGGTGGTCCTGTCATTCAAAAAATTGATAACCACTGAGTAACAGAAGGAATTGTTAGTCATGGTGTTTATGATTGAACAACACCATTACCAACTGTTTTTACTGCTGTTGGTGCTTTTAATGATTGAATCCAAAATATTATCAAAAATAATTAAATTAAACACTAATATTCTAAAAACATATTAAAAAAAGCAATTTCTATTGCTTTTTTGCTTTTATTAACTTAGTCATTTTTCTTATCAGTTTTTTGCTTTTGCTTTACCTTTTGTTTTTGCTTTGTTTTGTCATTTTTTGTTATTGAATGTTCTTTTTTCTTCTTCATAATTAACTTTATTTTTTCTCATCATAAGAACCCATTATTTTGGTGATCAGGTAAAAGTAAATTTAAGAAAATGCCAACAAAAGCTGCTAAGGCAACACCCGTAAATTGTAAATTACCACTACCGATATTAAAGTTAAAAATGGCACCACCTAATCCCAAAACTAGCATAATTGCGGTAACAAAAACATTTTTCATATTTGTATAATCAATCCGATTATTAATTAAAACCCGAATTCCATTAGTAGCAATTAACCCAAACATAATCATACTAATACCGCCCATTACTGGCCCTGGTAACATTTGTACCAACTGGTTAACAGGGGCAATAAAAGATAATACTATCGCAAACAGTGCTGCTAAACCAGTTACTCACACTGAAGCAATTCTGGTCATTCCAACAACTGATGCATTTTCACCATAAGTTGTGTTTGCTGGCCCACCTATTAGTCCATCAAAAATAATTGAAACTCCATCCGCAACTAATGTTCGATGCATTCCAGGGTCTTTAACAAAATTCTTACCTGTCATTTGCCCCATACTAATATGATCACCAATATGTTCAGCAATTGCAATAATTGCTAAGGGACTAATTGCTAAAATTGCGGGTCCAATGTTACTTGCTTTTAAATCTCAAATTTTTTTAAAAGATGGATACCATTGTCATTGGCTTGGATCAACAATTTTTGATGTGTCTAAAATATGATATTGAGTTCCAATTGCAAAATGCAAAATAACACACAGTAAATAACCCATAACAACACCAATAATAACTGGTACCACTTTTGCAAACCCCTTACATTTTAAAGCAATAATTGCTGTTACTAAAAACGTGAAAACTGCAATCCCAATGCCAATTCAGTGTGAATAACTTTCTTTTCAAGCTGCTGGATTAAATCCGGCATTATTAATGGCACTCGGAGCAACTGACATTCCAATAATAATAATTAATGGTCCAACAATAACTGCTGGTAATAAACGTTCTAAAAATTTATTGCCAATAAAATATACTAAAATCCCAAACGTAATGTAAATAACTCCGACCATCATAACAGCAATAAAAATTGCATTTCCATAAAGGGGATAACAAACCCCCATTGCTCCCATATAGGCAAACGAACTTCCTAAATACATTGGAACTTTTGCTGCAGTAATGGCAATGTAAATTAAGGTTCCAACCCCTGAACAAAATAAAGCCATTGAAATATTCATAACTTCAACACCCGCTGTTTGATTAATAATTAATGGCACTAACACCGTTGAACCAAACATTGCGAAAACATGTTGTAAGGATAAAATTGACCATTGCAAAATACTTTTTGGTCGTTCATGAGGTGCTAATAATAATTTAATATTATTATCAATGCTTGGAACTTGTTCTCTTTCCATTTTTTCTTTCTCCTTTCATTCTTAAAATTGCATAAAAAAACTAGTTTGTAAAGATTACCAACTAGTAAATAGCATTATTAATTTGCATTATATTTTTATTTTGTAGAATATTAAAGATATCAAAAAGAATTAATTTATTTTTTTGCAAAAAAATTTTAAATTCTTGTAGCATCTTAATTTGCATTTTATACCTCAACATTCTTAACATAAATGATATCATTTTTAAAATAATTTGCAAATAATTTACACTTTCTTAATTACATTATAATCCAATAAAATAATGAAAAATGAGAGGATAACCCTCTCACTTTTTACTGTTTTAATTCTTTATATTACATTAAAAATTAATGAAATTAACAAACCAATACCTTATGCTGAATAATCTTGAAAAATGACAGTATTAATATAGCTTGTTATACGAAGCAGATGAATGGTACTTCGAATCGTTCCATTAATAATATGTTCAATTTCAACAGTATACTCATTACCTGATGGTTTAACAAGATTTATTGTAACTTTAATTTCAATTTTGCTAAGGCGATATCCGTTAGGATCAGAATCGCTCCCATTTTCGACTTGATTAGTTATATGTAAATACTAGTTATTTGGTAGTAGACTTATCCAAGTCTTTTAAAATAGTTACTTCGCGATATTCTTTTCTATTAATTCCATCATTAATTGCAAAAAAGTCTTTTAGATGAACCTTATTTATTAGTCTTATAGGATTATCTGGAACAGAAGTATTAATGCTTTGGGCGTCCATGCTACCAACCTATTGCTGGATTTAACTGCACTCCAGCTGTTGAATGAAAGTTATCATCCTTAGTCGGATAATTAGTATATAAAATACTTTCATTTTTATTTATATGATATAAACTGCTAAACATAGTGCTAGGGATAGTACTCCCAACAATTGTTAAACTACTTAAAATACTTATTAAATTTTTCATTATTTTTTCCTTCTTTCATTTTAGTTTTATTTAAAATTTAAAAGTCAAAATAATGGTAGTATATATTGTTTCTGAAATAAAATCAAATACTATGCATATAAAAAATTAAGCAAAAGCATAACTCTATAATAAAATTTAGTATTGTTAATAATTTGCATAAATTTTCACTTCAATTCCAATTAATTTGCAATATAAACATTAATACTAAATTATTGTTATTTAACTTGGAGATTATTTCAAAAACTTCCTTATCTTTAATTATAATACAAAATAGATTACATTATTATTTTTTCTTAATATTCTTTCTACTAACATTCTCTACTGTTTTATAAAACAATGTTGTAGTTTCTACTCTCATTCAATTGTTGCTGGGGGCTTTGAAGTAATATCGTAAGTTACACGATTAATACCATGAACTTCACTAACAATTCGTGATGAAACTTTTTCTAATAGTTCAAACGGTAGTCGCGATCAATTTGCTGTCATAAAATCAGTTGTATCAACACTACGAACAACGGCAGTATAACCATATGTTCGCACATCACCCATTACTCCAACTGATTGAACTGGCAATAAAACAACAAAAGCTTGCGCAACTTGATTGTATAAATTAAAATTATATAATTCATCAATAAAAATTTGATCAGCTGCTTGTAATAATGCTATTTTGTCAGATGTAATTTCACCAATAATGCGGACCGCTAAACCTGGTCCCGGGAAAGGATGCTTATAAACAAATTTGGGCGCAATGCCTAATGCTTCACCAGTTTTACGAACTTCATCCTTAAATAATTCACGTAATGGTTCAATTAATTGAAAAGGTAAGTCTTTTGGCAAACCCCCGACATTATGATGTGATTTAATTGTTGCAGAAGGTCCTTTTACCGAGACTGATTCAATCACATCGGGGTAAATAGTACCTTGCCCTAATCATTTAACATTTTTAATTTTTTGGGCTTCTTCATTAAAAATTTCAATAAACAAGTTTCCAATAATTTTTCGTTTTTGTTCTGGATTAGTAACACCCGCCAAAGCTGTTAAAAATCTTTCTTTAGCATCAATTCTGAGAATGTTCAACCCAAATTGTTTTTGAAATTTTTGTAAATCATTTCAACCACTATCTTGACGTAATAACCCAGTGTCAACAAAAATACAGGTTAGTTGCTGAGCAATTGCTCGATGTAATAAAACAGCACAAACACTAGAATCAACCCCTCCCGATAATGCTAGGACAACATTATCAGCTCCAACTTTTGTTTTAATTTCCGTTGTTGCAGCAGCAATAAATTCGGAAATCTTTCAATCAGGAGCACATTTACAAATATTCAAAACAAAATTTTTTAATAACTGTTGGCCAATTAACGTATGTGTTACTTCGGGATGAAATTGCAAACCATAAATTTTTTTAGTTGCATGTTTAATTGCACTAATTGAATTTTCACTATGCGCAATTTGAACAAAATTTAATGGCATCACTTCAATATGATCAGCATGACTCATTCATACTTGTGATTTAACTGGTATATTAGCAAATAAATCATGTTGATCATCAACAACTAATTCTGAAAAACCAAATTCTTGTTTTGCTGCTCGTTGAACTTTCCCGCCAGATAAATGACTAATTAATTGCATCCCATAACAAATTCCTAAAATTGGTAAGTCTAATTGCAATAATGCTGAATCAATTAAAAAAGCATCTTCTGCATAAACTGAAGCAGGACCACCAGACAAAATAATTCCTTTCATTGGTGTTGCTTTAATTTTTTCTAATGGTGTATTGTATGGCCACACCTCACAATATACTTCTAAATCACGAATTCGTCGCGCAATTAATTGGGTGTATTGTGACCCAAAATCTAAGATAATAATTTTATTTTCTGTTTTCATTTATTCACCTCTAAATATATATACATCAGGTAATTGACGATATTGATCATCATAGTCAAACCCATAACCAACCACAAATTCATTTGGGAGAGTAAATAAGGCATCATAAGAATATTTAAATTCAGGATGCATATCGATTTTATCTGCTAAACAAACCACTCGTAAACTATTTGGTTTTTTTGCTTGTAGTTTTTCAATCACAACTGATAAGGTTTGACCAGTATCAATTAAGTCTTCAATAAGCAACACATCTTGGCCTGTAATATCTTTTGAAATATCTTTATGAATAATAATATTGTTGGTAGAAGTTGTTTTTTGATAACTTGAAACACTCATTGTATCAACAACAATATAGTTGGTAAGTTGTTTTAATAAATCACTCATAAAAAATAGTGCACCATTCATTAAACCAACACAATATAATTTTTTCCCAGCATATAAGGTATTAATTTTTTCAGCATAAGTTTTAATTGCTTGCTGAATTTTAACTTCCGAAAGATATAATTCTAGTTTATCCACTTGCACAATTAATAATCTCCTTTACAAAAATAAAAAAAATAAAAGCATAAACTACTATAAATAAACTCTAAATAGGTTATGCAAATTATTTTTGTTAAATTAATAAAATAAAACAAAAGAACCTTCATGACCTATAGTATCTTAATAACGGTAAGATGTAGAAACATTAGTCCATAACACTAACATATATAAGCATTTTATTTTTTATCACACAACAACTATAACTTATTCTTGCTAGTAATGCAACACAATTCTAAAATTATGTCTCATTCTTCATATTTATTAATTTTGTTAAAGTAAACTTACTCTCATAAATCTTTGTCACTTGAAAAAATATCATTAGCCTTTCCAACCAACAATTCCTCATTTTTAATAAAACTCTTGTTTTTATTAGCAACTGTCATTTATTCAGGAAAACAAAAGACTTCTTTACCATCATGATTTGCCAATGTGACGAGACGATGTGTATCATCATCAGGAGTTGTTTGAACAATAATAACACCATCCATTAAACCAGACATAATTCGATAGAGTTCATACTTTGTTTTCTTTAAATTATTTTGATATGATTCAGAAATAGCAATTTGAAATTTAACATGGGGGTATTTTTTACAAATATAATAATAATCTTGTCATTTTTTAATTATTAAAATACTATTCCCCGAACCAAGATTTTCGATTACACACTCATTAATGCCCTTTTCGAACATAACAATTAAAGTTAGTTTCCGTCTAATAATTTTTTTTGTTAACATTTTAGTAATTAACAGTTCTGTTTCATCTGGTTTTGTTGTTCCACAAATTGCTAACTTATGAGTCTTATTATTAAATATTGTTAAATCACCATCATAAAATAACACAAAAGGTGGCCGATAAATATTGCAAAGTGTTTTTGGATAATCCTGATCAATGATTGTGATATACTGACAAGTGATTTTGGATTCAATATCAACCAAATCTTCATAAGCAATTTTTTCTTTTGTCTCTAAGGCTTGATAAATTTTAAGTCAATTCCCATCATATTTTAATGCAAAAAAAAGTAAAACTCGACGCATCTTGCTTCCTTTCTATTAACATAAAGAATATAACACGAAGAATTTTACTTTCTTAATTTTTATTTATCATTAACATTATTTTTTAAAATAAGGTCTCGAACCGGCCGGTAAGTTTTTCGATGAATAACTGTGATTCCATATTTTTGCAAGGCACATAAATGTTTTTTAGTCCCATAACCTTTATTATTTTTAAAATCATATTGTGGATATGTCTGATCATATTCTAGCATTAAATTATCCCGAGTTACTTTTGCCAATATTGAAGCTGCCGCAATTGACTGAGAAAGATTATCACCATCAATAATTGCTTGATGATGATAAGATGCTGCTAGTTTTTCAGCATCAGTTAAAATCAAATCTGGCTTAACTGTTAACTTATCAATTGCGTTTTGCATTCCAATAATACTTGCTTGTTTTGGATTAAGTGTTTCAACCATTGTAACAGAAATTATTTCAATCGTATAACTAATAGCAACATTCATAATTTCTGTTGCTAACATTGTGCGTTGCTTTACAGTTAACTTTTTACTATCTTTAATTGCCGGATTAAAATAATCAACTGGTAAAATAACAGCACTGACAACTAATGGTCCTGCTAAACAGCCCCGACCAGCTTCATCTGTTCCTGCCATTATTGTTGTAACTGGATATGTTGTTAAAATCTTTTGTTCAAAACTATTCATAATTTATGCCTCCTTTTGCGGAGGAAATTCAAATGAAACTAATCCAAATTCATTATTTCATAATTTATTTAAAAAATCAGTTACAATGTTTGTCACATTATCTTCATCAACTTTATGAAAACGATGTTGTTGCATTTTTAACAATAAATGAAACAATTCAACTTCGTTAGTCACATCAAACTGGTCAGTCGGTAATAAGTGATATTGTTTTGCTAATAATGAAAAGTAATGTTGATACATCCATTTAATTGCTGCTAAACAAATTTCCTCTTTTGGTAAAATGTCTTCCTTAATTGCACGCGTAAATGCTAAATTAAGAGCAACCTGGGGTTGCTCAATTTTTGGTCATAAAATCCCGGGTGTATCAACTAAATCAATTTGTTCATTTAATTTTAGTCATTGTTGGCCTTTTGTTACCCCCGGTTTATTTCCAACTCGGGCCGAATTACGTTTTACCAAGGCATTAATAAAAGTTGATTTTCCGACGTTAGGAATTCCTGTTACTAATACTTTTAACTTTGGTGTTTTAATTCCGCGTGCTTTATCACGTGTAATTTTAGGAGTTAAAACAGCATAGATCTTTTCAACAATGATTTTATTAATTTTAGTATGTTTACTATCTAATGGTAAAACAGCAATTTGTTGTTGATCATAATAATTAAGCCATGCTTTGATTATGATTGGATCAGCTAAATCTTGTTTATTTAAAATAATTAGTTTTGGTTTTAAACCTCGTAATTTATCAATTAAAGGATTAGCAGAAGAAAAAGGAATCCGACTATCCACAATTTCAATAACCAAGTCAATTAATTTGCTTTGTTCGTCAATTTGTTTAATTGCCTTTGCCATATGGCCAGGAAACCAATGAATATTTGTTGGCATTTTCTTTTCTTCCCTTCTTAATGTGCTCCTTTAAAAATAGGATTCTAAAACAATTATTTAAAATAATCCTCAACTCATTCTAATGAAATCCCTGGAATTTTTTTTCCGTTTTGAAGATCTGTCAAAAAATCAGCACAAAGTAATAAATTATCAGTTGTTTCACCTTCTGGTAATGATACATTAGCTGACTTTAATTTAATAAATTCTTTTACAAGCTCATCAACTGATGATTTTAATTGAACATGCACACTATATGCTGTTTCTAATTTTTCTTGATATTTTGTTAACAATAATTTAAAGGCTTTAATGGCCACAACTTCTGTGTTATCCTCGATATTAAAAAATCCTAAAATTTGGGTATTCCAATAAACACTTGGTGTATTAAAATTAACACCAGTAATTGGCGCTGTGTCAATAAATTCAACATTATTATAACGATGAACTTTTTCACGACCAAATAATGCTAGTCTTGCTTTTTCAAAGGTTTCACTATTATTAAATAGTTTTTCCAATAAAATTTCTTTATTACTATGTGGTAAACTAATGATTAATATTTTTTTATCAACATAATCTTTTAAAAAAGCATTAAACCCTTTTAAGCACTGTTGATATTCTTCTTCACTTTGTTGATCAGGACTTAATAGCATTTGACAATAAATTCCTTGCTCATGATAATATTGCAATCATTTTTTTGTTTGTTCCACATCAGCTTTCTGCGTATTTGAAAAAAGAATAATTCTTTTTGCCTGTTTTAATTTCGCATAATTTAAAAGATTAGCACCAGAGTACGCAATTCTTGCATCAACAACTTCAATAATAACTTCTGCTGTTTCTGCTAGTTTATAAACTCTTTTATTATTTTTAATAAATTCACTTGGAATTACAAATGTATTATCACACATAATTGTGTTTCCTCCTTGTTTTATAATTTAGTAGAAATTAAAAAGACTTTAACAGTCTTTTTAATTTATTTAGTTTTAATAATTTCCTTAATCCGTGCCGCTTTACCAACACGATTGCGCATATAGTAAATACGAGCACGACGAACACGTCCATATTTTACAACTTCAATTTTATCAATTAAAGGTGAATGTAGCGGGAAATTTCTTTCAACTCCTGCACCATTACTAATCTTACGAATGGTTACTGATTTGGCAATAGCACTACCTTGTAATTTAATTACTACTCCTTCAAAAACTTGGATTCTAAATTTATTTCCTTCCTGAATTTTATAGTGAACCTTGATAGTATCTCCTGAAGAAAACTCAGGTAAGTCAGTACGAAGTTGATCTTTTGTAACTTCTGTTGTTAAACGCATATTCATAACTATTCTTCCTTTCTACTGGTTAATAAACCAATTTTATTTTAATAATTTTATTTTTTGTTTTTAATTTTTGTTAATAAGACTTTTTGTTGTGGTGTTAAAGTTATTTTTGATAATAAATCTGGTCGTTTTAATCAAGTTTTTTTTAACGCCTCATATTCTCGTCATTGGGCAATATTTTGATGATGGCCACTTAACAAAACCTCAGGAACAAGATGACCATCGTATGCAACTGGTTTTGTATAAACAGGATAATCTAAAAGATTATTTGTAAAAGAATCATTAAGATGTGACTGTACATTAATAACATCATTGCATAATCTTGCCACACTATCAATCACAATCATACTCGCTAATTCTCCACCTGTTAAAACATAATCACCAATTGATAATTCATAATCAACATAATATAAAATTCTTTCGTCAAAACCTTCATAATGACCACAAATTAAAATTAAATCCTGCTCTTGTTTTGCTAATTGTTGAGCTTGTTGCTGATTATATTGTTTTCCCTGGGGTGATAATAAAATAGTAATACTATTTTTGGTTTGGTGGGCTTTAATTGCCTTCACTAATGGCTCAATCATTAAGACCATGCCTTCACCACCACCATATTGGTAATCATCCACTTGTTGATGTTTACCAATACTATAGTCCCGAAGATTAACAATATTAATTGTAATTAATTTTTTTGCTAAAGCTTTTTTAATAATTGATGTTGTTAAAAAATCATTAAACATTTCTGGAAATAAAGTCAATACTGTAAACTGTTTCATTTAAATCACCTTTTTTAAAATTATTTTTTGTTGAGACAAATCAATTTGTTCAATGTATTCATCAACATATGGAATCATCATTTTTGTTTCATCAGTTTTTTTAATTTCAAAAACAACATGTGCTTTTGTTTCAAATTGATGCAATAATGTTCCAATTACAACATTTTGATAAAAAACTTTAAAATTAGTTAAATCTTCTTGACTAATAATTGTTGCTAATTCCAAATCCGCCTTTTGGCATAACAAATAACATTCTTTAAAACCTAGCACTTCATTAATATTATTAAATTCTTTAAATTTAAGAATATAACTTTGATTAGCAAGTGTAATTTTAATTAATGTTACTGGTTGATAAAGCAATGGCAACTTTAAAAACATTAACTTATTAACTAACTGTTTTACATCCTTGATGTTAATTAATAAGGTTGCCTTAACTTCCCCTTTAATTCCATGCGGTTTATTAATTCTAAAAATTTTTAATAAATCTTCCATTTAAAAAACCTCAAATTTAATATTAACTTTATGCTGATCAACTTGTCCTCTAATGTTTAATAATGCTCGCAAACTATTGGCAATTAAACCTGATTTACCAACAACATACCCAAAAACTTCTTCACTACACATTACTAATAAATCAATTTCACCTGTTTTTGTTTCTGGCAACTGTCGAATCTCATAATATAGTTCGTTATTGTCTTGAGAAATTAACGGCTCAATTAAATTTTTAAATTCTGTAATATACATTGTCAACTGTTAAAATTTTAAATTATAACTATTTTTTTGTGCTTTTTCTGGGTTTTGAAGCTTGTCGTTCATTATGTAATTTAGTCATTAAACCTTCTTTACTTAATAAATTACGGACTGTATCAGTTGGCTGTGCTCCTGTTGATAATCACTTGTAAGCAATATCTTGATCAATTTTCACATCCCCATTAAGAGGATTATATGTTCCAATTAATTCAATATATTCCCCATCACGTTTGACACGAGCATCTGTTGCAACAATTCGATAAAATGCTGCCTTCTTTTTACCTGTTCTTTTTAAACGTAATTTTACCATCAATCTTTTCCTTTCTAATTTTTTTTCCTGTTAAACTATGAAACTTAACATCTTATGTATCATACCTTAAATAAAAAAAAGAGTCAAGTTTTTTAACTTAACACTGTGTAAAAACCATACACATTTAAGACCACCTAAATCTTTAAAATTAAATTAGGAGGTTTAAAATGATAGCAAGTATTATTACAGAAAACGAGTTATATAAATTACATCGTAGTTTTAAAAAATGATATAGGCAAGTTACAGCAACTAAGGAAACAAATTATATTTATAATAATTTATCGAATTATTTTAATTTATGTCATAAATATTATCTTAAAACCTATTCATTAAATCAGTTAATTAAATTATTTTATAGAGGGAAACAAACATTTTACAATTGATCAAACAAAATTATAAAACTTATAATTTAACAAATAAAAAAGATTTATTTTTTTAATAAATCCATACTTTGTTACTTACCCGCAAATTGGAGCAAATTATTTAGTTTTTAATTACATATTAAATATTACAACAAAAGACAGTTTTAAAAATTAACACTTTTTCAACAAGCACTCATTGAAGCAAAATATAAATTACCAGCTTTATCAATTGTAAAGTCCATAGGAGATAAACCAGAAGTGGCAAGGTTAATATTATTGTTTTTATGAACTGAACCATAAACTGTAATATAATAAATATTATTATTTTGATCTACTTTAAGAACTTCAATCTCTCCATGACTTGGAGTTGAAGTTACATTCTTAAATGTGCCTTCATTAAAAGCACATTTATAAACTATGTTTCCTGCTACATAAACATCTCCCGCAGAATTAATAAAAATTGCATCAACCAGTCCTTTTATTTCACTTACTATTAAAAAATTATTACCATTATCTGAAGACTTATATAAACCACTATTTGTAGTAACAAAAATTATTCCCCTTTGATCTTCTTGTAATTTATTAATAATTATTCCTTCTAATTCTGTTATTTTTTGAAGATTACTCATAGTTTTATTTCATTTTGACAAACCAATCTTTGTTTTATCATATCTAGATTTATTAACAAAATATACAGTACCATCATTAGTAACAAGAACTTGACTAATTTCTCCAAACATTGTAAAACCAGTTTCTGGAACAGTTGTTAAAGTATTTTTTTCGTCATCATATTGATAAAGTTTCTCTTCTTTGTCTTTGATATATATTCTTTTATTATTATTTGAAAGATAAATATCATTTACTTCTAGATTTGAACTAGCACCAACATTAATAAAATTATTGCCATTATCTGAAGATTTATATAATCCACTTTCTGTTCCAATATAAATAGTTCCATTAGATGTTATTTTTAAATCAAAAACTTTATAATTATTTTTAAAAACAGCTTCAAAATTAGATCCATCCGCTAACAACTTATATACTTTATAATCATTAGAAATTAAATATATTGCTCCATCTCCTGCATTTATAAAACTATGCATAGGAACAAACTCAGTTGGCATTGCTTCAATATTTGTAATTGTAAAATTAACTGTAACATCATTAAAATAAAAAATATTATCAATAGGAGTTATTACAGCTGAACCAACAAAATTATTAACTTTAACATTTATAACTTTAACTTTATTTATCATTAAATTTGTGTTATTTGTTTTTAATACATTAGAAATTTTAGTGCCATCAGGTTCTAACGCGGTGCCAATATAAATCTCACCTAGATTTCTATTAGTAATAATTGAATTAAGATCAACTTTAACTGGTGCCAATTGAACATTTTTGACTGTCACTGCTACTTCTTTTGTATTTGTTAAATAATTTCGATCAATTAATGTAATATTAACAAGATTATCACCAACATTTAAAACATCATTTGGGTTTTTAAATTCAAATTTAACCTTAATATCATTAATAATATTTTTTAATAAATTTGAAATTTCATCATTTTTTTGTCCTGAAAATAAACTTTTCCCATTAATAGAAGTTAAATTTGCTGCAATTGAGTCTAAATCTACTTGCGTTGGTTTTGGTTGAATATTGTTAATTTTTATTGTAACATTTGCTAAAAAATTTGATGTTAAATCTGTTTGTCAAATTTTAACATTTATATTTGATGTTCCAACAACATAAATTGGTGTTTGTTCATAACTAATATTAACTTTTTCTGGTAAAAAAGTATAAATTAATTCTAACGCTTCATCATTAATTGAATCATTTAAAAATAAAGTAGTCCCATCAATAGTTTTGATTTTATTTGCTACTTCTGTTAAATTAATTTTTTTAATAGGGTCTTTTGGTCAGTCAATGTTTGGAGCAGTACAAGCAATAGCACTAATTGAAGTACTAGATAATCCTACAACTCCTAATATACTTAATAATTTTTTCATAATTTGTTTCTCCAAATTTTTCGAATTTTATTTATAAACTCATTTTAATTATATCAAAATTTTATCTTATATTTTATTTTTTTGATGATTTCTTATTTCTTCATCAATTATTGTAAACTAATTTCAACATCATTTTTAATAAAATTTTTAAATCTTTGGTTATATTCTGAACAAAAAAAAAAAAAAAAAAAAAAGTTTGTGAAACTAGAAGCAAACAACTTTTTACAAAAGAAATTACCTAGTAATTTTTGAAGAAAACTTGCCAAAGGCAAGTTTTTACAATGACACACCTTTCTCTCAGAAGTTAAATTTTTATCTAATTGATTTATTTGTTTCTCTAAAGTAATTATTTTATTTTTTATTTCATTAATGCTGATAATATTGTTATTTTCATCTAACTCCGAATTATCTAAATAATCTTTTAAATTATCTTTTGCAATAATTAAATTGTTAATTTCTAACAAGTCTTTTTTTCTTTTTTCATTATTAATAATTATCTTGTTAATATATTCCTGACAATTTACATCATTTTCATAGCAAGAAAAATCTTTTTGATCTAGTAGGATACCTTTAAAATCATCACAAGCAAGACAGTAACCATATTTATGCTTACATTTTTGTAATAAGCCTTTAACGTTTTCTCAAACAATATATTTAAGTTTATGCACTCATTTTTTTCAATTATCCTAATTGTTTCTAAAAATAATAAATTCCTAGTTGATTCAATGTTCTTTTTCCCAGCGTTGCTTCAATCTTGGCAAGGTGAACCATGAACCAATAAATCAATTTGAGTAGTTCATTTCCAAACATCTTGTGGTGAATATTTATTTTTAAACAAACGATTATATGCAATTGTTGCATAGTCTAAAACTTCAATATAATCAGTTGACTTAATATCATAACCTAAATGTTCTAAAGCTTTTCTTGGGGATTCAATTCCACCAAAAATTTCTAATACCTTTATTCGTTTGTTACTTTTGACTAGATTCATTGAATTTGCCCTCCTGGAATATTTAACTTATAAGTTATTCAAACACACCCTTGATTAAAACTAGTTGTGCATTCCTTGAATTTAATTCGCTTTTTATAAATTAATATTTGCAAATTATCTTTGTTCATTTCAAATAAATTGGTTCTTTATTTGTTGATGCACCTGCGAGTGAAAAAATTAATTTATTTTTATCAATAACTTCAACAAGAGTAACAAATAATGGTTCATCAATTAGCTATAAAAATAAAAAATATACGGCATATGATAATAAAAAATTAAAAACTTTTAAACCAAAAGCAAAAGTTATAATAATTAAAACATTTGATGAAATATTATATTTAAAACATGAAAATAAAATTTCTACTTTATTAGAATATACTTCTAACATTAAAAAGATAGAAAATAAATTACCAAAATCTAAAAGTCATAAACCAAAAGCAAATCATCCATGATATGACAGATATACTATGAACCAGTTATTAATCAAATAATTTTGCGAAATTTTTGCTAGATATTGACAGTTTTTTAACTTAACACTGTCCCTATTTTTGTCATAAGAAATATTTGAGACTTTTAACAGTAAATTTTATTTAGAATAACAACAACTATTCTTACAAATTATTTGAAAAGCAAAGTTCTGTTAATTTCATTTACAATCTAATAATAATTAAACTCCCAAATCCTACTTATTTTTAACAATATCATGACCACCAAAGGCAAAGCGAAGTGCTGCAACCACCTTTCCTGCAAAAGTATCATTTTGTTGACTACGTTGGCGCATAATTACTGATAAAGCTATGATTGGAGCTGGCGTTCCTTGTGTTAAAGCTTCTTGCACCGTTCAAAGGCCTTCACCATTCATATTCATAACGCCTTTTAAATTATCTAATGTTGGGTCATTATGAAAAGTTTCTGCCATTAATTCAATCAATCAACTTCGAATAACACTCCCACGATTTCACAAATGACTAATTTTTGCTAAATTATAATTAAACTCTGAATTATAAAGAATTTCATATCCTTCTGCTAAGGCTTGCATCATTCCATATTCAATCCCATTGTGAATCATCTTTGCATAATGCCCACTACCAACTGGTCCTGTGTGCAAAAACCCATCTTCAACAGCTAATGATTCAAAAAATGGTGTTAGCACTTTAATAACTTCTAATTTTCCACCAACCATTAAACAACTACCTTTTAAAGCCCCATTCCAACCACCGCTCGTTCCACAATCAACAAAATGAATTCCTTTTTCACTGGCAATTGATGATCGGCGAATTGAATCTTGGTAAAAAGAATTCCCAGCATCAATAACACAATCATCTGGTGCTAGTTTTTCAATTACTTCCGAAAAAACTTTCTCGGTAATTTCCCCAGTTGGAACAAGTAACATAATATAACGTGGCTTTGGTAAATTTATAATTAATTCATCTAAACTTTGGGCGGTTTTAATGTTTTTAGCTGCCAGAAAAGCATATTCTGTTTGCTTAATATCATATCCAATTGGGTCATAGCTATTATTTTTCATATTTTGAATAATATTAATTCCCATTTTTCCTAATCCAATTAATCCTATTGTTTTCATTTGTCTTTGTTCCTCTCTAATTTGCTCATTCTTCATTGGCAAGATACGCAATAATCTCTGACACTGTTGAACACTTTTGATAAAAATCTAATACAGTATCTTCATCAGAAAATAAAAATGCAATATCTTGTAAAGTATCAATTTGATGGTTTCCCTTTAAAGCTAGTCCAATCACAAACCGAATCGGCTGGTGATCTCACTGCAGTTCATCTTTTAATTTTAGAAAAATAATTCCCTCTTCATTAATATTTTCGGTTTCTTCACAATGAGGAATTGCCAAGTAATTGCCAATTGCAACACTCACTTTCTGGTCACGAAGAAACATTCCTTTTTTATATGATTCATTAATTCACCCTTTCTCAATCATTAAATTCCCAACATATTCAATTGCTTCTGATTTATTACTAAAACTTTTATTAAGGTAAATATCTTTTGCCTGTAAAATCATTTTTTATTCCTCTTTCTGTTGTTTTCTTTTTTGTTTATGAGTAATTAATTCAGCATGTAAATTATCAAAAATATTTTTTCCTAAAAATTGAGAAACAGGATAAATATAAGCATTAGGAATTTTTTCGTGCGCAATATCAGCAAAAGTTTTCATTGTAACACAAATATCAACATCTGGTGTTAAATCCTTAACAGCACAATTTTTAACAATAATATCAATATTATTTTTTTCACATCATTTCCGTAAAATAGCCGCCGCCATGGCACTTGAGCCCATTCCGGCATCACAAGCAACCATTAATAACTTTGCCTTTGCTCAATTAAAATTTGGCGTTTTTTTTCTATCTTGTGACAACGAAACTACTGGATCTTGAAAAGCAATCCCTTCATCTGTTACATTAACAATCAATTGGTCAGTTTTATGATGACGTTTAAAAATCATAATAAATGAAGCAACACCAAAAGCAGTTAACGCTCCTGCAAGAACAGCAATTATATTAATTGCAATTTTAATTGCTGTTGGGGACATTGCAATAACAGAGATTAAACTACCAGGAGAAATGACAGCCCGCGTTCCACCACTAAAAATAGCAACAACTCCTAACGAAACAAAAGCACCACTAATTGTTGCTAAAATCATAATTGGCTCAGCAACAATATAAACATAATGCACTTCATGAATTCCTCCTAGTAATTGAATTGGACTACTTCCTAGTGCAGCAGCACGTTGTTGTTTTCTTCAAACAACATATGCTAACAATAATCCAAAACCCGGACCAGGATTTCCACCAACCATAAAAAATCAACTTGCTGGGTTAATAACACCATTATCTAACTGACGAACAACATCTTCAGTTCCTAACGGTACCATAACCCCATGATTAAGAGCATTATTTAAAAACATTGCCCGTAATGGTTCTGTTAAAATTGCCATAAAGGGAAAAACTCATGGTGTTTTTGTAAAAAGGTTAATAATACTAATCATTACTCAACTAATCCCAAACATTATTCATCCTCATGCATAAAAAATCATAATGGCATAGATAATCGCAATTAAAGCCAAACTAAAATTTTTTACTAACATTTCAAAACCAACTTTAACACGATTAATATATAATTTTTCTATTTTTTTAAAACCATAAACCGTTAGCGGGGCTAAAATCATTGCCCCAATAATTTGGTTTGGGGAATTACTAGCATTAATTGTTTTACCATTAATTAACAAAATTGTTGCTCCAAACTGATCATAAACTCAGTCATTTCCAATAATCGCCGCAAAAGTCACAAAGGCTCCAAGCATTCCACCACGCACATCATAAATCATTTTACCAGCCATAAATCCAATTAAGGATGGAATTAAGTATTTCATAGTGGGTCCAACAAAACGACCAAGGGCCGGAACATTAAATCAACCAATTGATTCACCTTGAACATTTGTTAAAAACATCGCCGCCATTAAACCTCACGCAATCAAAAGACTGACGGTTGGCATAATCATTCCCGCCATAAAACTTCCAAATTTTTGAACCATTTTTCGAATTCCTTTTTTGGCATGTTTTAAATCATCTAAAGCTAATGATTTATCCTGATCAACTTTTAAAGCAAAATTATCCTTTCTTTTTGTAATAAACCGCATAATATAATCCTCCTAATTTAGATTATAGTTAGGAGCAATATGCCTGTCTATGAATTTTAAAACTCTTGAACTAGTTTCCTATTTAGAAATAAGTTTTTCGTTTAATAAAAAGATAATTTCCATCACAATCATTGTAAAGGAAATAACACTACTCTGTGCATCAGGTAGAATTTCTTCATTATTAAGAGTCATAATATTAATGTTATCTTTTTGATACATTGGTGATAAAAAATTTGATGAAATAAAAACAATTTTACTATTTCTTTCTTTTGCAATGTTATATAAATTTATTATTTTTTTTGTTAATCCAGAATACGAAAAAATAAAGACAACCGCATCTTGTGTAATTAAGGATCCTAACTTTAATTGAACATCTAAATCATTTGAAAAAAAAGTATTATATCCTAATTTAATTAAATAGTTATGAAAGACATTGCAAACATTAATATTAGGTCCTTTCCCAAATAAATAAATATTCTGACCAGGTTGTAAAAGATTAATAACTTTTATAAATTGTTCAACATAATTATGATTAATATAATTAAAATTTTCTTCAATTTTTAATTGATAAAATGCCAACTTTTGTTCAACATTTTTGTTATCTTGTTTTGCAATTGGTTCTAAAATTCTTGCTTCAAATGAAAGAACACGAATTAAATCTTTATACCCCTCTAAATTTAAATCTTTGCAATATTTAACAATTGCAGATTTACTACAACTTGTTAATTGACTAAGCTTAGTAATATTAAGATGTATAATATTATTAAGATGTTTTAAAAGTTCTTTTGAGATGACATAACGAACTGAACCATTATCATTTTCGGCAAGTTTTTGAATATCATTAATTAGATTTGAGCTTTTCATAATAAATTTCCCCCTAAAAAGATGACTTAAAAGCACTAATAATGTACAAATAAATTGTACATTATTAAAAATTGTTGTTAAGAAAATCTATTTTATTTTGTTCAAAAAAACAATCTTTAACAATATTTCCTGTCCTCTTCACTTGTTCTTTCAGATGTTCACCTATTTTCAAATAATAATTTGAATCACTTTAATTTTTGCTCTGGTGTTTTGTTGTCATAATAAAATTCCTCACTAATATTTTAACTTTAAAAAGTTAATATTAGTGAGGAGTTACATAAAATTTGTAAAAATTAAATTATCTATAAAAAATATTTAATAGGGTTTGTGGGATAAAAACATCTTTGTTTTGTAATGTTACACTATTTTCTTTAATTCCAAATACTTTCTCATTAACACGTTTATTTAATGTTTCACCATGATATTTATGATATAATTTATTATTTAAAAAGATATATAAATATTGTAAACCAATAAATAAACTTAAAATACAAACAAAGGCAAAGATTAAAATTAATCATCCTCATTCTTGATAAACATTTAAGAAAAAATATGGATATCATGTATTGGCTGGTCTATGATCTAAATGGCGTAATGCTCCACGAATTAAAATAATAATAAAGTATGAAACCGGGTAAATTAAAATCAACCATAATGCTAATTTATAATGTTTTTTAATATCATATTTAAAATTCCCCGATGTTAAAATATAACTAATAATCATACTAACCGGAATCACTAAATGTAACACAATTGTTGATGCCCAAGAAAAAGCATCATATTGGTTAGAATCTTGAGTATTTGTAAAAATTCCTAACCAGAAAACTAACATTGTGACTGTAATATATGTTGTAACTGCTAATTTTATTAAATAACTAGGCTTACAATTTGCAAACTTGCCTTCAAATAAATAAGCAAAAAAATACATTGCAACAATATAATTAGTTTGCGTTGTAAAAAAAGCATAATAATTTGATACTCGTTCCGCATAACCTAACTCCTTGAATTGGGGTTGTGGGTCAACAATTGTTAAAACTAAATCAGCAATTAAAAAGGATAATATTGCTAACAAAGCTCCTAAGCGAACATAAAATAGAATTTTATTATTTCATTTAAACATACAAAAACCTCCGATATTAAATCAATTAATTTTTACTTAATATTTTGTAATATTTTTGCTATGATGTTATTTTCTCATTGGTATTTTTTTAATTTATCAATAATGATTTGAAAAGTTGTTGGTGAAATGTTACTTTTCTGATCAAAGTGATATGCCGAAGCATCTTCTAAATCAAATAAATATAAGTCATTCAAATTAGCTCGTGACCAATATTCAAATCCATCTTCATGATCTAAATCAATTGTTTCAAATTTACTTTCATTTGTTTTAAAAAAATTTTCCCAAAGTTCATCAAAAGATTTCTCCTCTGGTTGTAATGCCTCATGTTGATACATTGTATCTAAAATCATTTTATCAAAATAACCAATTGCTTTTCCAGTTCCTTTTTTAACAGAACTAAACTGTAATCCCAAGGCATATTGGTCAACAAGACCAATAATAATAAACGGGTGACGTGATCAATTTTGAAATTTATCAAAATGATCAGCCATAACAATATCGCCAGGTTTTAAAAGATTTTGCATTATTTAATTGTAATTTGCAAATTTTTAATTAATGTTTTTGAACAAGCAGGACAAGCTAACGATGGAAAAACATCACCATTTGAAACAAATTTAACTCCAACAGGATTGAAAAAGTTATGACAAACTTCGCATTCTTTTAAACCTTGTTTAACTTGACCCAAACACCTTTCACACATATTGGCATTATTTTCTCGTAAGAAGTATTCATGACAATGAATACAATTACCAATGGCATTTTTAAATTGACCCGTTTCTCATTTTGAATATTCATAACGATCATTTGAACCAACATAAGAATACACTTTGAGGACTCATTTATTATCTTTTGGAACTTTCTTGCCATTCAAGGTCACTTTTGTTAACAAATATTTGTTGGCTTCTGCTTGATTTAGAAAAATTTTTACAACTTTAGCTTGATCTGGATAAAGTGCATTTTCAGTATAAAACACTATATACAAATTCTTTGTCTCATTCACTATGTTTCCACCCTTTCTTCTTGCCCTGGAATATGATAATTTTGTGCCGCACATTTGAAACAAATTAAATATTCTTTATTATTAACTAATAATTTTCCAAATAATTCGCGGTTAAAATCATCACGAACAAGCCGATGTTTTTTACACAAATCACATTGAAATGTTTCAGTTCCTAATAATTCACTTTCACATTCTGAGCAAAGGTGGTGGCGATCTAACTTACTTTTTACCCGATTGCATTGCTGACAAACAGATAATTCTTTAATAAACTCTTCTGTTGCTCGTTTATTTAATTCATAATTATCCGTTGTATTATCAAAGGTAAAAATTAAACAAAATGAAATTTGTTTAACAATATCAGTGTTATATTTACTATCTAAATAACAATCTTCTAATGCTTGCTTTGCATCATCAGCTGTTTTACAAATACAACGCAATGTTTGTGTTGTTCCATCCCCATCAAAAATAAAATAATAATCCCAATTCACCGCATTGCTCCTTATTTTATAACATTAAATTAATAACTACTTCTTATTATTATATCATTAATTTGTAAAAACAGGATTAAAAAAGATAAAAGACCCTTTTGGTCTTCATTTTTCTTCATAGTTGCTTCAACTGCATGGTAAGACAATATTATCTAACTACTTTAAATTAATTAGTAAAAATTCGTAAAACCTTTAACGCTAATACACGTGGGTTTTGATCAAGTTCTTTACGAATTTTGGGATTATCAATAATTAAGGATAAAAAATCATAAACCTTAGTTTCATTATATGCCGATAGTTTATCAATAAATTTCTTAACATCTAATTTTAACGCAACTAGTAATTTTAGAATTTTGTTTCAACTAGTCTTTGAACAATCTTTTTCAATTCGACAAATTGTTGATTGTTGTAAGCCAGATATTTTTGCTAATTCACGTTGGGTCAAACCTTTATGAATTCGTAATTGCTTAATAACTTCGTTCATTTATATATTCCTTTCATATAAAAAATAACTAAGTTAAATAATATATCTCTTTATCTATGCAATGCTAAAATTATAACAGAAGAAAAATTTTATTTTGCAATAAAATTTTTGTATGCATCAAATTAAAATAACAAGTTACGGGGAGTACGTGGAAACGGAATAACATCACGAATGTTTAATGTTCCTGTTACATACATTACCAATCGTTCAAAACCAAGACCAAACCCAGCACTTTTACAATAACCATATTTTCGTAAATCTAAATACCATTGTAAATCTGCTGTTGGAATTTGTAATTCATGACAACGGGCAATAATCTTATCATAATTATTTTCACGAACACTTCCACCTACTAATTCGCCAATTCCTGGTACTAGTAAATCACATGCCGCTACTGTTTTATTGTCTTCATTAACTTTCATGTAAAAAGCTTTAATATCCTTTGGATAATTAAATAAAAAAGTTGGTTTTTTAGTTTCTTGCTCACATAAATATCTTTCATGTTCAGTTTGCAAATCCATTCCTCAAAAAATATCAACATTCTCAAATTGATGACCATTTTTTATTGCTGTTTGTAAAATTGTAATTGCTTCAGTATATGAAAGACGCACAAATTCATTATCAACAACATTTTGTAATCTTGCCAACAACTGGTCATCACCATTGTTATTTAAGAACTCAAGTTCACGACGGTTATTATTAAATAAATAATTAATAATATATTTTACCATTGCTTCAATCAAGTCCATATTTTCCGTTAAATCAATAAAAGCAACTTCTGGTTCAATCATTCAAAATTCTGCCGCATGTTTTGTTGTATTAGAATTTTCGGCACGAAAGGTTGGTCCAAAAGTATAAACTTGGCGGAAAGCTTGGGCAAAACCTTCAGCATGAAGTTGACCAGAAACTGTTAAACTAGCTTTTTTGCCAAAAAAATCCTCGGCATAATTATCATCGGTTCTTGTTGTGACAACAAACGATTCTCCAGCTCCTTCAGCATCATTACTTGTAATAATTGGGGTATGAACATAAATAAAATTATTTTTATTAAAGAATTCATGAATTGCAAAAGCACTACTACTACGAATTCGAAAAATTGCATTAAAAGTATTAGTCTTTGCCCGCAAATGGGCAATTTCACGTAAATATTCATAAGTATGTTCTTTTTTTTGTAACGGATAGTCTTCACTTGCTTGGTCAAGAATTTCAATGTTACTTGCTTGAATTTCAAATTGCTGTTTGGCCGTTGGAGTTAAACAAAAAGTTCCGGTAACTTTTACCGCTGATGAAATACGAATCCCACTAAGTTCTAAAAAATTAGGTAACTGCTCTGCTTTATAAACAATTTGCACATTATCAAAAATAGTTCCATCATTAACAACTAAAAAACCTAATTTCCCACTACTACGATTTGAACGAACTCATCCTAAAATTGTAACTTCACTTTGATCTTGAATTTGATTTTGATATATTTGTAAAACTGTAGTCATTTTTTGTCTCCTTCTTTGTTTCTATAATTTAATTGCACTTTGTAATGCTAATTCAACCATTTGATGAAAATTATTCTGGCGTTCAGCAGCCGAAGTAACTTCACCGGAAATAAATGAATCTGAAATTGTTAATAGTGTTGCAGCGTTTTTATTTAATGCTAAAGCATTAGCAAACAACGCAAACGATTCCATTTCAACACAAACAGTGTTATATTCAGCTTTAATCCTTTTTCAATCATCGGCATTTTTACGATAAAAGACATCAGATGAATGGACAATTCCCGGATAAGTCTTAATCTTAACAGTTTGAGCCACTTCTTCAATTGTTTCAAAAATAGATTTGGAAGCCGCAAGAACTTTATCATTAACACCAGCAACAATTTGAGCAAAATTATTTTCTCCATAAGCACCCGTTACATTAACAATATCATAAATTTTTAATGAAGCATCATAACTTCCTGCTGAACCAATCCGAATAATATTATCAACATCATAGAATTTAAATAATTCATATGAATAAATCCCAATGCTTGGACAACCCATTCCACTACCCGCAATTGTAATTGGCTTATTTTGATAAGTTCCAGTATACATATACATATTTCTAATTTCATTTACTAATTTTACATTTTCTAAAAAAGTTTCCGCAATAAATTTAGCTCGTAATGGATCACCGGGCATTAAAACTGTTTTAGCAATATCTTCTTTTTTGGCATTAATATGTGGTGTCATTTTAATCTCCTTTTAATATTCTATATTTAATTTATATTGTACTATAAAAAATAAAAAGGAACATTAGTTCCTGATAATTTAACGATACTTTTTTAAAATTTTATTACTTTTAACCTTGTTTTCTAAATATTGATGTTCTTTATCCATTGATAATAACACCTGAATTAAATTATCATTTCAATATATTAATGGTAATAGCACAGAAATAAAAATCTCACTTTTTTCATATAACGATGATGAAATAACAATATGGTTAACATCAGAATATTTTGATAAATCAGAATTATATTTTGAAGTAACAGCAACAACATTTGCCCCATTATTTTTTGCTTCTTTTGCTGCGGCAACAACAGCTTGTGTTTTTCCTTCTAAACTCATACAAATTAATAAATCATCTGGTTGCATTAAACTTGCTCGCATAATGGTATTATTTTCATCTTCTACTAAGATACTGCAAGCAAAACCAAAACTAAAGAGACGATTAGCCAATTCTTTTACTGCTAAACCGGTATTACCAACCCCAACTAAATAAATTGCTTTTGCTTTTTTTAATAAGGTGACTGTTTCTAATAATTTATCACTATGAAAAATTTGATTATTACGTTGCAAAATATCTTGATAGTATAAAAAGATATTTTCTGTTGCTTCTAAATTTAAATTATTAGTTTCTAAACGTTCTTGTTCCGCAACAATTGCAATAATAAAATCACGATAACCCTTAAAACCTAATTTATCAATTAGCGAATAAATTGGTGAATAACCAATCCCCGTTGCTTTTGACAATTCTTCAATCTTAATATTGCGAATATTACGAACATTATCCCGAATGTAATTAGCAATTCGAACTTCTTTTTTAGTACAACTCCCTTGAATCATTGATAACTTGGAAAGAATTGAAATATTTTCCATTTGTTAATAATCCCAACGATTATCTTGTTGTGCCATTATGAACTCTTTATCAACGATATCTGATGATCAAACTTTATTAATTAAATGATCAGTAAAATACATTCAAGGTAATAGTTTATTGACATAAATCTTATGGTCATTAGCACGCTGATTAGGAGTAGAAATAATGTGTGATCAATTTGATAATTGAACTGCTTTTGACATATCTTTCCCAGAAATGGCAACAATTGTAACTCCTTTTTCCTTCGCAATTGTTAAAGCTTTATTAACTGATTCATTATCACCAAATAATGAATAAGCTAAAATTAAATCATTTTTATTCATAAAACGAGAACGAACCATTAAATCTTCTTCATTTTCATCCAAATTAAAGGCATTAAAACCAAAGCGATATAATTCCAATGCTAAAGTTTGTGACAAAGCATTAGTTGAACCCATTCCAATCACAAAAATTCGATATGCCCCTTTAATAGCATTAATCGTTTGATTCATTACATCATTATTAATCATCGTATCATTTTGATTAAGAATATCAAAATATGTTTTTTTCATTAAACTTTCCATATTTTCAAAATCCAATGATTTAATTTCAATATCTGCTGCAATCGCAATTAAAAAATCACGATAACCTTTAATTTGCATTTTTCGTAACAGACCATAAATTGCACTATAACCAGTATTAACTTGTTGTGCTAAAACTTCAATATTCATTGTTGTTACTTCTTTCATATTTTCTTTAATATATTTAATTATTTCATTTTCTTTTTTGGTAAAATTCTTTGAATCAAATGTCTCTAATTTTGATAAAAACGATGCCATTGTAATCTAGTCTCCTTTTATTCTATTTTCCAATAATTCTTGGGCTGCTAATTGTGCAATCATTGCAGCATTATCAGTACAATATTCTAATTTTGGAATGATTATCTGTAAGTTTGGTGTTGCTAATGCTAACATTGCTGTTCGTAAGGCGCTATTAGCAGAAACTCCGCCAACTAAGGTAACCATCTTCGGTTGAAAATTTTGGATTGCTAATTTTGTTTTTCGCATAATAATATCAACACAAGTTTTTTGAAAAGTGGCACAAAAATTGGGTAGATTAAGGTCCCCCTTACTGTTCTCTTTTGTAATTAAATTAGCTGCTGCTGATTTTAAACCACTAAAAGAAAAATTATAACTTTGGTCATTTAACGGCAGTGGCAAATGATAAGCAGTTGACGTACCCGTTAATGCTAACTTATCAATAATCGGCCCACCAGGATAACCCATTTTTAACATACGTGCAACTTTATCATAACATTCACCAATTGCATCATCTAATGTTGAACCTAAAATTTCAAAATCCAAGTGTTTTTTCATTAATATCAATTGTGTATGGCCACCACTAACAAGCACCGCTAATAAGGGAAATAAAAAATTATTATCAATTGCGCTAGCATAAATATGACCATATAAATGATTTAATGGCAAAATTGGAATTGCTAAATAACTAGCTAAAGTTTCAGCTATTATTTTACCAATATGTAAAGCACCAATTAAACCCGGTTTTGCTGTGTAGGCAATGTATTGTAAATCTGTAGCTTTTACTTTTGCTGTTTGTAAAGCTTCTAGTAAAACATATGGAAAATTTTTTAAATGCAAACGAGACGCAAGTTCTGGAACAACACCGCCATATTTTGTGTGTTCACTAATTTGAGACGAAATAATATTTGCTAAAATTTTGCCATTTTTATAAATCGCAACACTAGTTTCATCACAACTTGTTTCAATTGCAAGAATTACCATCACATACACCTCAAAAATATTATATAATAATTTTTAACAAAAATGATAAAAAACCCATATCCATATTTTTCTTAACAAAAGTTTGAAAAATGAAAGGTTGTTTTCTGCCAAAATTAATTGAAATAAACCCTTGACTCGTAAAATACAAGCGTTTGCTATTCTAATTGACACTAGACTAAGACATATTAAAAACTATATAAAAAAATGATAAATTTAATTTCTTATTATTTTATGATATTATCTTTTACTATTTGAAAAATAAAAATCCTTTAATAACTTGTTGGCAAATTATATTCAAGAATACCTTTCAGTATAACTTCAAAGTAAAGTTTATTATTCAAAATAACACCACATGTCCCAAAATAATATCCGCTGAATTTAACATATTCAAATTCATTTTTAACAAGATCATATTTAATAAGATTACTTGAATGTACAAAATGGATTTTATTCTGCCATATAATACCATTTAAACAACGTGTCAATGGACCAACATAATTAAGACTATTGATATAATTTAAACTATGGTCTTCTTGATTTAATTCATATAACACAACAAGATCAGACTGCGAAACTCAACTTACTAAAAAGAAAATTCTATTATTTAAAATAATAGCTGAACTAAAGATATTTCTTCTGTTTCGATATGTACTTACTTTAACGGTGTCATCTTTAAGATCTACTCTAAAAAGACAATTAACAATGTTATCTATAACTCCTATAAAATAAATCTTATTATTGAAAACAACACCAGAATCAAAAACAACAGCACCATAGTTTCATGTTTCAATATGTTCTAACTTCGGATCATAAATATAAAATCTACCATCCTCTGCCCCAAAATAAAGTTTATTATTAAACGCGGTTCCAGAATGTCGAATTGCTCCTTTCGCTGTCATCACTACTTTTGCTTCTTGGTTTATGGCATTATATTGGTACAACTTATAATCATCTGCTCCAAAATAAAGTTTATTAGCTACAACAATTCCATTACTTTTAATGATGCCATTTGCTTTTAAAATTTTATTATTTACATTATTAGCAGGATTATATTCATAAACATAACCATCCTCTGCCCCAAAATAAAGTTTCTCCTTATAAAGCACACCATTTGTAGTGAAATTATTTTCTATTTCCATCACAACATCAGCCTCAGATGTTTGTTGATTAAAACGAATAAGTCTATTTACATTCGTAAAATAAAGTTGATTATTATAGGCAAAACCATTACTAAAACCTTCCTTATTATCTCTTGTGCTTATAACAATATGCTCAGCTTTGTTTTTCGAGATAACAGGTTGTAAAATTATCTGATAGGTTAATGTTTTTGTTCACATAAATTCTTTATCCAAGGTACTTTTAACTCCGATCTGTACATCAATCGAACCTGGTTTAGTATCTTTATATGAAATCTTTTTCGGTAGAATAAAATTACTAAATTTACAATCCAAATTAATATGTCGCATTATATCTCAAAAATTACTTTCTAAAATTATTTCAAAATCATTAATAACACCTTCTTTTATTCAGTCTTTACTAACTTTAGCAGTATTCGTAGTCAACCTAAAATCAGTACGTATATTAATAACACTGTTAAAATAATCTACAATTGATTTTATTATTGCTGGAAAATTTTGGTTTGAATCATATTTACCAAAATTTTCGTTTTCATCTTTAATTAATTCAACATCTACCTTGTTTTGTGTTAATTCCAAATTCTGCTGTTGATTAAGTGGTGATTTAAATTGCATTATTGTATTACCTGTTAAAATACTGGTAACTAAAACGATTAATATCTTTTTCATAAATTTTATAGCCTCCTTTGTTCTATGCCATTACATAACTTATTGGGCCTAAAATTTATAATTATATTTTCAAATTTTTTCCAAAATAAATATTTTTTAATTGTTATATTTGAATTATACTATACAAATCAATTCCAAATAAAAAAATACTACAAAAATGTAGTATTTATTCTAATCTTGTATATTTAATAACTAAGTTTTAAATAACCTTGTTGTCTTTCATTACTTTTTCAATCCCCGCAATTGCAACATCTTCATCAGCGCCAGATGCAACAATTTCCACTTCTGCACCTTGATGAATTCCTAACGCAATAATAGTCATAATTGATTTCAGATTACCAGTTTTTCCTCCTGAGAAAATAGTAATATCTGACTGATATTTTCCGGCTTCTCCTACAATCAATGCGGCTGGGCGAGCATGCATACCAACAGGATCTGCGATAACAGCTTTAAATGATGCCATTAAATTTCCTCCTTTAAAATATACTCACTTATTATATCAAAAAAAATAAAAATAACTATATTATCATTCAACATTTTTATCTTTTTAAACAATAATTTTAACGGGAACTTCTTGTTGTTCATTTGAGAGAAGATCGGAACTTAAAAATGTTATTAACTGATCAATAATTCAATTAGAATCAATTTGAATGGCTTGATTTGCTGTTAAATAATTAGGTAATAAATTAGGATCAAAATTAACATTAATAATTTTCAATGCTACTGTTTTAATACTTTTGACAAGAAAATAACTATCTTCATCAACACAAATTACTGTTTCAATATGTTTATCAATGATAGTGTTTGTTAATGCTTCTAAATCAGCATCATAATCAGTCCCAGTTAAAACAAGATAATTAGTCATTAGACTTAAATCGTTACTAGCTTTAAAATAACCGCGATATAATGCTTTTCACTCTGTTCCTAATGACAAATATAATGTTGCGTTTGTTTGGGGTGCAGTTTTAGTCACTAATTGGTACATTATTTTTTCAAAATCAAAATATAATGCTTGAAACTTATTATTTTGTTGGCCAAAAATAAGCACATTGGCATTATTTTCATATTTCTTTATTAAATTTGAAATTTCTTGATAATAACTAGTAAAAATAATTATTTTCATATTTCATTGTTGTTGTAATGCCTGAAACTTTAAATCAAATAGTTTTTCATTCTCATTAATTAAAACAATATTGACCATAATATCATTATCGGCTAATTTATCAAATAAAAATTGAAGCATTTGGCAAGTTCATTTTGATATTTTATCAAAAATTAATAAAGTAGCATTCGTCTGCAAATGATTTTTTTTTAGCAAAAAATCATTTTGTTGTAAAATCGCATTAATACGTTCGCGCATTTCATCACTAATTGATCCACCACTAAAATAACGAGAAATCGTTCCGACCCCACAACCAGCAATTTTAGCTAACTCTTTATAATTTTTAATTTTCATCGTACTCAGCCTCCATTATCCGATTTTTTTAATTGCCTGACTATCAGCAGAAATAATCTTAACATTATATGGACTTGGAAAAACAATTTGGACATTTTGGGCAATAATCTTTACAACAACACCAATCCCAAATAAATCATGACTAACAGTATCATTTACTTTCCATAAATTAGGTTTAAAAACTGGTTCAATATTTTTCTGTAAATGAAAAGATGAGACAATTTCGCCACTTGTTTTAACACCATCACGAATAACAAAAGGTTTTGACTTACTAAAAAATAATTCACTATTAACTCTTTGATAAAAATTTTCATCCAATTCCTTAATAAAACGCGAAGGAAAACGTTCATTTCCTGTAATATATGAATAACCTTCCGGATGACTCAAAAATAATAATTCTTGTGCTCTCGTAATCGCAACATATAATGTTCGACGTTCTTCTTCAATTTGATCATAGCCCATTTTAATGGCTTGACTTGATGGAAAAATCCCTTCGTTTAAACCAACAATAAAAACAACCTTTTTTTCTAATCCTTTCGCATTATGAATTGTCATTAAAGAAACAGTATTATCAGTTAAATTATCACTGTCACTGTCAGTTTGTAAAGAAACTAATTGGAGGTATTCAGCTAGTAAATCAGTCCCGATTAATTCTTCGTTTTGTTGGTCAAATTTAACAACCGAAGCAATTAATTCTAAGATGTTTTCTTCACGTTCTTCTTCAAAATTATCACGTAAACGTTGTTGATAACCAGTTTTATTTAATAATAACATTAAAAGATTTTCAATTGTTTTTGTTTTTGGTAATTCCATTAAAGCAGCTAAAATCCCTGCACGTAAATCAAATAAATTATGTTGTAAATTTGTTGGTAATAAATCAAAATGATCTGTTAACAGTGTTGTAAAAGTAATTGCTTGTTCTTTTAAAAGGGCCATAATTTGTTCAAACGCTTTTGGACCAATTTTTGGGGTCAACAATAATACTCGTTCTACCGCTAACTGATCATTATTCATAATTATTTTTAAGAACGCAAGAGCATCTTTAATTTCTTTTCGTTCATAAAATTTGAAAGCACCAAAAATACGATACGAAATACCATAATCCGCTAAAGCAATTTCTAAATCACGTGATAAGTGATTTGCTCGATATAAAATTAAAATATCTTTATAATCATAACTTTCTTGTTTAATTAATTCTTTAATTTTTCGCGCCACAAAATCACTTTCATCAATACTACTTGCGGCATAATACAAAATCGGTAACTGGCCTAATGCCTGATTTGTAAATAAGTCCTTTTCAACTCGGTTTTTATTATTTGCAATTAAATTATTAGCTAATGACAAAATACTTTGACTTGAGCGATAATTCTCATTCAAAATAATTGTCTCTGTCCCCGGAAAGTATTTCTCAAGGTCTAAAATTAATCTGACTTTTGCCCCACGTCACGAATAAATTGTTTGATCAGGGTCACCAACAACTGTAATGTTAGGATTATCACCAGCCAATCATTTAATGATATCAAATTGTAATTCATTTGTATCTTGAAATTCATCAACTAAAAAATAGTCAAAGCGGTTTTGCCACTTTTTTAACACTTCCGGATTATTCTTAAATAATTTATATGTCAATAAAATTAAATCATTAAAATCAAGACTTTTTAATTCTCTTAGTCGCGTTTCATAATGGTCATAAACCTCTGCTCAACGTTTTTCATCACCAATAGCATTACTCTTTGCACTAGCTGGACTAATAAAGTCATTTTTCCAATTATTAATAAAATTCTTGACGATGCGACCTTCTTGGGCATCATATTTAACATTAAATGTCTTATAAATATTTCGTAAAATACTTTCTTGATCAGCCATATCAATAATATTAAAATCACGCTCGTAATTTAAAGCAACAATATCTTCACGTAAAATTCGGACACACAAAGCATGATAAGTTGAAATCCTGCATCGCTTCCCATTAGCACCAATTAAAGCAACAATCCGTTCCTTCATTTCATTTGCAGCTTTATTAGTAAAAGTTACAGCACAAATTCGTCATGGTTCTAAATTAGCATATTTAATTAAATAAGCAATTTTATTAATAATTACCCGTGTTTTACCACTACCCGCACCAGCAATAATTCGAACTGGACCTTTAATTGCTAATACAGCTTCACGCTGATTTGGATTTAAATGTTCAATCAATTCATTTCCCATACTCTTCTGTCCTTTCTCTTCAAACAATTACATTTTACCTTATAATTCATCAATTTCTTTTAAAACTTCATCAGAAATATTTCCTGGTTGATCTTTTCGTAAATGAACATGTTCAGTATCTCTTGTTATTGTTTTTTTGGGGGCCTTTTTTTGTTTTTTGACAATTGGTTTTGTTCTAACATTGAACAAATGAAAATGACGGTCAAATAAAATCTGATGATTTGGATTTAACACAACGGCAAAAATTAAACCTAAATATCATAAAAAATAAATTGTTGTCACGATTCTAATAACAATTAAAGCTGTTGGGTTTTTGTTAGTTGTTCGGAATAAATCACCTAAATTCACATGAAAAATTAAATTTAAACTTAAATTTGTTAATAACACAATAAACCAGGGCAAAAAAATAATAAATAATTCTCGCGTAAAAATAACCCCTAATTTTAATTTTTGTTCTGCATTAACTAGTTTAATTTGAAACAAAAACTTTCCAATCGTTTTCCCATCCCAAAAATATGGCAAAAGAACAAAGTAACAAAAGAACAAGCAAAATGTTACTCCAATAACCACAATTGGTGCTCAAACTGTTCGCTGTGCATCTCAAGAATTCATTGTTAAAGTTAAAATTAACGGGAGAACACTAGCAAGAATAATATCAAAAAAACGCACTAAAATAACACGTAATGGTCGTGCTAATTGATGCAAGTTATAATCTTCGTTGGTTGTTGTTGTCATTGCTACATCATTACTATCTTTGTTTGACATCGAATGATTAGTTTTATCGCCTAATTTTGACATAAAATCTTATTTGATATTTTCCTGTTTTCAATTTTTAATAAATCCTTTAATATCACTAACAATTATTTTAAACTTTGGTTCTTGAATATCTTTAATGTATTTATTTTTAACAAAACTTTTATATCGTCGTTCCAATTTATTTTCAGTGCTATGAATTGCTTTGACCGATAAGGCTTTATTGTTTTGCAAACGAACAAGGCGTAAAAATGTCACAAGACAAAAACGAATGAAGGCATATTCTAATTCTTCTTGATATTCACGATATAAGTTCAAATCACGATATAAATTAAAAATATAAATTCATTGTTTCAACAAATCAAAAACACTATAATTAACATCTCCTAATTCATAGTCAGCTAAAATATCTTCAATTGCTAAAAAACCATTGGTGTATGCTAAAATATTGTAAATAAAGAAAGCATCTGTTCGACGATAATCAAGTAAGGTAATGTTTTTTTGTAATACCAATTTACGACGAAAAATTTTAGTAAAAACTAACGAATGCGTATATGCTAATACTTCCTTATTTGTTTTTGGCGATAATAAAATATTAGCTTTATTGCGAATCTCACTATTACCTTTTGAATGCGGATAATGTAAACGAAACTCAACGATATCAATTTTTTTATGTTCAACTTGATATTTTGTCACGTTCTCTTTTAAAACAGCAACAGCTGTTTTATGAATAATTTCACCTTCATCAACAATCATAAAATAATCACCTTTGGCAATAGTAATCGCAGTATTAATACCATATGAAAATCCTTGGCTCCGCAAATTTGTAATTACTTGCATTTTTTTCCCAACATTATAAAAATGCTCACTCATAAACTCTAATGATGGTGATTTGGACTGAAAACCAGTGTCATCAACTAAAACAATTTCATAATCATCATCAGTTTGGTCTTTAATTGACATTAATGTTTTCATTAGTTTGACAGGATTGTTTTGTGCTACAATAAGAAATGATAAAAACATACTAGTATCCTCCCTATTTATACTTGTAATAATTATAACATTTTAATTCTTTTTTTAGTATAATTATTATATTAGACCAAAAAAGAAAATATTTAACCGCTTCAAAGTTAACTATGATTAAATATTGCCATGGGAGATTTTAAAATGGAAAATAAAACCTTACAAAAAATTTTGCAACAAAGAAAAATTACAACAGCTGATGACATTATCTTTCGCACGATTTTTGATGTTTTAAGTACCCTTTTTACCGATGAAAATCATCTGTCAACGTTGGAAAAAGGTTATACCATTAACGAGCAACAACAAGTGTGATTTCCAAACATTATACCGCCCGACCGTCTAGCAACAGAAATTAAAAAGGGGTATGCTAATTATATTGCTCTTGATGGTCAATATCTTTATCAATTTGATAGCACTAAAGATCTTGCCAAACGAAAAAAACTTGGCGACCAGCAAACGCAAAACCAAACACAATTTGTAGCTTTTGCAAAGTTTAATGAAAAAGCATTGGGCGTTGGTTATCATTTTGTTGGTGTCTTTTGCTTTAATGGTTATACCAGTCCGGATTGTCAAACAATGATTTATAAGAAAATTGCCGATATTTATCATTTACCTAACAATAAATAGCATTAATCATCACAATCAAAAACCATACTTAATCTTAAGTATGGTTTTAAAAATTATAATTATTATCGCGATTTTGTTTTGCTGCTAATCGTTCTTGCTTTGCTACTTCACGAGCCATTTTTTTCACGCGTCCATAATCAAACGGATCACGCTTTCCTGACCCTGCTTTAATATGCTTGCCAAAAAGATTAATTTTTCAAGTTCAATTTCTTTGTTTGAATCCCATCATTATTTCCCCCTATGTTTAAACTATCAAGCCCTATTTATTTATGATACACGATATTAGACTATTTTTCAATTTTTAACTTAAAAAAGAAAAAATAATAAAAAAGGGTTATGTTAAAATCTCATAACCAGTTTCTGTAATTAATATTGTGTGTTCAAAATGAGCACTCCCTAATCCTAACGCAGAAACAGGGGTTCAACCATCGGCTAACATTTTAATTGCTTTTGTGCCAATTTGAACCATTGGTTCAATACAAATCGTCATTCCTGCTTGTAATCGCATTCCTGTTCCAGCAACACCTACATTTGGAATCATTGGGTCTTCATGCAAAGCACGACCAATCCCATGACCAGTAAATTCTGTTGGTAAGTAAAAACCTTCTCCTTCAACATAAGTTTGAATTACTGCCCCAATATCACCAATACGAACCCCTGGTTTTAAAATTGCAATCGCTTTTGTTAAAGCTGTTTGTGTAACGGTCAGTAACTTAACATGCTCTGGATTTGGGTTGGCACCAACAATAACGGTAAAAGCACCATCACTATTATATCCTTTATAAGCACACCCAGCATCAATCGAAACAAGATCACCCTCTTGAAACGAGACATTGTTTGGAATCCCATGCACTAAGACGGTATTTAATGAAACACAAATTGCTGCTGGAAAATCATACAATCCCTTAAAATTAGGTTGACAATCATTCGCCGCAATAATTTCTTCTGCGCGTTGATTTAGCATCATTCCTGTTACACCTGGTTTAATCATTGCCCGTAATTCTTGGTGAATTTTTTTTAAAATGGCTCCCGCTTTGCGCATATATTCAATTTCTTGGTTAGTTTTAATTGTAATCATTTCTTGAACTCCATTTCTTTGTTTATTTTATCACAAAAAGAAAAAACTAACGGACTGTTAGTTTTTTCTTTATACTAATTCAATAATTACCATTGGGGCATTATCCCCTTTTCGATTATCTAATTTTAAAATGCGGGTATAGCCCCCATTCCGGTTTTGATATTTTTTGGCAACACCATTAAATAACTTTTGCAATGCTGTTTCTTTTTCATTTGCATCAATGTCGCGTAAAAAACTAGCAGCACGACGACGCGCGTGCAAATCTTGTCGCTTTCCTAATGTAATTAATTTTTCAACATGAAGACGTAATTCTTTTGCCCGTGTTTCAGTAATTTCTAATCGTTCATTAATAATTAATTCTGTTGCTAAATTACGCATTAAGCCATTTCGTCAAGCTGTATTTTTTCCTCTTTTTTGTTGATATGACATAACATTCTTCCTCCCTTCCTAATCACGACGAAAGTGTAAACCTAATTGCGCCACTTTGTCTTTAATTTCTGTTAGTGATTTTTTCCCTAAGTTTCTAATATCTTGAATTTCGTCTTCTGTTTTTGAAACTAAATCACGGAGCGTATCAATTTTTGCTCTTTTTAAACAGTTTTGTGAACGTTGGGTAAATTCTAACTCATCAATACTACGATCTAATTCATCTTCTTCTGTTTCAGTTTCTGATGAAATAATTTGTGTTGCTTTAATTGCTTCGTTTAAATTAACAAAGAATTCTAGGTGCTCAGTAATAACTTTTGCTGCCATTGCCACCGCATTAACTGGTGTAATTGAACTATCTGTTTGAATTTCTAATTCTAATTTTTCTAAATCGGCATTTTTTCCAACTTTTGTTGGTTCAACATTATATGCCACACGTTGAATTGGACAATAATTTGAATCAATTACAATTAAATCCGCATATTTTTTTTCTTTTTTATTGTCCGTAAATGATTTATAACCACGAGAATTACGCGCATGTAATTCTAATTCTAATTCCCCACCTTTAGCAATTGTTGCTAACAACAAATTGCCATTAATAATTTCAACTCCCGTTGGGACCACTAAATCTTTCGCGTAAACTTCTCCTTCTTTTGAAGAAACAACCTTTAAGATTACTGATTCACCATCAGGAATAATATCTTGGTTAATTTTTAATACTAAATTCTTAATATTTAAAATTATTTTTGTAACATGTTCAACAACCCCTGGAATAGCAGTAAATTCATGCGAAGCCCCTTTAATGCGAACTGCAAAAACAGCGGCCCCCGGTGTTGCTGATAACAATGTTCGACGTAAGGCATTCCCCAATGTTACGCCAAACCCGCGCTCTAAGGGTTCTACTAAAAACTTTCCATAATTATTTGCTTTGTCTTCTGCTTGTAATTTAAATTCTGGTCTAATAAATTGTTTCATCGCCTAATCCTTCTCCTATCCTCTTGGTCTTTTTGGTGGTCGTGCCCCATTGTGAGGAATTGGCGTTACATCTTTAATTGAAGTAATTTCTAATCCAATTGCTTGAATACTACGAACCGCAGCATCCCGCCCTGGACCCGGTCCTTTTACTTCAACTTGAACACTATTCATTCCGTGTTCTTGACTTGCTTTACCAGCAGCTTCAGCAACCATTTGGGCAGCATAAGGGGTTGATTTTTTGCTTCCCTTAAAACCCATTGCTCCTGCTGATGATCATGAAATGACATTACCTGCTTCATCGGAAATTGTAACAATTGTATTATTGAAAGTTGAATGAATATGTGCAATCCCTTTTAGGATATTTTTCTTAACTTTTTTCTTATTCGTTGATTTTTTAACAGCCATAATATTCTCCTTATCTATTATTTTTTCTTGTTAGCAACTGTTTTACGTGGTCCTTTAACCGTACGTGCATTTTGCTTTGAAGATTGTCCGCGCGCTGGTAAACTTTTACGATGACGCATCCCACGGTAACTCCCAATTTCCATTAAACGTTTAATATTCAAAGCGACTTCACGTCGTAAGTCACCTTCGGTTTTTAGTTTTGCAATTTCATTCCTAATTGTTGTTAATTCATCTTCTGATAAATCTTTTACCCGAATATCTTCTGATATTTTTGCTTCTTTTAAAATTTTTTGTGATTGTGGTTTTCCAATTCCATAAATGTAAGTCAATGCAATTACAACGCGCTTATCATTTGGAATATCCACTCCGCCAATACGTGCCATATTCTTCCCGTCCTTTCTTAACCTTGTCGTTGTTTATGTTTTGGTTGTGAACAAATTATCATCACACGCCCTTTTCTTCTAATTACACGACATTTGTCGCAGATTTTTTTAACTGATGATCTTACTTTCATCGTGTATTCTCCTTTACCAAAATTTTATTTTGTTATTTTTCTTATTTATGTCTAAAAATAATCCGCCCACGTTCTAAGTCATAAGGTGACATTTCGACAACTACTGTATCCCCGGGTAAAATGCGAATGTAATTCATCCGGATTTTACCCGAAACGTGAGCTAAAATAACTGCCCCATTTTCTAGTTTCACCTTAAACATTGTATTTGGTAATACTTCTAAAATTGTTCCTTGTACTTCTAATAAATCAGTTTTGGCCATTTTATCTATTACCTCCAATCCCCATTATTTTAGAACTGCCATAATTTGATCTCATACAGCATGTCCTTCCATATCAGCATCAATAACAGTTAGTACTTGCTGATTTAAATAATACTGCACTAAAGGTGCTGTATCATTTTGATAAGCTGCTAACCTAATTTTAATTTTTTCTTCGCTATCATCTTTCCGTTGTACTAATGGTGTTTGATCATCATCACAAACTCATTGTACTTTTGGTGGAAACGCGGTGCGATGATATGTCCGTCCACAAGTTGGACAAGTTAAACGTCCCACAATGCGATCAACCAATTTTCCTTCGTCAATTTCAAAATATAAAGTATGATCAATTTTACTATTTAATTTTTGCAATAACTGGTCTAATTTTTCAGCTTGCGTAATTGTTCTTGGAAAACCATCTCAAATTAAATCTCCACTTATTGTTTGTAAATGTTGTTCAACCATTTCAATCATAAGATCATCAGGAACTAGCTTTCCTTGTTCTGAATACTGCTGGCAAAGTAATCCTGATGGTGTTTTCCGGTTAATGTTATCGCGAATAATATTTCCCGTTGAAAGATGTGTAAAGCCAAATTGTTTTACTAAATGCTCAGACTGGGTTCCTTTCCCGCTGCCTGGTGCTCCTAACAAAATAATGTTTCGCATTGTTTGTTCTCTGGCTTTCTATCATAAGTATGAATCTTTTGTTTCATCTTCTAACTTTTGTGACTTTTTGTCAATAAAAGCTTGTTGGGTAATACGACCCTTAACTTGACGCATTGTCTCTAAAGCAACCGAAACCATAATAATTAACCCCGTTCCCCCAATTGCTAACGCACTTGGTAATGATGTTAACTTACTAATAACATATGGTAAAATCGCAATTGCTGCTAAAAAGACTGACCCTAAAATACTTAAACGGTTAATAGTTCCTTTAATATATTTTTCTGTTTCTTTCCCAGGACGAACCCCTGGAATAAAAGTTCCGGCTTTCTGGAAATTCTCCGCAATCTTTTCGGGATTCATTTGAACTTGTGAATACAAGAACGTAAATAAAATTGTTCACACTGCATAAATAATAATTCCTGGTCATGTACTAAACGATAAGTAATTATTCGTAAATTGAACAAAACCATTCGTTGGATTGCTAACACTAATAATTTGAGCGACCGTAATTGGCGCTGAAATCAATGCTGAGGCAAAAATTACTGGAATAACTCCTGCAGAATTAATTTTTAAGGGTAAGAAGGGACGATTATTTTCATCACCCGATGCTAACCCACTTCCGGTTTGCTGAATTGGTAATTTACGTTCTGATTCATTTAACATTACAACAAACAACACAACTAACAAGAACATTACAACATATACTAAGAATTTTAAAATTCCATCAAATAATAAATTAATATCCTCTTGTCCTGAAATTCAAAACTTAAATGTTGTTTGTAAATTACTTGGTAATTGCGCAACAATCCCCGCAAAAATAATTAACGAAACCCCATTTCCAATTCCTTTAATTGTCATTTGGTCTGCTAATCATAACATTAACATTGTTCCCGCAATTAAAGCGGTTGGAACTAATAAATAATAGAAAATTGGGCTTCCGGTTCCAAAATCAGATGAATCTCATTTTGGCGAAATGATTCCTTGGTTAGCCATAGTGAAAATCGTCGCAATTCCTTGCATAATTGCAAATGGAATTGTTAATCATTTTGTTAAACGATCTAATTTTTTGCGACCGCGTTCCCCACTCTTCGCTCAACGCGATAGAGGAGGGATAACATCGGTTGATAATAACTGAACAATAATTGAAGCAGTAATATATGGTGAAACTCCTAAAGCTAAGATAGAAAACTTCCCTAGTGTTCCTCCTCCCAACATCGAAATCAAACTAAAGAACTGATCATTGTTTGATAGATCTTGGAAGTTTTGTGAAATTGTAACACCTGGGACTGTTAAATAACTTCCCAAGCGGATTAAAACTAAAACTAATAAGGTAAAGCCAATTCGTTTCATCAAATCTTTATTTTTAACAAAGAAATTTGATGATTTAACAATATCAACATCACCATTTTTACGGGTTGTTTTTCTTTTTTTTGCCTTAGTTTTCACTATATTACCTCCACTTTTCCTCCAACTTTTTCAATTGCTGCTTTTGCAGTTTGTGAAATTTTGTTAACTTTAACATTAACACTCTTAGATATTGTACCATTCCCTAAGATTTTAATTAATTCTTTTTCATTTTTTAGCACTTTTTTTGCAACTAATGTTTGATGGTTAATGTCATTTAAACCTAGTTTTTCTAAATCATTTAAGTTTAATAAAGTATAAGTTTTTGTTGAAATATTAGTAAACCCAACTTTTGGTAAACGGCGAAAGATTGGCGTTTGTCCCCCTTCAAAACCAGGGCGAACTCCACCACCAGTACGAGCATTTTGCCCCTTATGACCTTTCCCTGAAGTTTTACCAAGTCCTGATGAAGTTCCTCGTCCTAAGCATTTCTTACTATGACGAGCTCCTTCGCTATATTGTAATTCGTTTAATTTCATCTTCCTTACCTCTTATCCTTGCAATTCTTCTGGGGTTTTACCACGTAGTTTTGCAATTTGATCAACTGTTCTTAACTTATGTAAACCATCTAATGTTGCTCTAATCATATTAATTGGTGTATTTGATCCTAATGATTTTGTATAAACATCTGCTAAACCTGCTAATTCAATTACTGCCCGAGCTGGTCCCCCAGCAATAACTCCAGTTCCTTTGCGCGCAGGTTTAATTAAAACCTTTCCGGCGCCAAAATGACCAATAATTTCATGGGGAACTGTTGTTCCAACTAAAGGCACTTTTACTAATTGTTTTTTCGCTTCTTTAATTGCTTTTTTAATTGCATCAGGAACTTCATTTGCTTTGCCAGTTCCAAACCCAACACGACCTTTTTTATCACCAATAACAACAACTGCCGCAAAACGGAAGTGTCGTCCTCCCTTCGTAACTTTTGTCACACGACGAATTGTTACTACTTTTTCTTCAAACATATTATCCTCACCACGACGATCAAAGTTTCGTTCTGAACGTTGATGTGGTTGACGCGGATTATTTCGTGAAAAATCGCCTTTTGGTGGTTGTGATGGTGTTGAGGCACCAGTATTTGGTGTTAAACCTGTTTTATTCTCTGCCATATTTTCTTATTGCTCCTTTTAAAATTTCAATCCTGCTTTACGCGCAGCTTCTGCAAATGCTTTTACTTTACCATGATATAAATACCCACCACGATCAAATACTACCGTTGTAACTTTTTTATCAAGTGCTTTTTTTGCAATATCTGTTCCGACTTTTTCAGCCGCCGCAATATTGCTTGTTGATTTTAAATCTGCCATTTTTAATGTTGAGGCTGCAACAATTGTTGTTTGCTTAACATCATCAATTAATTGAGCATAGAAATGCCCATTCGATTTGAACACATTCAAACGAGGGATTGCAGAAGTACCGTTAATTTTAGCGCGAACACGGAAATGTCTTTTTTTACGTTTTGCACTTCGACTTTGACTTTGTAAATTTGCCATTGTTGTTCTTCCTCTCCTCTGCTATTTACCAGCAGATTTCCCTTCTTTACGAATAATATGTTCATCTTTGTATTTAATCCCTTTTCCTTTGTAAGGTTCAGGTTTACGATAATTTCTAATGTTAGCTGCTACTTCCCCAACTAATTGTTTTGAAATTCCTTCAACAACAATTTGAGTTGGTTTCGGAAGAGTAATATTAATTCCTTTTGGAATTTTATACTCAATTGGATGTGAATATCCTAAGTTTAAGGTTAATTTATCACCAGCTAAAGCCGCACGATAACCAACCCCATTGATTTCTAATTCTTTTTTGAAACCTTTGCTAACACCTTCCAACATTCCTTGAATTAAGGAATTAATGGTTCCGTGTAATTGCTTACTATGTTTCACATCATTTGCTCGTTCTGTTGTCACAATACCATCTTTCGTGTTAACAATAATAACACTTGGGATTGCTTGTTCTAATTGTCCTTTTGTACTTTTAACAATAACATTGTTTGGTTGAATTGTTACCTCAACACCCGCTGGAATTTTTAACTCTCTATTACCAATTCGAGACATTTTTCTGTTCTCCTTTAAAGTTTGCTATCAAACATAAGCAATAACTTCCCCACCTAAGTGAGCATGTTTTGCTGCTTTGTCTGTCATAATTCCTTGGCTGGTTGAAATAATTGCAATTCCCATCCCATTTAAAACTTGAGGTACTTTTTCAACGGTTACATAAACTCTTAATCCTGGTTTTGAGATTCTTTTTAATCCTGAAATAACTTTTGTTTTTCCTTTATATTTTAAAGTCAAACTCAATTCTTTTTTCACATCTCCTGATACTTTAAAATCTTCAACATAACCTTCTTCTTTCAAAATCTCAGCAATTCTGACCTTCATTTTACTTGATGGCATAATCACACTTTTGTGTAAACGTTGGTTAGCGTTACGAATTCTTGTTAACATATCAGCGATTGTATCAATCATCATAATTAATTAGTCTCTCTTTCTATCATGAAGCTTTTCTAACCCCAGGAATTTGTCCTTTGTATGCTAAATTTCTAAAGCATAAACGACATAAATTAAATTTACGTAACACAGCATGAGGTCGCCCACAGTTTCCGCACCGTGTATAACCTCTTACCTTGAATTTTGGATGGCGTTGTTGTTTAACTTTTAATGATTTTTTGGCCATATTTCTTTCCTCCTATTTTTTAAATGGCATTCCCATTTTGCCTAATAATGCTTGAGCATCGTTATTATTAGTTGCACTTGTGACAATTGTGATATCCATTCCTCGAATTTTTTTAACTTTATCATAATCAATTTCGGGAAAAATAATTTGTTCTTTGATTCCTAGAGTGTAATTGCCACGCCCATCAAAAGCATTAACACTAACCCCACGGAAATCTCTTACTCGTGGTAACGCAATATTAATTAATTTATCTAAAAACTGATACATTTTTTTACCACGTAAAGTAACTTTCGCTCCAATTGGCATTCCTTCACGTAATTTGAAAGCGGCAATTGAACCTTTTGCTTTGGTAACCACTGGATGTAACCCAGTAATTAACGCTAATTCATTAGTAATGTCTTCAATGACTTTACTATTTTGTGCTGCATCACCAGCTCCCATGTTAACAACAATTTTTTTAACAACAGGAACTTGCATAATTGACTGATAACCTTGCTCTTTGAATAATTCTTTAACAATTACATCTTTATATTTTTTTTCTAAATTAACATTCATTATTAATAATTATTCCTTTCTTTAAGCTAAATGGGCTTTCGATTTACGAGCAATACGAACTTTTTTACCATTATCAGCAACTTGATAACTAATTTTAGTAATTTCTTTTTTGTTCTTTGGATCAATTAATGCAACATTTGAAATATGAATTGAAGCAGGAACTTGTTGGATTCCTCCTTCGGTGTTATCTTGTGAAGGTTTAACATGTTTAATGTTAGTAATTCCTTCAATGACAACACGACTTTTTTCACGTAAAACACGGATGATTGGTCCTTCAGTTCCCTTGTGTTTTCCCGTTACAACTTTGACTAAGTCACCCTTTTTAAATTTAACTTTACTCATAACTTAGCCTCCTATAATACTTCTGGTGCTAATGATGCGATTTTTCCAAATCCAGCATCCTTAACTTCACGGGCAATTGGACCAAAAATACGTGTTCCCCGTGGTGTTTTATCATCTTTAATTAAAACTACTGCATTTTCTGAAAATTGAATTTGTGTTCCATCGGTTCTTTTTAATCCGCGTTTTGTGCGAACAATAACTGCTTTAACAACTTGCCCTTTTTTAACAATTCCACCGGGAGTGGCTTTTTTAATGGTACATACAACAATATCCCCAATATTAGTAAACTTACGTCATGAACCGCCCAAATTTTTAATTACTAACACTTCTTTTGCTCCGGAGTTATCGGCAACTCTTAATCTTGATTCTTGTTGGATCATTTTCTTTTCCTCTTCTTAATTAACCAATTGCTTTTTCAATAACTTCAATTAAACGAAAGTGTTTAGTTTTTGATAAGGGACGTGTTTCCATAATACTTACCTTATCTCCAATATGTGCTTGTTCTTGTTCATCGTGTGCTAAATATTTTTTTGAATATTTAACACGTTTTTTATATAATGGGTGATTTTTGTATGTTTCAACTAAAACAGTAATTGTTTTTTCGCTTTTATCCGAAATAACACGGCCTTGCAGCACTTTTCGACTATTTCTTTCCATTATTTTTTTCCTGTACCTTTCTTAGTAGTTGTTTTATCATCGGCTTTTTTAGTTGTTTTTCCGGCAGTTAAAATTTTATCACGATTCTCTTTTCAATTTGTCCCATAAGTATACTCTGATGCTTTTGGGTCTTTTGCTTTTAAATCCAAATCAATTTTAACACCTGTTCCGCGACCTTTTGCAGTTCCGATTGAGATTGAACTCTTCATTGCTGCTAATTTTTCTTTAGCATTAAGTTTCACATCTTTCTTTACAGTATTAGTCCCCGTTGCTTTTTTTGTTACTTTTGGCACTTCGATTTCCGCTTTTGCCGAAGTAACTGATTTAACGGTTACTGTTGATTTGCTGCTTGTTTTTGGTGCAGCTGGTTTACTTGCTGCTTTTGCTGTTTCATTCTCTTTAATTAAAGATTTTAAAGTAGCATCTTTTGTGTCTGCTGATTTAGCAGATTCTTTCTTTGCCACTGGCGCTTTAGAAACTACTGTTGGAGCTGCTTTTGGAGCTGCTTTAACAGGTTCTTTCTTTACCACAGAGGCTGCTGGTTTTTTGTCAGCTTCTTTTTTTGCAGCTGGTTTTGGTGTTTTTTCAGCCGCTGGTTTACTTTCTTTCACAGGAGCTGCTGATTTACTTTCTTTCACAGAAGCTGCTGGTTTACTTTCTTTCACAGAAGCCGCTGGTTTTTTAACAGGCGTTGTAGAAACTTCTTTTACTGGCTCTGCTTTTACCACTGCTGGTTTTTTAACATCTGCTAAAGTAGCTGTCTCAGGACTTGATGCTTCATCACTGATTTGCATCGCATCAGCTAATGGTAAATCCATCAAACTTGCCATATTGTCTTCTGAAGCTTGTTGTTCAGCCATCATTTGATCAATTTTAGCTTTACGCTGTTTTGCAAATTCTTGTGATTCTTTTTCAATTTTAGCGTATGTTTCACTTAAATTAATTTTGACATTAACTGCCGTGTTTTCACCAGCTTTTTTACGAGAAGATAAGATTGTTAAAATCCGAGCAATTTGCTTTTTTAATTCACCAATGCGATGTGGTTTTTCCAAGTTCCCCATTGCTGATTGAAATCGTAAAGCAAATAATTCAGCGCGTGATTCTTCTTCCAGTTTTTTTAACTCTTCAACTGATTTTTTGTTTAAATCATTCATCTTACTCTTCTCCTTTTTTTATAATCTTACATCTCACTGGTAATTTGTGCATTGCTAAACGTAACGCTTCACGAGCTGTTTCTTCGGAAACTCCCGCTACTTCAAACATCACAGTTCCCGTTTTAACTACTGCTACTCATTCTTCTGGTGAACCTTTTCCTGATCCCATCCGTACTTCTAATGGTTTTTTAGTTTTTGCCATATGCGGAAAAATTCGAATTCAAACTTTTCCTCAACGTTTCATATAACGAGTCATAGCAATCCGTGCTGCTTCAATTTGACGATTTGTAATTCATGCTCCGTCTAGTGATTGTAATCCAAATTCTCCAAAATCAACTTTAGTATTCCCTTTTGCTTTTCCTTCGTATTTAATCCGATGTGGACGACGATATTTCGTTCTTTTTGGTAATAACATTATTTTGCCTCCTTAGGAGCAGATTGTGATTTTGGTGGATAGTCACGACGATTATTGTTTGAACGATCAAAATCTCTTCGTTCAAATCTTGGCTTTTCATCACTAGTTGAAACTAAATCTTTACTTAAGATTTCACCTTTACAAATTCAAACCTTAACCCCGATTTGACCATAAGTGGTCAAAGCTTCGGCCAAAGCATAATCAATATCACTACGTAAAGTAGCTAATGGTACTGTCCCTTCCGTATATCCTTCGGTACGAGCCATATCAACTCCCCCTAAACGTCCTGCAACAGAAGTTTTAATTCCTTTTGCTCCAGCTTTCATAGCTTTTTTAATTGCTAACTTTTGAACAGTTCTAAATGATGCACGATTAACGATTTGTTCTGCAATGGTATTTGCCACTAATTGTGCATCAGTATCTGGGTTTTTAATTTCCACAACATTAATTTTTACTTCCATTTTACGATCACCAATTGTAATTCTTACTAGTTTTACTAATTCCGCGATGTTTTTTCCTTCTTGCCCTAAGACAACACCAACACGAGCAGTTCTAATAAAGATAACAATTTCTTTTTTTGTTCGTTCAATTTCAATTTTAGAAACACTAGCTCCTTTTAATTTTTTCATTAGAGCTTTTCTAATTTGGATATCTTGATGCAATCAATTCACATAATCTTGCTTTTCAGCATATCATCTTGAATCTCATGTTTTAATAACTCCAACTCTTAATCCAGTTGGACTAACTTTTTGACCCATATCTTGTTATCTTCCTTTCTTATTGCTGCCCATCACTAACAGTAACTGTGATGTGACTTGTTCTCTTTAAAATTTCATATGCTCGTCCGTGGGCACGAGGACGAAATCGTTTTAATGTTGGTCCTTCGTTAACGAAGATTTCTTTAATAAATAAACGATCAGCGTCCAAACCATTATTGTTAACAGCGTTTGCCACTGCTGACTTTACTAATTTTTGAACTGGTACTGATGATTTTTTGTTTGTGTTGTTAAGAATAACTATTGCGTCTCCCACTTTTTTATTACGAATTAAATCGGTAACCAATCTAACTTTTCGTGGCGATATTCGAATACTTCTTAAGTTTGCTCTTACATCCATTTATATAATACTCACTTTCTGAATTTAATTATCTTTTCTTTTTCTTATCATCGCCATGGCCACCAAATTTTCTCGTTGGTGAGAATTCTCCTAATTTATGACCAACCATATCTTCTGTAACATAAACAGGAATGTGCTCTTTTCCATTATGTACAGCAAAAGTATGACCAATAAATTCAGGGAAAATAACGCTTCTTCTTGATCAAGTCTTAACAACTTCTTTTTTATTTATTGCATTTAATGCTTCAACTTTTTTTTGTAAATGCTTATCAACAAATGGTCCTTTTTTTAGACTTCGTGACATTGTTGTTCCTCCTTTTAAATAATCTCTCTAACTTTAATCTTTACTTTCAACTACTGTAGTCAGCTTCGACCCTAATTAGTAAGATTATTTAGTACGTCTTCTAACGATTAGTTTAGTTGAAGCTTTTTTCTTATTACGAGTTTTTACTCCTAATGCTTTTTTACCTCATGGTGTCATTGGTGCTTTACGCCCAACAGGAGCTTTTCCTTCTCCTCCCCCATGTGGGTGATCATTCGGGTTCATAACTGACCCACGAACAGTTGGACGAATTCCACGTCAACGGTTACGCCCTGCTTTTCCTCAATTTACTAAGCCATAATCTTCATTTCCGACTTCACCGATAGTTGCTCGACATTCAGCTAAAACCTTGCGAACTTCACCAGAAGTTAACCGAATTGTAACATATTTACCATCTTCATCTTTTCCTAGTAACTGAACTGATGAACCAGCTGAACGTGCTAATTGTCCACCTTTGCCAGGACGTAATTCTAAATTATGAAGCACAGTCCCTTCTGGAATGTTTTTTAATTTCATGCAGTTTCCAACTTTAATATCAGTTTTTTCACCACTAATAATTTGCATTCCAACTTTAATTGTTTTTGGTGCTAAAATGTATTTTTTTTCACCATCAACATAATTAACTAAACAAATAAAGGCATTACGATTTGGGTCATATTCAATTGTGGCAATTTTTCCGACAACATCATCCTTATTTCGTTTAAAGTCAATAATTCGATATTTAACTTTATGACCGCCGCCTTTATGTCTTGTGGTAATAACTCCTTGGTTATTACGACCAGCATGTCTTTTCCGAGTTTCAACTAATGATTTTTCCGGACGATCAGTTGTTAATACGGAATAATCTAACGTTGTCATATTACGACGACTCGGTGTGACTGGTTTAAAACTCTTAATTGGCATTCTTATTTATCCTCCTATTTCGCCAATAAACAGTCCCAGATAGTGTATCCTGGAATTATTTATCTTCTCCTAATAAATCTAATTTTTCTCCTGGTTTTAATTTAATGATTGCACGCTTTGTATACGTTGTTTCTCCGACAAATTTTCCCATTTTCTTTTCTTTTGGGTCATAATTAATAACATTAACTTTTTCAACCTTTACTTCAAAGATTTTTTCAAAAGCCTTTTTGATTTGAACTTTGTTAGCAGTACGCGCTACTTCAAAAGTGTAAACACCATCAGCCATATTACGATATGTTTTTTCTGATAAAATTGGTTTTTTAATAACATTTGTAATATGCATTATGCGTACACCTCCTCAATTGCTTTAACCGCTTGTTCTGTTACTAATAATTTGTCAGCATTTAATAAATCATAAATATTAATTCCAGCGGATGTAATTATATTTACTTTTTTAATATTACGTGATGATTTAAAGTTAACTTCATCACCTTCTGTTGTAATAATTAATAATTTTTCATCATTAATTTTTAAATTATTTAAAACTGCAATCATTGCTTTTGTCGAAGGTTGTTCAATCCCAAATTGATCAATTACCATTAAATTTTTATCTTGTGTTTTTAATGATAACGCTGATTTAATTGCCAATCTTCTTACTTTTTTGTTAACATGTTTTAAATAATTTTTTTCTGGAGTTGGACCAAATACGATCCCTCCTCCTTTTCATTGTGGTGCTCTAATTGACCCCTGGCGAGCACGACCAGTACCTTTTTGTCTTCAAGGTTTTCTTCCCCCACCAGATACTTCAGTTCTCGTTTTAGTTTTGTGTGTACCCTGACGCATTGCGGCTTGTTGCGCAATAACAGCATCAAACATTGCTTGTTGATGTGGTTCAATTCCTCAAACTGTGTCATTTACACTAATTTCTTTAATGCTACTTCCCTTCGCATCAAGTACTTGTAATTTCATTCTAAAATTCCTTTCTACAAAACTATTCTTCAACTGATGCTGGTGCATCAGTTGTTGGTGTTGCTTCAACAGGTGCTTCAGCAACTACTTCAACTGGTTTTTCTGTTTTAATTTCGGGCTCTGGTGTTTTTGCATCAACAGTTCTTTTAATTAGTTCTGTTGGTGTCTTTGGGGTTAAACCTTTAATTGTTTCTTTAATAACTACAAACTGTTTATTTGGTCCCGGAATTGATCCTTTTACTAATAAGGCATTTTTTACAGTATCAATGGCAACTACTTCTAAATTTTGAATTGTTACTTTTTCAGTTCCCATATGTCCTGGCATTTTTTTTGATTTTAAAATGCGGTTTGGAGCAATTGGCCCCATTGACCCAACTCCACGGTGATAACCTGAGCCATGACCCATTGGTCCACGAGAATAGTTATGTCGTTTAATTGAACCTGCAAATCCTTTTCCTTTTGAAGTTCCGGTTACATCAACGAATTCCCCAGCAGTAAAGATATCAGCTTTAATAATATCGCCAGAATTATAGCCATTCATATTTCTGATTTCTTTAACGAAGCGCTTAGGTGTTGTATTCGCTTTTTTAAATTGTCCTTGGTCTGGTTTTGAAACCAAGTTAATTCTTTTATCTTCGACAGCTAATTGAAGTGCTTGATAACCATTTTTTTCTTTAGTTAACACTTGTAAAACAACATTAGGTTGTACTTCAACTACTGTAACTGGTATTAATCTACCATCGGTAGCAAAAACTTGTGTCATACCAATTTTGCGTCCTAAGATTCCTTTCATTTCTTTCCTCCTTGAAAATACGTCATGTATATCTTGCTGATAAATTAAATTTAAGAACGGTTATTTATTTCATTTCAATTTCAACACCACTTGGTAATTGAACACGTTTTAAAGTATCAATTACTTTTGGACCATCAGGATTAATGATGTCAATAATTCTTTTATGTGTTCTCATTTCAAATTGTTCTCTTGAATCTTTGTATTTATGAGTTGCACGTAAAATAGTAATGATTTCACGATCAGTTGGTAAAGGAATTGGTCCTTTAACTTTTACTCCTGCGGCTTGGGCTGCTTCAATGATTTTTTGAATTGATTGATCAACCACGCGGTGATCATAACCTTTTAATTTTATTCTCATTTTAGTTTGAGCCATTACTTTTCCTCCTAATTTATTTATATTTTTTGTGTAAACATTGACAACGCCTATCAGTGTATCAAAGATAGACCACAAAAGATGTTTCCACAAAATATACATGCTAGTTTATTTTATTGGATAATATTTCATAATGCAAGTATTTTTCTAAAAAAATAATACAAATTAACCAAATTTTTTATAAAATTAATTCTTTAAAAAGTACGGAAATTAAGGGGTACTACCTTCTTTATAATATATGACAACAGAAAAATATTATCTTATCTTTTATTCTTTTTTTAATCTCGTTATAATTAATATTGTATAAAAGTAACAAAAGGTGAGAAGAAAAATGGCAAACAAAAAAGATGATAAAACCATCATATGAGCAAAATCAAAAGTTGTTGAACATGATTTGCGTTATGAGAAACTGCAAAAGTTTAAAGCGCAAGGAATTAAAATTGAACTTGATAATTTAGCGCGCAAAACATCACGAGCCCATGAAGTATACCGCAAGACAAATAAAAAACCCGAACTTGATAAGAAAAAAATAATTGATAAAAATAATCCGATGTATAAAATTTTATTAAACGCGCAAAAAAAGAATAATCAGCTAAAAAAACAGGCTTTTAAAACAGATGATCCTGATTATATTGATGTTAATAATATGACTGTTGCTGATCGTGTTAAAATTGTTAAATTAGCGAAAAAAAATAGTCCATATTACCGACAACTATTATTAGAGAAAAATACAACTGGTCTTTCTGAATTAGCCCGAAAACGAAAAATTGAAATGATGTCTCAAGGAACACAGTCGAAAAAAAAGACCCATAAATAAAAAAAGGATAAAAATCATTTTTATCCTTTTTTTATTTATGATAAACTTCATTATTGATAATTTTAAAACCACGATAAATTTGTTCTAATAAAATTAATCGACATAATTGATGCGGTAATGTTATTGCTCCAAAACTTAATTGAAAAGCTACTTCAGTTTGTATTGCTGTGTTAAAACCATGACTACCACCAATAATAAACATTAACTTTGCCTTTTTAAAATGTTTGACATCTGCAATTAAAGCAGCAATTTTATCACTTGTTAATTGTTGACCATTAATATTTAATAATACTTTGTAATAATCGGGATAATCTAAAAGTTTTTTTGTAACTAATGTTGTTTGTTCATTAATTGCTACTTGCTCATTTTTATTCGTAATTTCTTTTACTTCAATAAGCTCTATTTTGGCATAGTGTTTAGTTCGTTCTAAAAACATTGCACAACCAGTTACTAAAAAGGGTTTATCTAACGAACCAACTGCTAAAATTTTAATATCCATTAATTGTATTGATCTGTTATTGAATCAACATTAATTTTTCATTTTAAATCAGGGAAGGCATAATCTGGTGATAATGATGGAAACTGTCCTTCTTTATCAACTTTTTTATCTTCGTCAGTTGTTAATGTTCCATCTTTATCACCTTGTTTAACATATCCTAAGGCAATCTTAATACTTGGATCAATTGGAAGCCCTGGAATTTGAAAATTATAGTCATGGTAATCATCATTTGTTAATTTACTAAAATCATAAAAACCATAACTAAGAAAGAATCATTGGTGCGCATATGTTGGTTTATCCGTACTACTATTTGGGTCTTTATAAACCAAGTAATTAGCATAAGCAACTAATTTATCAATTGTAGCTGAAAAAGTAAAACGTTTATGTTCTCCTTGGAATTCAAAGCGAATTGTTACATCTGGAATTGTCACAGCAATATAACGCGCTGATTGATAACCACGGTTTTCATCAACTTGGTTATACCCTTTATTATAATTGTTATTAGGATCATTCAACCAATCTAAAATTGTTGCAACTGGCGATAAAGTTTTTAATGATGGTGGAGTATAAACTCCTTTCTTACTATTAGATCAAGTGTGCTCTTTTACTCAATCTTTATTTGATGTTTTTTCGGCATTCCCAGTCATTGTCACTAAATTTTTATTATTAGGATCTTGAACCTTTTGATTTTCATTCGCAAGTAATGCTACTTGAGTATAATATGAATCATAACTAGTTGAATAATTAGTAAAAAATTCCGTTCATAATTTTTTTTGGTCAATTTTTTTTGTATTGTCAAAAGGATCACTACCATCTGTCTTTGCATTTGAAATAATATTATCTTTCTGTCCTTGTAATCCTGCAGCAATTTGATCAGATGTTCAGTTTGCTCCTTTTCCTGTTGTTTTACTATTGTCTTTTGTTAAATTCACTCCAGTTAAAAATGGAACAATAACATTACTAATTAAACCCATTCTTCCCTGTTGTAAACTATATTCATAAGGAGCCCCTGTTTCATCTTTTCCTGATTTTGTCGCATCATCAATTCCATCAACTGATTTTCCAGTTACAGTTGGGGCATGACTAAATTTTTGAGTTCCATTGTACACAAAAACCGACACCGGATTTCCTTGTGGTGCTGTATTACAAGCCACAACTGTCGTTGTCGTTGTTGTAATTAAAGTTGCTGCTGTAAAAAGTGATAATAATTTACGCATTTTAGACCTCTTTTCCTAAGCGTTTATTTAATATAACTGCATCTGTTACTATCTAAAATGTTAACCTAAATTTTAGAATTTTGCAAACCATAATCAGCAAATGAACCATGTTTTTTTACAAATAATAATTCAACACTCCCCGTTGGTCCATTTCGATGTTTTGATAAAATTAATTGTGCTTTTTCAGTTTCCAGTGGCGTATCTAAGTTACTTGGATCATGTGCCGCATAATAGTCTTCCCGAAATAAAAACATAATAATGTCAGCATCTTGTTCAATCGCTCCAGAGTCCCGTAAATCTGACATAATTGGTCGTTTATCCTCTCGTTTTTCAACTGACCGTGATAACTGTGATAAACAAATAATTGGTACTTCTAATTCTCGGGCTAAAGCTTTTAATTGTCGCGAAATAGTTGAAACTTCTTGCTGACGTGAATCACTAAAGTGTGTTCCTGTACTTAATAATTGTAAATAATCAATGACAACTAATCCAACTTCATTTTCGCGACATAATTTTCGAAGTTTTGATTGTAATTCAATAACTTTTAAACCAGGAGTGTCATCAATAAATAATTTAGTCTGTTTCAAAAAGTCCGCAGCCTTCGTAATATTTTCTCAATCACGTGTTTGTAAACCTTTGCCGGTACGAACTTTTGCTGAATCTACGGTTGAATAACTCCCAATCATCCGTTGAATTAATTGTTCAGCGGGCATTTCAACTGAAAAAATCGCAACCGCTTTTTTTGATTGTGCCGCTGATTTAACTGCAAAATTTAAAGCTAGTGCTGTTTTCCCCATTGATGGTCGAGCTGCTAAAATAATAAAATCACCTTTTTGAAAACCTGATGTCATTCGATCCAAATCGCGAAAACCACTTGGACTACCTGTTAACATTTCACCAGAGTTTTCTAATAATTCAATTTTTTGTAAAACCTTATCAACTTCATCAAATGATGTTTTAAATAAGTTTCCTTTTCGTTCTTTTTTTACATCTAAAATCTCTTTTTCTGCTTTACTAACAACTTCATCAATTGGTTGATGAGTTTCAATTTCACGATGAATATTTTCAAGAACTGCTTTTAAACGACGTGAAGTAGTGTTTTTAATAATAATATCTAAATACTCTGGCAAATTTGCATCAGTAGTATATGACTGAAATAAATCTGTTAAGAATTCAATCCCTCCAATTTTATTTAACATATTATTTTTTAACATGTAATTACTTAATATCGTAATATTAATAGCTACTTTTGCCAAAAATTGTTCTTGTAACGCTTTAAAGATAACTTTATAATTCATTACTGTAAAATCTTCTTCTGTTAAAATTGAAAAAACTTCTTCTGCGGCAGCAATTGAATGAGCAATAATTGCCAAAACATTTTTTTCCGCATCATTAATAACATTAATTTTATTTAACTCTTTTTTACTTAAGTTATCCATTACCTAACTCTCCTTTTTATCAACCATTACTTTCAAAGTTGCAACTAAATTAGGGGCCAATTTAATTTTTAAATAGTGTAACCCAAAACTTGTTAAATTATTATTATCAATAAATTTCTTCTTATCAACTTTTAAATTAAATTCTTTTGCTAAGCGGTCTTCAATTTGAGTTAATGAGATTGAACCAAAAATTTTATTATCATGAACTTTTAATTTAAAATTTAATGTCAATTGTTCTAAAGCTGCTTTTAATTCTTCTAATGTTGCTTTAGTAACTGCTGCTTGCGCTTCTTGTTCAGACAAAACAGTATTTAACCTTGCTAAGTTAGCTGGCGTTGTTGGAATCGCAAATCCTTCTTTGATTAAATAATTTTTAGCATAACCATCCGAAACTTCAATAACATCATTAATTTTGCCTTTTCCTTTAACATCTTTAATTAAAATAACTTTCATCATAATCACCTATTATCCATTATATAGGAAAACTATCTTAAAAAAAGACCTCTTTTATCATTTTAAAAAAGGATAATAAAAAACGAATAAGACAATTCGTTTTTAACCAATATCTAATAAATATAAACACAAAACCGCTTTTTTAAAAACCTTATCTAAGCGTTTTTCTGCATCAGGATCTTCTTGGTATGTTAATGAATTACGATATTTTGTATGTTGTAAAAAACTAAAAATATCATATTCTAACTTAGGATTAAATTCCTTAATTTCTGCTCGTTTCTCTTCCAACAATGGTAGTAATTTATTCAACACCGTTAACTTTGCACTAATATCACCATTATTAGCAAAATACTCCGTAAAGATTGCTTCCTTATTAATTCTTTCTTCATCATTATCATTATCAAATGATTGTTTTGACGTAAACCCTGGTTTTCTTCTTAACTTTCTGTTACTACCTAAATGATTTTCTTTTACCCCAAAACGTTTAACTTTGTAACCATTACTAATTGTGTCAACAACTTCAATTCCAAATCAATCTAACAATTCATGAATTTTAGTTGGGTAACTATCAAAAGCAAGTGACTTATAATTATTTAAAGCATTAATAGTTGGACCATCGGTTTGGGTTGATAAATTAACAACATTTAAACTATATTCACAAAACTTTAACAATTCTGAATCTTCAACAAAAAAAGTATCAATTTGATTGTAAATTACATCATAATTTTTTTGCTCTTTTTTCTGTTCTGGTTTCTTATTTAAGTCTAATTCTAAATCATTAATTAAATCAATACTATAACTTTCTTTGATAATTCCTAATTCGCGTAAGGTGCTATTTATTTCCAAATTAATGTTAAAAAAAATAATTGCTTTATCAACATTCATTCCAAATAATTTAGTTGACGAATTATCTAATGATGACTTAATAAATTGATCATTGACCATCACTGACCAATCAGATAAAATTTCTTTAAAATTTGTTAAAAAATACGCATATCTTTCATTTTCATTTTTATCAAAAATTGACATACTTCACCCCTGATTATATCTTTTACTTCTACATTATATATATTATAACAAAAAAACAGAATTAATTAAAGGGCTTGCTCGTAAAACTTTTAAAAGAACCCCAATTGCTTATTAACTATTTTCCCATAAAAGCAATTTTTTACAAATTAAAAAACATATCAATTGGAATCTTGATATGTTTTATTTATTGTTTATTTTTTAAATTAAATATACTTGAAATGGTGGACCCGAACGGGATCGAACCGTCGACCCCCTGCGTGCAAGGCAGGTGCTCTCCCAGCTGAGCTACGGGCCCAAAATTAGATAAAAAATGGTCGGGCTAAATGGACTTGAACCATCGACCTCACCCTTATCAGGGGTGCGCTCTAACCAGCTGAGCTATAGCCCGAAAACCTAAATCATTATAACATTAATTTTATTTAAAAAACAACTATAAAACCAAAATATTTTAAAAAAATAATAAAAACAATTTTGAAAGTCCTCCTCTGATTTAATTAAAAATGTTAAGATACTATTGAAATTAAAAAAGAAGTAATTTAAATCACTTCTTATTTTACAATTGGTTCTAAGTCTTCAATATCATTAACATTGTCACGATTTGTTTTTTTACGAGTTTGTTTTTCTAACTTAGCTTGCAACTTTGCTGCTTTTAATTCCTCTTTTGCTAACCGTTTTGTTTCTTTCTTTGACATTTCTGGATGATGGTTAAAATCTTCATCATTAATAAAACTAAAGAAATCATCATCACTTAAATCAATTGGTTTTACTGGTGTTTGTGGTTGTGATGCATTTTGATTTACAAAAACTGGATTTGTAACAAAAGCTTGTTCATAATATTCTGGATTTCCTGATGTAGTTTGATTTTGATTTGGTTGTTGTTCTGAAGGTAAACCTTGTTGAACAAACGTCTGAGGTATTGGTGTATTGCCAACAGGTGACTCAGTTCCTTGTTGTTCTAACAATGGTTTATCTGCAGTAACTGCCGGAACAGCATTATATTGTTCTTGTACAGTAATAGGTGCAACTGTTCCTGCCTGCTCTGTTTGCAACGGTGCAGATTGATGTTCAGATTTAACATCATTAACATTGGCAACAACCGTTGCTGTTTTTAGCCCATTATTTTCGGCATTAAATCCCTGCTTGCTTTGTTGATGATCATTATCTTCAACATCATTCTTTTTTAAATCATCATCTCTCCTACTGCCCTGATACTTTTTTTCCGAAGAATCTTTTCTATGATATTCTTCTTCTGGATGTTCATTATAACCACCATGACCACAAGCACATCCTCCCCCACAACTATTTTGTGATCAGTTGTTTGGATACATTCCATGATACATTCCTGGGTACATTCCCATTGGTGGGACTGGTGGCATCATTGGATAATACGGATATGGCGCTGGTGCCGGTGCTGATTGTTGCATTGGCGCTGGTTGTTGAATAAAAAAGACTTGTGGCGAAGCACCACTAGTGGCAGGATACGGGGTAACAACTTGTTGTGGCGGTGTTGAATATTGTGGTACTGTTGATACTGCTGGATAACTATTTGTTGCTGAAATTGGTGGTGACAACATTAGTGTACTAATAAACACTTCAGCATCACGTCGACTTCTAAATAATGCAATTTCACTGTTGGTATCATGTGACTTCACTAAATATCCTTCTTCATTTGGTAAGATATAAAAGCCATTATTCATTACTACACCTCATTTACCCTATCTTCTACCCATACTTTATTAAGTATATTATAGCATAAAAAAAAGTAAATAATATATAGTATCATATTTATTTTTTTATTAATAGATTATTGCTTTAAAAACTAAAAATTAATTATTCTAAATTTAAGTTAACTCCTCTATTCTTTTTAAAACTCGATTAATTACTTTCTTTTGATTTCCTTTTCACCATTGTAACGATGAAATTCGTTCAAATTTTCAATCATTACTTTCTAAAATTGATTGTCGCCAAATATCTCGAGCCCGATCCATTGGTTTAGAATGATATGCATGGCCATCACACTCAATTGCTAACACAAAACTATTCGTTGTTTTATCCTTAATTCCCAAATCAATCCGAAAACCAGATTGTTTCACTTGGGGAATGATTTCAAATCTTTCTGTGTTTAAATGAAGCTTCAACTGAGTATAAATTTCTTCTTCTAAAATACTATCCATTTGTTGATAATGATTCTCATTGTCATATTCTATCAGATATTTACTTCAAATTGATTGAAAAATCTCATCATCTAACTTGGATGATTGCAAATAATCAACATAATTAATATAATCAGCAAATACTTTTGCACCTTCTTTTAGATTTGAAATATCATAACCAAAATCAGAGCCATTAATTGATTTTACAACAATAATTTTTTTAATAGCTCGCGAAACCGCAACATTAATTCGATTTTCACCATTTGCTTTATTAATAGGACCAAAGTTTCGTTTCAAACGACCTGTAACATTATCTTTTGCAAACGCAACTGAAAAGATAATAATATCTCTTTCATCTCCTTGCACTTCTTCAAGATTTTTCACAAATAGACATTTATTAATATCTGATTTACCACTCATTTCTCATTCAACTAATGGATCATTTATTTTTTCTAATTTATCCAAAATTAAATTTGCCTGATTTTTATTAAAAGCAACAACTCCGATTGTCTCATTGTTTTTTCTATTATCTAAAATATGAAGGACCTCTTGCACAACAGCATTTGCTTCAACTTCATTCGTTTGATTAATTCATTTTCCATCAACATTCCGAACTTCAATTGCATTTTGTTTATTATGAGGTTTTTCACAAACTATTAGTTTTCCTTCATAAAATATTTTATTAGAAAATTCAATTAACTCACGGTTTTCTGAACGATAATGATAATTCAACATTTCTTTTGCAAAGAAAATAGTCGCAAATTCTAGTAGTGATGAATACTCACTAGCTTTAAATTCATCAATATCATCTTCTTCATCATCATAATCATCAAGATTTTTCATAAAAAAATTTGATGGTTGTAATTGTTTGCCATCCCCTGCCACAATAACTTTTTGACCACGATTCATTAAACTAATACCTCGTTCTAAAAAGATTTGTGATGCTTCATCAAAAATCACATAGTCAATACTTCCTTTTTTATTTGGAAATAGTGTTATTCCACCTTCAATTGAAGAAATAATAATTGGAAAAATTTCAGAAATAAAGACTTTATATGTCTCCATAATTTTTTTAAGTGTTGGTAATCTTTTACTATTTTCTATTAAATTTCTAAATTTTGCATACAATTTTGGATATTCCTGACTTAAAATTTCAATGTTAAATATTGCATGTTTTGCAAATTTTATATGTAAATTTTTTAAATCTAGTTCCTGTTTTTCTTTAATTAATTTTTTATATTCAACTTTTCAATCCATTTCTTCTAATTTAAAAACATCTAAATAATTAGGTTCAAATTTTTTTAAACCAATACATTTTAATAGATGTTCTAAATTAAGTTTATTAATTTTTAAAAGATTACGAGTATCTTTTATTTCATTATCAAAACTTGTAGAATACTTATTTACTCATTTTTCCCCAGATATTGATATTCATTTATAAATTCATCAAATAATGAAAATTCTGAATTTAGCGTATTACTATTATAATATTTTTTTACTTTTCTTTTATTTCAAAAACTAACTTTATTTCTTAATTTATTTGTTAAATAGTATTGAACAATAACTAACTCTCTGTCTGTAACAGCATTCCAATTAAAATTTACTATTTTTTTAAAACTTGTAAAATTTTTAACAATCTTGCTTTTTGCTAAAAGATAATCATAATAATCACTTGCTTGAAAATATGTTTTAATTTCTTGATATTGTTCATCAAAATTATTTAATAAAATATTGCTAAAAATTTTATAATCTTTTACTTTAGTAACAATTTCATCTGAAACTTTACCACTATATTTTGTTAAATCATTAATATACATTTGTGCATCAGCAGTTGCTAAAACATCATGAAAATTACTAATCTTGTTTAATAAATTACTAATTTTTGCTGAAATATCTATTGTTGGTTTAACTGATTGTGAACTTCACATTATTAAAGAAGAAAAACTTTTTCGTAATTGATTAATAAACAATTTTTTATCATTTTTTAAATCATAAATTAATAAAGCAAAGGTCTGAAAATGTTTTAGTCTATTATAAACAACTTCTGTTGCAACTCTTTTTTCGGCACAAAAAAGAGCTTTTTTACTATTACTTAAAATATTAATTAACAAATTAACAATCGTCTGTGATTTTCCTGTTCCAGGTGGGCCATTAATAACAAGGTTCTTTTTTAAAGCTGATGAAATCGCTAATTTTTGCGAAAAATCTAATTCTGAAATTTGAACAATTTCGCCCATTGCTTTAATTGGATTATAATTTTTATCAACAGAATCCCTATTACTTAATTGGTTTTCTAATTCATTAAAATATTCTTCTGAATTTTCTCAATTATCTAAATCATGAATTAATTCTGCACTTTCAGTTTTATAAAATCCAATTAAAGCACTAAAGGCTAAAGTTGTAACAATATTTTCTCCTTTCCGTTTTAATGTTGTTAATGACTCCGACTTAAACGGAAATTTCATAAGTTCGAATTCTTCTGTAAATTCTAAATTTGGAAAATCAATCCCTAATTTTTCACGAAAAATTTTAAGCATTAAATCATATTTATTTTTAATAATTTCAAAAATTGAACTATTGTCATTTTCATCATTTTCAAGTTCTTCAATCTCTTTTGTTAAATCTATCTTTAAAAAATATCCTAATCTGCTTAATAAATTAATATTTGGATTAATAGTTTGATCTCAATTGATAACAAATTTATTACTTAACTGTTCAACCATAACATTAAAAAAGAATAATGGTCCCCGGTAATAATCTAATTTATTGTTTTCATCATAATATGTCCCTGATACAAAAGGAAACCCAATTTTCAAATGTGAAATTCCCGTTTCTCGAAGCGACTCAGCATTAGTTCTACTTAATTTAAGTAATTTATTATATAATTCATTTTTTCTTCAACGAATATATTCATTAATATCATCATTAACATCTATTTTATTATTTTTTTCATAAATTTTATCTGTTTCATAATCTGTTAAAATTGATAAATTAGGCTTTAAATCAGTATTCTTATTTAAAAAATTTAATGATACATTTCCTTTCATTAGTAATTCTTGAAATAAGTTTTGATTTCCTAAATAATTTTTAATTTCAAACAAATCAATAACTCTAAAAGATTGGCGTTTTAAATCCACAAAATTTGCTAAACTATTTTTACTTCTTGCTACAACACGTTCTTTAATCTCTTGTATGTTCATTTATAACCTCTTCCTAAATAAATAAATTTGCAATCTACTAATATTATTATTTCATAAATTTAAAATTATTAAAATAAAAAGAAAGATAAAAATTATCTTTCTCTAATACTTAATTTTTTTTAAACATAAACCATACGGCTTTGCACAATATTTTGTTGTTTGGCCAACTGGGGGATGTTTTAAATTATTTTGTAATTGTTCTAAACTAATTTTACCCCAGTAGCACGCTAAAATATTCTGTGTTAGCATTCGAATTTGATAGCGAATGAACCCTTTTGCAATGAAATGGAACTCAATTTTTTTTGCTTTGTTCCGCTTAACATAAATTTTATTAATTGTGCGACAAGTAGTAATTTCTTCACCTACTTTTACTCCTGAAAAATAAGCAAAGTTATGTTCACCAACAAACACTTGACTAATTTGCTGCAATTTTTTAATATTCAACAATTCATCAACTTTTAATTCATGCCGATGATTAAACAAATCATAAGCGTGATCATTAATCGTATAAACATACTCTTTTAATTTTGTTGTGCGCACACTAAAGTTCTCAGCAACTACTTGATAACCTTTAATATTAATATTGATTGGCAAACTTTTACTAATTGTTTTAATAAAAAACGCCACGTTTCGTGGTTGAAAAGGAATCTTAACTAAGACTTTTTGATCACAAGCATGAACACCAGCATCAGTTTTACTAGCTCCTAATGTTCAAATTGGTTGCTGGCAAATGTCAAAAAATGCTTTTTCCAATTCACCTTGAATTGTTTTAGCATTTTTCTGTTTAACTCAACCACTATAATCATAACCATCGTATTCAAGTGTTAATAATAATGATAACATTATCATCCTAAAACAAAATTATCAATATGAGGAATGCGAATTTGTAAAAATCCTGTTGGAATTTTACCAAATGTTCATCCATTTGTGCCTCAATATCAAACCTCGTAAAAAGTTTGATATTGTCCCATCGTAACTGATTGGGCAATAATAATACTTGCAATTCCAACCCCAAAAATAAATAATAAAATATCAGGAAAATGGACACGATAATGACGATAGCGTGTTCTTTTAGCATGTGGGTCATAACCACGAGCATCCATTGCATAAGCTAAATCTTCTGCTTTTTGAAAAGCTGATACTAATAATGGAATAATTAGAGCTGTTGTTGACTTAATTTTATCTTTAAAATGTCCATTCCGAAAATCTACCCCTCGCGAAGCTTGGGCCTTCATAATCCGTCCCGCCTCTTCGATTAATGTTGGAATCATACGCAATGCAATTGAAATAATTGTTGATAAAATATGAACAGGAAAACGAACTAATTTTAAAGGACTTAATAAATCTTCTAATGCTAATGTTAAATCTAATGGTTGTGTTGTTGCTGTTAAAATTGTTGTAATTAAAATCATTAAATAAATCCGAGAAGCCATATATAACGCGTTAAAAACAGCTTTTTCAGAAAAGGCAAATCAACTCTTTCCCCCAGGTGCGGAAGGACCAGTTGCCGTTGCTTTTCCACCTCAATGTCAACCAATATAACCGTCAGTTACTAAAAAACAGTTAATTAATAATAAAACAACAAACATAAATAAGATTGGTTTTAATAACGATACTAACAAACGTGGTGGTAATTTTGCTAAAAAGAACAACGTAAAGATGGTTAACCCTAGAATTGCATAACCAGTAAATCCCGTTGAAAAAAAGATTGATACCATTAATGATAACAACATAAATAGTTTTACCCGTGGATCCATCCGGTGGACAACGGAATTATAGGCAATATAACGTCCAAATGATAAGCGCATCTTTTCTATCCCTTTCTTTTTTGTCCTTTACGTTGAATAATTTCTTTTGCTAATTCATCAATATTACGAATATTAGCATCTGTTAAATCAAATCCTTTTTCTTTTAATTGATAAATTAAATTATAAATCTTTGGTGGTTCAATTAAAAGTGTTTGTAACAAATCTTTGTCTTTAAAAATTTCAAACGGAGTTCCAATCTTAATAATTTTCCCATCCTTTAAGGCAACAACTTCATCAGCAATTTCTAAAACATGATCCATATTATGAGTAACTAAAATAATTCGTTTATTTTGTTCTTGATTAATCCGATGGAATAACTTAATAAAATCTTCTTCTCCTTCAGGATCTAATCCGGCCGTTGGTTCATCTAAAATTAAAGTATTTCCTTCCATTGCTAAAATCCCAGCGATGGCAACTCTTCGTTTTTGCCCTCCCGATAAATCAAACGGTGAACGTTCTAAATAGTTTAATGGTAAACCAACCATTGTTAAGTATTTCTTTGCATTTTCTCGCGCAACTTCTTTACTTTCTCCCAAATGAACGGGACCAAACATAATATCTTTCTCAATTGTTTCTTCAAATAACTGGTATTCAGGAAACTGAAAGACTAAACCAATTGATTTTCGTAATTGCTTAATATTTCTAATCCGTTTTTGCTTTGCTTTAATAATAAAACCATTTGCATCAACAACCCCCGTTGTTGGAATTAATAAACCATTAATATGCTGAATTAAAGTTGATTTTCCACTTCCCGTTGAGCCAATAATGGCCGTAATTTTCCCTGATTTAATAACTAAATTAATATCTTGTAATGACTTATATTCATATGGTGTTTTTGGTGCATAAACATAAGAGACATCCGTAAATGTAATATCAATGTTTTGTAAAGCCTCAACTTTAATTTTCTTTTTTACTTTTGACATATTTCATCCACCAACTCTCTAAGGTCTAGCGTATTTTTAACATTTAACCCGTGTAAACGTAAACTATCAATTACACGCGAAACAAAAGGCACATCTAAATGAATTGATTTTAAAAATTCCTCATCATACAAAATCTCATGTGGTTTACCACATTTAACCATCTGTCCTTTGTTCATTACAATAACTTTATCGGCATTTAAGATTTCATCCATATCATGGGTAATGGAAATAATTGTTTTTTCACGCGATTCTTTTAAGTCAACCATAATTTGTTTAATTTCTTTACGACCCTTGGGATCTAACATACTTGTTGCTTCATCAAAAATAATAATATCTGGCGCTAACGCTAATGCTGAAGCAATCGCCACCCGCTGTTTTTGTCCTCCTGACAACATTAATGGTTCATGATCAAGAAAATTACTCATTCCTACTTTTGCCGCAGCTTTGTCAATAATTGCTTGCATATCTTTTTGAGCGATTTGACGATTTTCTAACCCAAAAGCAATATCATCACGAACAGTTGACCCAATAAATTGATTATCTGGATTTTGAAAAACAATTCCCAAAAACTTACGAATTCCAGTCAAGGTTGATGAATGAATTTCATTTCCAAAAACTTCAACTTTTCCTTTTTGGGGACGTAAAACACCAATAATAATCTTACTAATTGTTGATTTGCCACTCCCATTATGACCAATAATCGTCACATATTCACCATGTTTGACTTCAAAACTAACTCCATCCACGGCATTAGGATGATTTTCACGGTAGCGAAATTCAACATCAGTTAATTTTAATGAAATATCATTTAGTTTCTCTAATTTTGAATTTGTTTTTTTTACTTTTTTTGCCATCTCTTCTCATCCTTAATGTTAATATTACATAATAGTTTAATTATATATTAATATTTTTAAATATTAATTGAAATTTTATCTTTCCAATTCCATATTTAATTATATATAAAAATTATAAATACACAATAAAAAAATTATTTTTCACAAAAGCAATTACCACTGTCCACCATTATTAAAGTCATTATCATCTAAATCAATGTTTTGAATATAAACATCACGTGGTTTAGCCCCATTTTGTGGCCCAATTACCCCATTGTCCTCTAAAGCATCAATTAACCGACTTGCTCGATTATAACCAATTGAAAATTTACGTTGAATTAATGATGTTGATGCCTTCTGGTTTAAGATTACAAAACGCTTAATTTCATTATACATGGGGTCAATGTCTTCTCCTTCATGTCCACCACCAGCATCATTAGAATTCTCCATATTTAAGAATTCTTCATCAAAATCAGGTTCTTGTTGCGCGTGACAAAATTCAACTAACCGTTGGATTTCATCATCTGAAATAAAGGCACCTTGAGCACGAGTTGGAATATTTTGCCCAGCTGGAGCATATAACATATCACCATAACCAATTAATTTTTCAGCGCCTCCTTGGTCTAAAATTGTTCGCGAATCAATCGCAGAAGCAACTGAAAAAGAAATTCGCGATGGAATATTTGTTTTAATTACCCCCGTAATAACATCTGTTGACGGACGTTGGGTCGCAATCACCATATGAATCCCAGCTGCTCGGGCTAATTGAGTAATTCGCATAATTGAGTCTTCAATATCTTTTCCCGCTGTCATCATTAAATCTGCTAATTCATCAATCACAACAACAATGTATGGTAAACGTTCCCTTGGTGGGACTTTGTTATTAAATGTTTCAATGTTTCTTACTCCACGTTCTGATAACATACTATAACGACGTTCCATTTCCGCAATAACTTTTTTTAAAGCCGCATTTGCAAATTTCGTATCAGAAATAACTGGTGCTAATAAATGAGGTAAATTATTATAAACCGCCAACTCAACTTGTTTTGGATCAATTAATAATAATTTAACTTCTGACGGTTTTGTTCGTAATAATAACGATGATAAAATAGTATTAATACATACTGATTTTCCACTTCCCGTTGACCCCGCAACTAATAAATGGGGCATTTTATCTAATTCAACAAAAATAATTTCTCCATTAACACTACGACCAATTCCCACTAACAATTTTTTATTTTGTTTTTCTAATGGAACACGTTCCATAATTTCACGTAAAGTCACTTTGTTACTAATTTCATTTGCAATTTCAATTCCAACTGCTGACTTCCCTTGAATTGGTGCTTCAATTCGAACATTCTGCGTTGCTAACGCATATTTTAAATCATTTTCTAAATTCATAATTTTATTAACTTTAACACCCGGTTGCATTTGAACTTCAAACTTAGTAATTGTTGGACCAATATTAACCCCTTGCACACTAGCAGCGATATTAAACTGCTGAAAAACTTCATTAATTTTAACCGCTTTTTTCTGGGCAGAAATTTTATTACGGTCATTATTACGACGATTATCTTCTTTTGGACTTAACAAACCTAAGTTTGGTAATTTATAATGGGGATTGTTAAAACTACTACGACGCGATGTTGTCTGACTCAGTTTTTTATTAACTTCAATTGTTTTTGGTTTTGCCACACGACGTTGTTGTTGAGGAGGCATACTAAAAGTATTTCCACTCATTAATGGTGGTTCATAAGAGGGATAATACTCTGACTGATAAGAGTCTTGCTCATTAAAAATCGGTTGATTACCTTGACGATGATAAATCCCATCATCATTAAGCACAACGGGCTCATATTGTTCATAATCTTGTTGTCCTGATGTATTAAAGTCTTCACCTTGAATCTGGTCATCATAAAATGAGGTTTGCTTAACACTACTTGGATTAAGGTTGCGATTAATTTTTCCAAACGGTGTAATATTTGTTTCAGAATTTAATTTATCACGAGCAGCATCAATATTAACATCTTTCCCATAAGCAGAACTATAAACTGGAAGGTCCTCAATCTTCTTATTAAGATAATTATTATTTTGACGATTACGTGGTTGAATATATTGGTCTGGGGTTGGCGGGGCGGCCTTTGGGACACGTGGTGATGGCATTGGATTATAATCATTAAATTTATCCGGATGCATTCCTGACTGCATTACTTCTTGGTCATCAAAACGAACATAGTTTTGCTTATTTTTTTTCTTTCCAACAAAATCATCGGCAATTAAATCATCAATCAACCGTTGATCATGTAAGGCTGTATAAGATGGCATTTGAATTGTAATATCTGATGCTTCTGTTGTATGCATTACTTGCCGAGCTGAAAACAATTCCTCATCAGGAATATTAAATGATTGGTAAATATTCTGTTTTTGGCGACGATTAGCTGATAATCTTAGAACTCGTAACCCTTGTTGTTGACGCTGTGCTTTTGGCAAAAATACGCCCCAAACGGTTCCAGTTGCGACTCAACTGCCTCATAATAAAAAGGCTAATAAGCAAAAAATTAGTGATCCAAAAATTGTTGTATAACTAAAAATTCCCGCCAAAAAATTACCAATAATTCCCCCACCAGCATATAAAGTAATTCAAGCTCCATTGAAACCAATAAAAGTAATTGGATGACTTGGATTAGAATTAAAAATCGAAGCGTCTTGTCAATGTTGTAAATAATTATTAATAACATCTAAAAAAACAGTCTTATTAAAAAAGGCAATTTGACCATTAGCATATTGGTAAATCAATAATACACTGCTTACCAACCAACATGATAAAAGCACAAAAAGAATAATCATTCAGCATACACGACGTTTTAATTTAATCCGTACACCAATAAAAATAGTTACCCCCAAGACTAAGCACACTAAATATAGTAAATACTTAAATCAACCAAAGGCAAAAGTAAATAAAATGTCATCTAAAAATTGCCCAATTAAAGTAATTCGGCCCACCGCAAGAATCGTAAAAAAAGTAACTAATAATGCGCCAATTACTCACCCGATTGAATCATTGCGACGTTGTTTTTTTTCAACTTTTAAGATTGCAGTGTTCTCATTATGATCATTTAAAAGGTGATCATCATAAGATTTCTTTTTCATGGTGCAGCCCTCCTAAAATTCTAAATATTTAAGAATTACTTTAAATATGACCATACATTTAAAAGTTTTCAAATATTTATCTACTATAAATATATCATAAAATTAAATTTCATTCACAATTGCTAAAATAATTGGTGTTTTTCCTGTCTCTGTTTTAACAAATGAACTAATTGTTGATCTAATTTCATTTTTCACATCATTAACATCATACATTTCACCAGCAACAGCTTTTTTATAATGTTTTTCAATAATATCAATAATTACTTTTTGCATCTTACGGAAAATATCATTGTTTTCTTGAATATAAATTACACCTCGCATTTGCGTATCAATTAAAGAAACCAATTCTTTCGTTTTACCATCAATTGAAACCCCAATAATAACAACACCATCCGTTGCCAATTGTTTTCGCTCATTTAAAACAACAGCACCAATATCACCAACACCAATTCCATCAACATATAAATCTGCTGTTTTTACCTTACTTGTTGTTTTTGTATATTCCCCGTCAACAAATTCAACACCATCACCATTATCAACAATAAAAATATGCTCTGGATCAATTCCAGCTTCAATCGCCGCAGTTTTTGCTTGAACAAAATCTTTATATAATCCCTTAACCGGAATAAAATATTTTGGTTTAATAATTGAACTCATTAACTTAACATCTTCATAACTTGCCGTCATTGTTCAAACTTTTTTATCTGATAAAGCAATTGTTTTTGCAACAGTTCGTGCTAATTCATCTAAAACATTAGCATGGTTTAATTCACTTCCTGGATTTGGTGGAGTTGCTAAAATAATCATATCGCTTTCTTTAATATCTAAAATATCATCATTACCAGAAGCAATTTTAATTAAACGACTATATAAACGCTCACCACTACCAGTTACAATAATTAATGATTTTTCTTCTTTAACAGCTTCTTGTAAACCTTTCATATTAATTCCATTAAAATTTAATTTATTACTATCTGATAACACTTTTAATGATTCTAATAAAGTTTGACCATAAATCCCAACTGAAATATTATTTTCTCGTACTAAATCAAAAAGCTCACTAATTTTATGCAAATCTTGGTCAAAACAAGCTAAAATAATCCGCCCCTCTGCTTCTTTCACTGCTCGTTCAATATAATTCTTAATTTTATGATTTGGTGCTGTATAATCGCGTCGTGATGCAGTTGAAGCTTCAGATAAAAATAATAACACCTTATTTTTAGTAATAATTTGATTTAAGTGTTGTAAATCAGTTGCAAAGTTTGGATCAGCTTTGGCATCAAAAATATAATCACCCGTATAAATAATTGTTCCATCTGGCGTATGCAATGCAAAACCAAAACTATTTGGCATATTTGTTGTTGTTGAAAAAGCTTCAACTTGACAAACTCCAAAATCAAGCACATCTTTTGCATTAATAATATTAAAACATTCTTCTTTTCCACGTACTTTAAAACGTTGCAAATGGAATTTTAAAATATTACATGCTAAATCACTTCCATAAACTGGGACTGCTAATTCTTTTAACATATAAGTTATTGCTTCTGAAGATTCATCAGATGGTTTTGTAATAAAAATCCCCTTAACTCGGGCACGATTTTCTTTTAAATAATCAAAATTTGAAATTACTACATCAATTCCTAAAATTCCCCGTTCTGGATTTTTTGTTCCTGCATCAAAAATAAAAATATCTTGTTCTACTTCGATACAGTATAAATTCTTACCTCGCTCATCTAGGCCACCAAGAGCGAAAAAACTAATTTTTGCCATAAATTAAAATCTACTTCTTTCTATTCTTTCTTTATTTAGTACACATTTACATTTCATTATTTAAATGTTTTTTTACATTGTTTTTTTAAATTAAATAAATGTAATCTTAATTATTATACATTAGTATTAAAAAAATACATAAATAATTAAAAAAATATCTTATTACTATTATAATAGCACATTTTTTCAGTTAAAATAATAAAAGCATTAAAAAGGATGTGAAAATAACATTGAAAGCAATATTTCCGGGTAGTTTTGACCCTATTCACGATGGGCATCTTAATATTATTAAAAAGGCCAGTGTTCTTTTTTCAAAATTATATGTTGTTGTGACCAATAACTTAGAAAAAACAGGACAAACAGACATTAACATTCGAGCAGCAAAAGTTATTGCGCTATGTCAAAAAATTAATCCCGACATTGAAGTTGTTATTAATGATCAAATGTTAACTAGTGATTTTGCAAGAAAATTAGAAGTTAACTATATTATTCGCGGATTACGTAATAATAATGATTTAAAATATGAAATGGAATTAGCCTTTGCTAATAAAAAATTGAACGAAAACCTTGAAACAATCTTTTTTGTTGCTGATTATGGCTTAACTGAAATTTCTTCTACCTTTTTAAAACAAATTGAACAACTAAAAAAATAATAATAAAGGAGATACTAAAATGAAATTAAATAACATTAAAAATGTCTTTATTTCAGGGGCAAGCAAGGGAATTGGCTTTGAATTAACAAAACAATACTTAACAAATCATATTAATGTTTTTTGTGTAGCACGAAATACAACTCCAATTGCATCATGAGCAAAAGAACAAAACCTAACAACTTATTTACAAACATTTAATTGTGATTTAACCCAAATTGCAACAAACAGAAATTTAATTTCTGAACTTAACAAAATTGATTTTGATATTATGATCAACAATGCTGGTGTTAGTGTTTTTGGAATGTTTGATACAACTAATATTGATGATGAACTAAACTTAATTGATTTAAATATTAAAAGTTTACAATTTATGACTAAATACTTTTATTTAAAATATCATAAAACTACCACTGAAAAAAGAATTATAAATCTAGCTTCGACCGCTGCCTTTCAACCAGGACCATTACACGCTACTTATTTTGCCTCAAAGAGCTATGTTTTAAATTTTAGTTGTGCTATAAATTTTGAACTACAGCAACAAAAGGCTAAATTAAAAGTTATTACATTATGTCCGGGTCCAATTGCAACTGATTTTTGAACTACCGCCAACTATCAAAGCAAAAAACTGCCCCCTGGCAGTATGAGTGTTACTAAATTTACTAAAATTGCTTTTAAAAAAATTAATCAGACAAAAAAAGACATTGTCTTAATCGGTAATAAAAATAAAGTTAATGCTTTTTTAGCACGACATTTACCACGCAAAATAATTTTAAAACAAGTTTATAAAATACAAAAAGCTGGTTTATAATTTAAAAACAACTTTAAAAAATAAAAAAATATTGAATTTCAATATTTTTTTATTTTGTTATTTCGAATCTTTTCCTAGCAAATCAAACATATTTTTTTTATAGATTTCAACACCAGGTTGATCAAACGGATTTATTTTTAATAAATAAGCTGACATTGCACAAGCTTTCATAAATCAATATGATAAATAACCAAACATTTTGTCATCCATTGACTCAAATTCCAAAATAATATTAGGAACATGTCCCACTTTGGTGTGAGCGGCAATAACACCTTGGATTGCAATTGTATTGACCTCATGCAATGTTTTTCCTGCTAGATAGTTTAAACCGTCAAGATCTTGCTCTGCTTTGGTTAAAGTAAGATCTAATTGTGGTTTTTTAATTTCAATAACTGTTTCAAATAAGATGTTTTTAGTTCCTTCTTGAATAAATTGACCAAGAGAATGTAAATCTGTTGAAAAAATACATGATAAAGGTAGTAATCCTTTTGAATCTTTTCCTTCTGATTCTCCGAATAATTGTTTCCATCATTCAGTAATCATCTGCATTTGTAGCTCATAACTTACGAGCATTTCAGCTTTATATTTTTTTTCGTGATACAAAATATAACGCCCAACAGCATATTTATAGGCATGATTAGTTAAATCATCAATTAAAGTGTCTTGGTAAGCTTGTTGTGCTCCCTTCAAAACATTATCAATGTCAATGCCACTTACGAGCATTGCAAAAACTCCAACCGGAGTTAAAACCGAATACCTTCCTCCAATATCATCAGGAATGACAAAGGTTTGATATCCTGCTTCATCAGCTAATGTTTTTAACGCACCTTTGTGCTTATCAGTAATGGCAACAATTAATTTTGCCGCTTTTAAAAACCCTTCTTTTTTTTCCAAAAGCTCCTTACACAGACGAAATGCAATCGCTGGTTCTGTTGTTGTTCCTGATTTAGAAACAACACAAATTCCAAATTTCTTATTTTGAAGATATTGTAAAACTTGTGCTGTATAAGTTGAAGACATTGTATTTCCAAGATAAATTACTTGAACTTTTTGTTGACTATATAACCCATTAATCATTTCAATGGCAGCACGAGCACCAAGATAACTCCCACCAATTCCAATTACTAATAAAACATCAATTTCACTAGCTAATTGTTTTGCTGTTTGTTTCATTGTCGCAAGTTCTGCCTGATCATAAGTATTTGGTCAATCAACTCAACCTAAAAAATCACTTCCTAGGCCAGTTTTATCATGAATCATATGGTGAATATCTTTAACTTGTCCTAAATACTTTTCGAAAACAGCTTCACTTAATGCATTAGTAAAATTTACTTTGATCATTTGAATAATATTGCCTGCTTTCTATCTAAAAATCCCTTTGTTTATAAAATATAAACGTTTTATTTACTTGTTAATGAAGTAACTTTTTCGCGCAAAGGTTGAAAACCTGCTCCTGTTTCTTGAATTTGACTATTGTTCTTTTTCAACAATTCAGGTCGACAGTTTTTGTAACTTAATTTAACTTGTTTTTTAACTGGGTCAAAATCAAGTACTTCTACTTCAACATTGTCCCCAACATTAACAAATTCTTTAATATCTCTTACAAAGAAATCAGAAAATTCACTAATGTGGATTAATCCTGCAGCGTTTTTAAGCTCACAAAAAGCACCAAATGGTGTAATGTTTGTTATTTTAGCAATAACTTTACTTCCTTTATCATACATAATAATTAATCGCATCCCCTTTCTAAAACTGTATCAATTATACCGCTATAACTATGAAAATCATTTTCTAAATCAGAAAATATTTTTTGACTTTATAGAAAAAGGATTATATTACATTATTTTAATAAATTAATGCGATACAATCCATTATTTTCATTACTATCTCCAATATTACCATCTTGGTCAGCTTTCTCTTCCTTATAAGAATCAGTATAATGACAATTTGGATAATTAGTACATGCCTTAAAACGTTGACGACGTTTATTAAATTTTAAAATAATTTCCCCAATTCCGCATTCAGGACATGGACCAAACTTAGGACCCGTTTGGTGAATGTAACGACATTTGGGAAAACCAGAACAGGCAATAAATTTACCGTATTTTCCATAACGATATACTAAATCACGACCACATTCAGGACATTCAATCCCCGCTTTTTCAACCGGAATTTCTTCCATTAATTCCATTGCTGCTTCAATTCGTGGTTCAAATCGTTCTCAAAATTCTTTTAATAATGGTTTAGGCTCTGCTTCACCATGCGCAATAATATCCAAACTTTCTTCAATTGTTGAAGTATATGTTTCATTAATAATATCATTAAAGTACTCTTGCAATTTATCACTTGTTAAAATGCCTTTTTCAGTAGCTTTAATAGCTTTATTTTCTACAATAATATAACCACGATCTTTTAAAGTTCGCATAATTGGAGCATAAGTTGATGGACGTCCAACACCAATTTCTTCTAATGTCTTAATTAATTTTGCCTCAGAATAACGACTTGGTGGTTTTGTAAAGTGTTGAATTCCAAATAGTTCATTTAAGTTAATAACTTGGTTTGGTTTTAACGCCGGCAATTTAGCAATTTCCTCATCATCATCTAATGCTGAGCATTTTAAAAAACCATCAAATTGGATTGTGCTTCCAGTCATTCGAAATTCATAATTATTGTTATCTAAAATAATTGCTTTGCTTAGTAATTTCGCATTAGCCATTAAACTAGCAAGAGCACGATTATAAATAATTTTATATAAGCGTAATTGATCACGACTTAAATATTCTTTTGCTGCATCAGGGGTCATCGTTAAATCAGTTGGTCGAATTGCTTCATGGGCATCCTGCACATTTTTTTTATTTTTAGCTGGTGTTTTAACTTCCCCTAAATATTTTTCGCCAAATTTAATAGTAATATAATCAAATGCATCTTGAATAAATTTATCACTTAATCGAATTGAGTCTGTTCGAGGATAACTAATAAATCCAGTAATATTATCTTTTACCTTAATTCCTTCGTATAGTTGCTGTGCAATTAAAGAAGTCTTATTTGAAGCAAATCCCAATTTACTACTTGCTTCTTGTAACATTGTTGATGTTGTATGTGGATTAGGAGATTTTCGTTGTTTTTCTGTTTCCTTAATTTGAACAACAACAAAATCCTTTTTTAATGCTTTTTTAACTTTTAAAACATCAGCTTCCACTTTTAAGTCAATTTTTTCATCATTAAATTTAGTTAATTTAACAACCGCTTTTTTATATAGTCCTTCTACAGTTCAATATTCTTCTGGAACAAAATTCTGCCATTCTTTTTCTCGCTCTACAACTAATTTTAACGCAACAGATTGAACTCGTCCCGCCGATTTTGACTTAATCTTTTTTTGCAATAATTTACTTAAACGAAAGCCAATAAAACGATCAAGAATTCGCCGTGCTTCTTGCGATTTTACTAAATTCATATCAATATCACTCTGATGATTAAAAGCTTCTAAAACAGCATCTTTTGTAATTTCATTGAAACGAACACGACGTGATTTCTCATTACAATTTAACACTTCATTTAAATGATATGCAATTGCCTCTCCTTCACGATCGGGGTCTGTTGCCAGAACAACTAAATCTGCAGCCTTCGCTTCTTGTTTTAATTTTTTTACCAGTTCTTTTTTCCCACGTTCCATCTTGTAAGTTGGTTCAAAAGTTTCAATATCAACACCAAGACCATATTCACCCTTTGTTGACAAATTTCGAATGTGTCCTTCCGAAGATAACACTAAATAACCATCACCAAGATACTTTTCAACTGCCTTTGTTTTTGTCGGGGATTCCATTATTACCAGCGTATTCGCCATTTTTTTCTCCTTTAATTGGGTAATATATTACAATAATTATTATACATAATATTTCAAAAACTATTTAAATTTATTTTTTCAAACTAAAATAAATTTCGAACCTTATTAATAATCATATTAATGACATCAGTAACACTTGGAACTGTAAAATAAAGAATCACAATAACCCCAATTAATAATAAAATACTGCCAATAATAGTAATACTAATTCAAAAAGCTTTAACATTAAACTTTGAGCGAATTACAACTCCAATTTGTTTTTCATCAATTTTCTTAATACGACTTTTCTTTACTTGATAAAAATTATCAATTAATTTATCATATTGTTTTTGTGTAAGACCAAATTTATCCATAACTTCAAATTGCCCCATTTTACTATGTCCAAATTCATCAAATATTTTCTCATAAATTTCTTGCGCTTGAATTTTTCCCGTTAATGTCTTAATTGTGTAATTCTTATATGTTCCCAAAATTGGTGTTGTATCATAAACTCCCTTTGCAGAATTATTTTTTAAATCTCATTCGGATGCATCAGTTATTGGTTCAACTTTTGTTGGGTCTAAATCAATTACCGGTGCATTTGTATCAAAAAAATCATTTAAATCTTCAGCAAAAACATTAACTGAATCATCCTTATTATCCGTTTCACTAACATCGGGCATAGTTGGTTCAATAAATTCTGCATTATCAAAAAAGAAACTATTTTCATTATCATGGCCATCAGCAAAATGATTATCAAAATCATCATCAAAACTAAATAAGTCAAGATCATTATTTTCTGATAGTAAATCTAATTTTGAATCTAATTCAGGTTCAGAAACATCTTTCACTTCTGGTTCATTCTTTGCATTTAGAACTGTTGTTGCTTCATTTTTTAGTTTGTAGTCATCATCGGCGTCTAATGGTGTTTCTGGTAAAATAATTGTTTCTGCACTAGTTATGGTTGGTATAACATCTTCTTTTTCATTACGTTTTTCTCAAGCATCAACTAAATTTTTATTTAAAGCCTCAGCCTCTTTCAAATGACGAAGTGAAGTATCTAATGTATTTTTTAATTCACTGTACTCATCACCATTTGTTTTTGACCAATTACGGTTACGACTAATAAACTCATCTAAAATTTCAGAAATATGCACTGCTCAATTATATTCTTCTTCAACACTAAGAGAAGCAACAGGACGACGAAAATCATTATAATTACTTTGGTTCCCTGGTGGGCGAGTATTATAACGCGGTGGATAATAATCATTCAAATGTTGTTGGTTACGATAATCATATGGGTTGTCATAAACTGGCGGATATGTGGCATCACTTCGGTACATCAAATTTGAGGACGAATTAAGATTTGAACTCTGATTAATGTTTTGTGAAAGATTATAATCTGATATGTTTTGATAAGGTTGACTTTGATTTAACCCCTGTGGAGACTGCTGCTGTGGGGGAATTGGTTGTTGAATTATTGGTGAATAATGGTACTGTGCTAACAATGGGGGATATAAATTTTGTGGTAGGGCATACTGCACTACTGGTGGGGGAACAGGATATGGATAAAATGATGAATATGGATATTGATATGAATAATAACTAAAAAAATCAGGATTATGATGAATCCGACAATTATTATGACAAGTTTTACTATGACCCTTTTTTATATTTCCACCCATATAATTATTCACCCTATTCGCAATTTAATCGCTTATATTAATTATAACATAAAAGTCACAAAATGGCATTCGTTAGTCCCGAATGGGATTACGTTTTAATTTTGGGAGAAATAAAAAATAAGGGATACCCCCATATAATTAGTTTATTGAGAAAAAATTAATTAAAACTCCCTCCACTGCTTCTATTAGTATAACTATCATATTTAATGAACAAATTTAAAATAACACCATTAAAAAACCCTACCTTTTAAATCCACTAATAAAAGCAAAATATGATCCAACACTAATTGTACTAATAAAAATTAGGGTTCCAAAAATTGGTTGATAAATTGATGTAAATGCTAAACTTCGGTCAACAGAAGGCACAATTAAGAAAAAACCATTGGGATTTTGATCACTTTGTGTGTAAAATATATAAACAATTCAAGTAATATATTTTTGTGGAATAAAATAACCAATAATAATTGCTGGTGTTGTTGTTGCATAAGATAAATCAATTAAAAAATCACCAAAAAGGAACGATAAAATAAAAACTAAAATATTAATAGCTTGGACTATATAAATATTTTTTAATGACCCCGCAATTAAAAGTGCTAAAAAGAACATTATTAAAATATTTAAAATTATTCCAAAAAGTCAACCAAATCATTGTGAAAATAATGCCATAAAATTAAATCAATTTTGGACAATATGTTCTTTATGGAAAAGATCAATTAAGAATAAATAACCTAATATTAACCAAATAATGACAAAAGTAATAGTAAATAAGACAATTAATAAAGCCGCCATAAACTGAATTTTATTTAGCCCAAAATTTTTTAAATATTTTAAAAAAACTGAATCTCGTCATTCACAAATAATAAATGATCCTAAAAATAACAAAAACAAAGCTGGAATTAAAGTAAATGATGAAATCATAATATAACGATTTGTTTTTAACATTTGTTGATATCAAAAGAAATAAACAAAAGTAATTAAAATAATTGGGGCAACTATCATATAAATATATGTTCGTGATGTTTTTAAAATTGTTTTAAACATATAACTAATACAACGATTGAACATCTTATAACTTTGACTAATTTTCATCAGTTCCTCCTTATGATACCCGAACATTAAAGACAAAACCTGCCGAAGCAATATTATCATCATAAACTGGTTTAATCATTAACCGAATTACTTGGTGGGTACTTGTTAAGTCTTTTAAAAAATAATAATTTTGCGTTGTCTCACCTACCCGATATCATTTATTATTTGCAAAATAATATATTGCATAATAATTAAGATTATCTACATTTTGACTTTCTCAACTAAAACGAAGATTAAATCATTCTTTGGTTGAATCGTGGCGCTTAATAGCATATTCAACTGCTGGTTTGTTAATATTAATACTATCAGTTTTCTTACTTGTAGCAGTTGTAATGTTAAATTCACCAATGTTAAATTTAAAATCTTTTTTTTGTGGTCGGATTTGTAATCCAATTTTTGAAATCCGATTTGCCTTAGTAATATTCGCAACTTGGCTTAAATCAAATGATATTTTTACTCATCCATCTTTTAATTGCTCAGTTTGAGTTGGACTAAAAGTTTGCCCAGAAGAGACCCCTGTTGTCTGATTAGTTGTTGTAACTCAAAAATTAACTTTAGCATTACTATTATTATTTGAACCATCATGATAAATAAAATTAACTTTATGCTGATTACTAATTAAATTAGTTCCCATAATATCTCAATCATAAACTTTACTTTGATCTCACTTTGCTGGTAAGACTTGTCCACGGGCATCAAAACCACTACCAATTGCAATTGAATTTCCCTTCTTATAAACAGTATCATAATCATAAACCCCAGTAATCTCACTAATATTTAAGGGTTGATCTTTTTTTGTTTCATCATAAATTTTCCATTGATAAGTTGGCAAAATATCTGTTAATCGCCGGTTTGTTCAAGGATAATCATTTGCCACAACAGCATTGCCTTGCTCATCACGATCAACAAACTTAATTCCACTTCCCATAGAAAAATTAGTTGTCTTATTCAAAATTTGATTCTCATCAAATAATGTTGTTCTTTCGCGAACTAAACTACCAACCCCAAAACTAGTTGAATTATAACCATTGTTAGATTCATAATCATAAATATTTTGTTTAAGAAAATCATTAATTGGTCCCTTATTATTTACTTTAATTCGTGGGTCAGCCGCAAATGCTGCCGCAGTAAAGTCAACCTTCGGATCTAACTTAGAATAATCATTTTGTAACCTATTTGCTTGCAAACCAATATCCTTATCACTAATAAAGGTATTTGTTCCTGAGTAATGGATCATATTAAATAAGTTTGAAACTTGGGTCGCAAAAAGAAATGCTCTTACTTCATCATGTAAACCTTGTTGCTTAATTCAATTGTAAGCATAACTTCCAAAAATAGCGGTTCCATTATCCATATATGATGAGAAACTTGTATAAACATTGGGATTAAATGTTGGTCTTCCCGCGCTTGCATCTAACGCATAAGCTAACTGGCGAAAATCATATGTCCCATAATATTTTGCATTTGTTCATTCATCAATCATTGTATATAAATCAGCTGGGCGATAATTTGGATTTTCTTTTAAAAATAGACTGGTTTTATCAGGTGTTTCTCCAAAATTTAATTGCACTTGTGTTGGGGTAATAACCCCATTTCGTGAATAACCACTCTTTGTCATTTTAATGGTTTCTGCATCATCATAACCAGTTGTACTTTTTGAAACAGTTGCATCATTACGATAATATATTATTTGTAATTTTTTAATATCAGGATCTGTAGATATCCCTACCTTATAGTTAAATTCTTTTAAAATTTGATACATTTCATTATAATCTAAAATTGTTCCATTTGGAGAACTACCATTAGCCTCATTATTAATAAACCATCCATCAAAGCCATTATATTTTGCAATTTTAATTAAGATATCCACAATTTTATATGTTCCATCTGAATTACGTGCTAAAAAATCTTTTAACATTTCTCGTGTTAATCCATGATAACCATCTAAAAAAACATTACCATAAATTGGAGTGCCATTAATATGGGCCGCATCAATTACATCAGCAGGAGGAGGAATAATTGGTCCTTCAAACCATGAACCTGATCAATTAACAAATTCATTGACATATTGTCAATTTAAGTTAGTATTTTCAAAAGGATTCTTTGTTCCAACAATTGTGTTATCAAAAGTTCGATGTTTCCGTGATGAAAATCCTAACTGATTATAATTAACATTAGTATTTTGTTGTATTGAATTAACAGTTGCAACAAAAGCGCGTTGTTGTAAAGGAATTTGCGCTTGATTATATTTTGCATCATAATCTGTTGCTGGGTCTCAATTTAAAATTGAATTAAGACGTAAGTACTTTTGAGCAGCTGAAGTAATCCCAAAATCAGCAGCATAATTACCATTTGGCATAAAACCTTTATTTAATGGAACACCTGTCACTGCTTGTTTTCGAATATTTTGATCTCATTGAAAGCCTGTGCTAAATTTTGAATAATCTAAATATGAATTTAAATGTTGCGGATTAACTGTTCCTAAGTCAACTTGGTCATTTTTTGTATTTAAAATATTTTGTGAATTCTGATTATTAAATAAAATCCCATCACCATATTCGGAACTTCCTCAATTAAAATTAGGTAAACTTTTTAAATAACTACTACCATCAAGATTGCCAATCGTACAAGCAACAGTTAAAGTAACGGGGGTTGTTATTAAAGTCAATAAACCTAAATAAGTAAATAGTTTTTTCATATTATTTTCCTTTCATTCCTCAGTTAAAAAAATGTTTTGCTAAATATCCAAATAAACCACTAAAAACAATCATACCAAGTAATGGCTGTCAAAGACTAGTAAATGTGATATAAGATACCGTATTGTAATCTTGAATAATTTGACTAATTCCTAACGGATCAATAAATTGATAAGATGTAATTAACATATTAAATCAAATAAAGTATTTGCCTGGACATAAATATCCAATTATAATAAAAAACCAGTTATGATTAGTAATTGTTGGTTGAATTATTACATCCGAAAAAGTGATAAAGAATAAGGTAACAATTGCTAAAATTGCAAATGATAAATTGCGACTTGGCAATGCTGTTGCCAAAAAAACATACAAAACGGTTAGAAAAAAAGTAAACAAAATAATACCCAAAAAATATAATGCTCAAATGAATGGTCTAATATTTGACAATAAAGCCATTTTAAAACCAAAAATTGGAATTAAGGCATACAAATTATATAATGCAATATTTAATAAAATTGAAGTAGTTGATAATATTAAATTTAATAAGAAAATAACAAAAATAACATTATATTCATTTAAATTAATTAGTTTAATTCGTTTTAAGAAATTCTTTTTTCGTCATTCTAGTAAGTATGTTCCCAAATAAAAACTACTAGTAAAAACCGAAACAGATAAAAAATTAATTAAAATTGGCGGTAAAACAACATAATAACTATAAGTATTTCAAAATCACGAACAAATAGCTGATAAAATTACTGAAAAAATAAAAACAAACATATATGTGCGGGGATTTGTAAAAATAGTTTTAAACAATAAATTGTTAGTCTTATTTAATTTTGAAAATAATGGTTTAAGATTTAATTGCATTTTATGCTTCATATCCAACAACATCTTTAAAGTAATTAACTAACATCTTTCGTAAACTACCATTATTTTTAATAATTTCTGTAATTGATTGGTCACTATAAATTTCTCCATCTTTTAAAAGTAACACCCGATCACAAAGTAACTCAACTTCTTCTGGAGTGTGTGAAACAATTAATAAATTAATTTTTTTCTCCTCTTTTCAACCTTTTAAAAAATTAACTAGTTTAATTTGCATTTTTAAATCTAATCCCGTAACTAATTCATCCAATACTAAAATTTCCGGATCATTTAAAATTGATAGAAAACAATTAAAACGTTGACGTTGTCCACCAGACAAAGCTGAAATTTCTTTCTTCAACAAATTCTTTAGTTCAAAAACATCAATTAACTTTTGTCCTTCATCAGTTTCTAAATAACCCCGTCCTTTATAAAATTTAATTAAATCCATTGGCGTTGTTCCAGATGGTCAATAACCATCTTGAAATTGAACACCAATTGTTTTTTTAACTTTTTCATGTTTATTGTTAACAAACATTACCTTCCCACTTGAGGGTTTTAAAACACCTGAAATAATTTCAACCAAAGTTGTTTTTCCACTTCCATTGGCGCCTAAAAAAGCCACTGATTCACTTTCCTTAATCTCTAAATTAATATCTTTTAAAACATTGTTTTTACCATAATGCTTACTAATATTTTCTAAAATAATCATTGTTAATTTCCCCTCCCAAGTACAATTGTGTAAACTTTATCAATCATATTTGTCATCACACTATCAAGTTTTAACTGTGGTTTTATTTTTCCAGCGGCAACTGGGTCAGGACCTTTTCATCATAAAGAGTTACCGTCTTTGTCACGAGGAACTAATGATCCAAAAACATAAAAATCAACATCAACCGATTTTTCAATTGTTCGGCCTAAATCCTGAATTCAAATTTTTGCTCACTGAAAATAAAATCCGGCCTGAAAATACTTCATAACTCATAAGTTCAAGTACTCATTTGGACTAATATTATTACTTGAATCAATAATTTGATTAATTGATAATTCAATAAAATATGAACGCAAACTTAAGGCCATAAATTTTTGCATATCATATGAGAAGACAATTTTTTGTTCAATATAATCATTAATTTCATCCAACGGAATCCCAATTTCATCATAACCCGGTTTCCCAATGTTTTTTTCAGCTGTATCTCGATATTTATAATATTCATCACGATAAAAACTATAAAAACCATCCATCATTTTATCATTTGTTACAACAATTTTTTGTTGGGTGTCATTATATAAAAACTGTCAAATTTTTAATTGACTGAAGTTTTTTGCTGGTCAGCCACGACTTGGTTCCACAATTTGTTTTAAATCATTTGATGTTTTAAAAGTATTATTTGTAAAAAAATTAATAATACTAGCAAATGGAATTATTAAAAATGAACTTATTAAAATAGTTCAAAAATATTTCTTCATAGTTTTTTCTCCTTTTGTAAAAAGTGCATCAATAATTTATAGACTGTTCATACTGAACTATTAATAATTATTACAAAAAAAAAAAAAAAAAAAAAGCAAGACTAAAACTTTGTTGAGGTAAAAAATCACATGCTTCCTTACTAAAAATCCAGACACATAACTAACTTAATTATTTATAGCATATTTAAAATGATAAGAAGATAAAAAATAACAAAGCAAGGATAAAAATTTAATAAATATGATCAAGACTTAAAAAATCAAATTATACAAGATTTCTATCTTAGTCATTATTCATACAATCTAATATCAATAAAATATTCAATTCCAATTGGAACATTAGCAACATGAATTAGTCATTCAAAACGAACAGAATATTTAAAAGATGAAAATGTGTAAAAACCACCCACATTTAAGACCACTAAATTCTTTAAGATAAATCTAGGAGGTTTAAAATGATAACAAGTATTATTAAAAAAACAAATTATATAAACTACACCGTGGATTTAAGAAATGATATGGGTAAGTTGAAGCAAATAAAGAAACAAATTATATTTATAATAATTGGATAAATTATTATAAAAAGGAAAACAAGCATTTTATAATTAATTAAACAAAATTAAAGAGTTTTTAAAAAAATTCGTATAGTTTTGAATGATTTAAAAAACATTCAACACGGCCAAAAACAATTTATTATGTCTATGATAAATCTTACAAAATAAAAGTAGCACAAATGATTAAAAATTATTCTCTTTTAAAAAGAAAGTAATTTATTTGGACAAAAAAGCCAATTAATTAAATTCGCATAACATTTTAATCTAATTTATAAACGATATATTAACAAAATATTTATAAAATTATTATTCTAATTAATCACCGCAATCGCCCACATATTCGAAGCATCAGTACCAATGTACAACGAACCATTCGGAGAAAACACCATCGAACGAATTCAATCATCATTTAAACTCGCAAACTTCGTCACCACACCATCAGCAGCAACTGCCCACACATTCGAATTACGAGTCCCCACATACAACGTACCATCTAGTGAAAACACCATTGAAATAATTCAATTATCATTTAAGCTCGCAAACTTCGTCACCACACCATCAACAGCAACCGCCCACACATTCGAATTACGAGTCCCCACATACAACGTACCATCCGACGCTAAAACAATTGAACCAATTCGGATATCATTCAAACTCGCAAACTTCGTCACCACACCATCAACAGCAACCGCCCACACATTCGAATTACCAGTGCCCACATACAACATACCATCCGACGCTAAAACAATTGAACCAATTCGGATATCATTCAAACTCGCAAACTTCGTCACCACACCATCAACAGCAACCGTCCACACATTCGAATTAGCAGTACCCACATACAACGTACCATCAACAGCACGAACCATCGAAAAAATTCAACTATCATTCAAACTCGCAAACTTTTTATGTGTTTGTAAAATAACTTTAATTGGTACTGTATATCCAGTAATGACCTTACTTGTAGAGTTTGCTGTAATAACAATTCAAACTTCATCAGAACCACTAGCCAAATTAAGTGACTGATATGGCCCTTCATTTTCATCAGCATACAAATCATAATAATAATCAACATTTAATTGTGCTTTATCATTAATTGGCTTAATAGCTGCTTGCACAACCGCATCATAAACTTGCCGAATATCACTTTCCGTCACTTTTTCTGGAGTTGGCGCTGCAAACAATTCCGGACCATCTAATGTTTTAACATCAGCAATACTTACTTTTCCTTCCCCCAAAGTTGGTAACATAACTGACAAATAAGGCGAATTATTAATTAAGAATTTACTATTTTTGAACGCTGTAATCATCACTCAAATTTCAACCCCATTTGTTGTTAAATTAACCGGTTGATAAACAGCCCCTGAGTTATTTGCAAACAACTGATAATCATAATCAGCAAAAGTTGCCCCTCGAGAATGACCCGCAACTTCTTGAAAAATTAAATATTTTAAACTACTTTTAACTTCTGTTCCTTGCACTTGCTTTGGATTTATTGCATTAATCATCATCGGACTTGCAATTTTCGTAATTTGATTTAAATCAAAAGTAACAGGCTGGGTTGCACGATGCAAATACAAATATAATTGTCATCCCCCAATACCAATCCCCGTAAAAAGTAACACTAAAATAACACCTAACAAAATAAAAATTCTTGTTATTTTTTGATGACGTTGTTTGAATCTTATTAATGATGTTGTTAACCCCTGGATAATTTGTTGTTGGTTAGCATTCAACTGTGCAATTGCTTGTGTTACATCGTTACTATCATCATTAATAATCATTTCACTTTTTTGTTGCGAGGCTACTGACATTAATTGTTGATCAAGATTAATTGTTCGATTTTGAACAGCAGTTAAAACACTTGATGGTAATTTAATTACTCCGGTTTGTAACAACTGTTTAGCATCATGATTTAAATGCGATAAATCGTGGTGAAGAAAAAAACCATATAGTTCATCATCATGTTTAATTAAAGCAAAAGGCAAAACATCAGATGCAACAGTTGCTTCTTCATCAATGATAACTTGATAAAATTCAACGGTTTTCAACAATTCCGGATTTTTTGCTTTAATTGATAACATAATCTTTTGAAAAATATTTTTACATTTCTCACACAACTTATTATAGTTCAAAATAACTTTATCATTCATTTTTTTACCTCTTTTTAATTAGTAAAATTAATGCTAATCCTCTTTCTTAATTGTTGTTTAAATAATTCATTCTGCCTATGATATTTTAATAAATAATAGTTTCATAACTAACTCATATTTTACTAAAAAAAAAAAAAAAAGCAATTGGTCCTAATAATCAAAATTACAACTTGCTTTTACAAAATTATCAGATGTGTACCCCTAAATGAGGACAAAAATTAAATTAGAACAACTTTTATATCTTATATTATTACTATAATAAGAGATAATTCCCCTAAGTTCACAGTTTCTTCTCATAAATTTACAATATAAAAAAAGTATTTTTAAAAATACTTTTTTTATATTGTAAATTATTTTTTAATTGTTGTTCCCGCTTTCCCAGCTAGAGCCGCTTTTGCTTGTGCTAATTCAGCAATAATTGCAACTTTTTTATCATCTAAACTTGCAAATTTCATTGCTGCTTGCACTTTTGGCAACATACTACCTGGGGCAAATTGGTTTTCAACAATGTATTTATCCGCATCGGCTAATGTTAAAATATCTAAAGTTTGTTGATCCGGTTTGCCATAATTAATGGCAACTTTAGCAACCGCTGTTAAAATCATTAATTTATCAGCTTTAATCAGTTCTGCTAATTTTGCACTAGCAAAATCTTTATCAATTACAGCAGGAACACCTTGATAACCACTATCAGTTTTTACAACGGGAATTCCCCCACCACCAACAGTAATAACAATATGTCCATTGTTGATTAAATCTTCAATAATATTTTTTTCAACAATGTCAACAGGTTGTGGGGAAGCAATCACTCGCCGTCATCCGCGTCCAGCATCTTCTTTAACAGTAAAACCATTTTTTGCTGCTAATGCTTTAGCTTCTGCTTCGGAGTAAAAAGCACCGATTGGTTTTGTTGGATTATTAAAAGCATGATCTTTTTGATCAACTTCCACTTGTGTTACAATTGTCACAACGTTTTTATTAATTTTACGTTTATTCAATTCATTTAAAATTGCATTTTGCAAATGATATCCAATATAAGCTTGCGACATTGCACCACATTCGGGAAACGGCATCATTGGAATTTTATTATTCACATGTGATGCCTCATCAAAAGCATTGTTAATCATTCCAACTTGTGGTCCATTCCCGTGGGCAATAATTAATTCATCACCATTTTCAATAATATCAACCATTGCTTTTGCGGTATCTTTCACAATTTCTTGTTGTTCAGTGGGGGAATTTCCTAAAGCGTTTCCCCCTAACGCAACAACTATTCTTGCCATAAGTTTTTACATATCCTTTCTTTCTTAGAATCAAGGCCCAGTATTTGAAATTGGTAATAAACTACCAACTGCCAACAAGACAATTGACCCAACTGTAATTCCAACAAGTAGTGGTCATGATGCTTTAATAAAGCGATCATATGGTACTTTTGAAATTGATAATGCTGCCATTAAAATTGCACTAGTTGGTGAAACTAAATTAATAATTCCATTTGCAAATGAAAAGGCAGTAATTGTTCCGGATGCTAATCCCGTTGATACTCCATTAGCAACTGGTCCTAAAATTGGAAAGACCGCTGTTGCAAATCCTGAAGTTGAAGGAATTACAAACGAAATAATTAAGAAGAAGAAGAACGCCACCATAATAAAGCCAGTTTTTCCTAATGATGACATTGGTGAAGATAATCCACTAATTAATTTACTTTGCATTCCAGTATTTGTCATAATGAAACCAATCCCAGCTGCAAAGGCAATAATTAAACATACTGATAAAATATCAGCTGATCCACGAACAAAACTATTAACATAGTTTTCTTCTCCTTTTCAGTTAATTAATGCAATAATGATTGATGCAATAAAGAATAAGGCAGAAATTTCCATAAAATATCATTGTCCTAATGTAGCAAAGAAATGGGCAATATATGGCGCATGTTTGCTAACTAATTCAGTAAAATCAGCAAACACTGGTATTCCAAATTTATCCCACCCAATTAAGGCAAAAATCATTAAAACAAAAGTAATCATAAAAATAGCCATGATTGCTTTTCGTTTTTTATTATATTCAGGTAAATCAGCTGCAATTGCAAATTCTGCTTCATAAAAATCTTTTTTATCAAACAATGGTGATTTCCCTGGAGTACGACGAACTCGTAGCGCATATCAAACAACGAAAGAAATTCCTCCTGCTGTTAATAATAATCACGATACTACTCTTCAAACAATTCCTGTTGATGATGTTAAATCAGGAACACCAGCATTAGAAACTGCAATTTGTACTACAAATGGGTTTAAAGTTGACCCAATACATCCAATTCCAGCTCCTAGTAAAATTGTCATAACCGCTGTTAAGACATCAAAACCAGCCGCTAATAAGACAGGGATAATAACAGGATATAAAGCAATTGTTTCTTCTCCCATCCCATAAGTTGTTCCTCCAACTGAAAATAAAAACATTACAATTGGAATAATTCAAATTTCGCGGCCTTTCATTTTTGCTACTAACCGACCAATTCCAGCATCTAATGCTTTTGATTCAATAACAATTCCTAAGAATCCTCCCAGTACTAAGATAAAGACAATAACATCAACTTTATCCTTAAATCCTTCCATTGGAGCTAAAAATAAGTCAAAAATCCCAGCGGGTCCTCCGGCATGTGTTTTTCCATCTGCTCCGGTGTAAGACCCTGTTGTTCCTGGAATTCAAGAAATAATAATAATTAGCAACGTAATTCCCAATAAAATTGTGAATGCTGTTGGTAATTTAAATTTAAACTTTTTTTTATTTTTTAAATCCATTTCTGCAACCCTTTCTGAATTTTATTTTTTAATAAATTCTAGCCACGAATTGTTGCTAACATTACTGCTTTAATTGTGTGTAAACGATTTTCTGCTTCTTCGAAAACACGTGAATATTTTGATTGAAATACTTCATCAGTAACTTCTAATTCACCCGTTCCGCCAAATTGTTTAATCACTTGTTGAGCAGTATCAGTGTTAGCATCGTGGAAACTTGGTAAACAATGCAAGAAAATAACATCTTCTTTTGCTTGTTTTATTTTTTCCATTGTTACTTGGTATGGTGTTAAATCTTTAATTCTTTGACCTCACACTGATGGGTCTTCTCCCATTGATACTCATACATCAGTTGCAATAGCATCAGCATCTTTTGCTGCTGTTTTATGATCTTCAGTCAAAGTAATTGAACCACCATGTTCTTTTGCAATGGCTTCAACTTTTTTTAATAATTCTTTGTCTGGTCATAAATCTTTTGGTGCACAAGCAACAAAATGCATTCCTAATTTAGCACTAACAACCATATAACTATTTGCCATATTAAAACGTGAATCTCCAAAGTAAACAAATTTCATCCCTTTCATGTTACGACGACCTTTTTCTTCTTGCAATGTTAAAATATCAGCTAACATTTGTGTTGGGTGAAATTCATCAGTTAAACCATTTCAAACTGGTACTCCTGAATATTTTGCTAAAGCTTCAACATCAGTTTGTTTAAAACCACGGAATTGAATTCCATCAAACATTCTTCCTAATACTTTTGCTGTATCCTCAATTGATTCTTTTTTCCCCATTTGACTACCACTTGGTCCTAAATAAACGGGGTGCATTCCTAAATCAAATGCTCCTACTTCAAAAGCACATCTTGTTCTTGTTGAATCTTTTGCAAATAACAAAGCAACAGATTTACCAGCTAATGGTTTTTGTTCTGTTCCGGCATATTTTGCATCTTTCAATTGTTTTGCTAAATCCAATAAATAATAAATTTCTCTTTGTGTGAAATCTAATAAAGTTAAAAAACTTCTTCCTTTTAAATTTACAGCCATATTATTTTTTCTCTCCTTTTAAATGTAATATTAATGTTTTAAATGTCTTCTCTTCAAAGTGGCATTGACATACAACGAGGTCCACCACGTCCTCGTGATAATTCCGATGAAGCAATGACATGTACTTTAACTCCTGCTGCTTTTAATTCTTCAACCGTAATTGGATTACGTGAATAAGCAATTACTTCACCAGGACGGACTGTAATGACATTTGTCCCATCATTTCATTGTTCTCTTGCTTGGGCAATTGGGTCTTCACCACCACATTTAAAAATGTGTACTGGTTTACCAATTTCTGCTGATAAATAATCTTTAATTGTTTCTTTAATTTCTGTGACCCCATTTTTTGTGATCTCAAAGATTTTAAATTCACCCATTGCTTCAAAGATTAATGGATGAGCAATAAATTTATCATAATCAATGTTTGTAAAAACAGTGTCTAAGTGCATAAAGGCACGATTTTTTGTTTTTAAATCTAATGCAATTACTTTTTCGTAACTAACTGAATCATTTTCGATCAAATTTTTTGCCACTTTTTTAATTGCTTCCATTGAAGTTCGTTGTGATGCCCCAATGATTAATGTTTTTTTATTTAAGACTAAAATATCTCCACCTTCTAAAGTTTCTTTTTCATCACGACTATATCAATAATTAATTTTATCTTTAAAACGTGGATGATGTCTTAAAACAACATCAGAAAATAATGTTTCACGATTTCTTGTTACCGTAAACATTTTGTGAATAGTTACTCCATTTCCGATTGATGCAAATGGATCACGTTGAAATAAAATATTTGGTAGAGGATCAACCGCTAACGGATAATCATCAGTTATTTCAACTCCTAATTCATATTTTGTAACTCCTGCAATCATTTTATTAACAAGAGCTTGATTATCTAATTTATCTAAATAAGTACGTAATTTACTAATGTACTCTTCTTTTGCGCCAGATTCTTTTAAAAATTGTTCTAACAAATCTTGCCGCATTTTTGGATTAGTTTCTAAAACTTCAGCAACTAATTTTTCGATGTATAAAACTTCTACACCTAAATCTTTTAAAACTTTTGCAAAAGCATCATGCTCTTGTTGTGCAACTGCCAAATCTGGTGTATCATCAAACAATAATCTTTCTAACAAATCTGGTGATAAATTAGCTAATTCATCGCCAGGTCGATGTAATAAAACGGTTTTTAATTCACCAATTTCTGAGTAAACATTAATACCATATTTTTCTGCCATGTTACATTTCCTCTTTCTTTCTACATTAACATTTAATAAAATACTCTAAGAATGAATATCTTATTAAAAAACTTTACAAAATAAATATGTAAAAGAAGTAAAAAACAAATTGTTTTTAAATATACAGAAGGCTTATCAAGTTGTAATATTTTAATATCATTTAAATAAATATAATTTTTTTGTATTCGTTATTCTCCTAGCACAATATATATTTATTGAACAATATGACTTTTACATATTGCAAAAGTAAGGATGCTCCCATACTTTTTATCTTTATATGTCTATAATATACCTTTAAAATAAAAAAACAAGTATTTATAATCTTTTATTTAACATTTAGCAAAAAAATATCAAAAAAACAATAAATTTTTTATTGTTTTACAGTATTAATAATATTGGTTGAAGTCAAAATATTCATTAATAAATCATGTAAACACTGAATAATTTGTACTAATGGAACAACTTTGTTTCGATAATCTGCTGTTTTTTGGGCAATTTCTAAGCGTTTTTCTGGCGTTAAACCAATAACAAACTTGTGATAAGCTTCTACTTCTTCAACAATTTTTGCTTTATTAAATTCTGGTAACTTAATTTTCCCTTCATTAAAATCTTTTTCAATTTTATCAATATTTTCTAATTGAGCTTTTAATTTTTCTTCCTCTTGGTCAACTGAAAATTCAGTTAAAACGATATCACGTTGTAAGAATAATCCTAATTGATTTACTAAATTCCAAATTTCTAACGCATCACTTGCTTGATCAATATCTTCTAAACATTTATCAAGGGCTAAATCTAATCCTTTAATTTCCTCATCATAAATTTTTGTTAATTCAACAACTTCTACTTTCATCATATCCACGAAAAGTTTATTTAGGTCAACGGGGCTTGATTCTTTGGCACTAACCATAAAATCATTTAAAAAACGAGGTAACGGAATAATTGCATTAAATAATTTACTTACTTCAATTAAAGTTGTCACTTTCTTTTGATCAACTTCTTCTGGTTTTTTGTCTTGTAAATATTCATTTCTAATATTATCAAATAAAGGCTTAATTTCTGTTTTAACAAAATTAAATAAATCTTCAAAATTGGTTTTAAATTTAGCTCCTGCCAAAAATGCTTCAATTTTTGGATTTTTTTCTGCGGTATCTTTTTGATAATCTGCTTCAAAAAGATTAATATATTTTGTTAAATAATTCATCATTCCTTTTTCAACATCTGCTCAAAAATTATTCTGTTGTGTCATAATCATATCCCTCTATTTCTATAAAACACTATGTACATCAATTTTACCGTAAAATAAGAATTTATGCCATTTTTATTTACCTTTTATTGAATTTAAAATATAAAAAATGGTATTACTTTTTAAAATAACACCATTTTTATTTAATTTTGATAGTTTAAAATAATATTTTCTCTTGAATAATTGGGTTAAATTCTGTTCTTGCATCAGTAATATTATTGCAAATTGGTTTTGTCAATGGTTTTAAAGCGCTAATAGTATTTTTAATCTCTGCAGTTAGTTTTATTCCCCATTCATCAAAGAATCGTGTTAAATTATAGCCGATTACTTGTGAAGCTATTTTAACAAACTCTTGTATTTTTTTGTATCAGTATTAAAACGAATATCTCATTCAGGAACTCCACCATTATTAATTTGACGATATGTTTAATTTAATAATGGATAAAAATTATTACCAAATCCCATGTGTAATTGTCAAAACATTCCTAGTCTAATTTAGTTCCCAGAGTCACCACTAAGCTTATTAAAATCTTTTTTCGCATTTGGTTGTGTTAAATATTTTTTAATTGCTTGTTGTCTTTCGCTTTCATTATAAATTTTTAATTAAATCCCTAACTTTTGTTGAAAATATAAGGCACTAATATTATTTAGTAACATCTACTAAATAATTTCATTTATATTGTAGTGTTTGATAAGTATGACCAATTTCATGCCACAATCCTCACTGATCTGTCAAAGCGTTTAAAAATAAATCTTTACCTACCCCAGTACTATTTTGAAACATTATTCGGCCATGACTAGCATTGACATAACCACCACTCTGATCTTCGTTGACAATATGAATATATTGAGAATATTTTTTGTTAATATTTTTATTCTTTTCATTTAGACCATAAAGTTCATTACTTCAATTTCAAACATTATCTCAATGGCTTAATGTCACATTGAAAGAATGCTGTAACCAAGGTATAACGACATTCTTAATCATATCTGTTTGCATTGTCGCAAGATAATAGTTAGAAACAAATTCAACAAATGATGATCTTGTTGTCTTAACTTGTTTGATAAATTCCGTTTGATTTGTTTTATTTACTTTAAAAGTTGGTATTTTAATAGCACCTTCTGGTTCTTCTGATCTCACACCAATTACTTGCAAATCTGTCTGATTACTATCAACAAGATAAAGTACTCCAGCAGTACTTAAATAAAAAGTAATAAAGTTACTTTTTGTTGAAATTACAAAATCACTAAAAACATTATTTTTATTTTTGTTAATATTTTTGTATTGTCCTCATTGACCAATTGATAGTTTAATATTTCCTAATTCATCGTCAGTTAAATTACGATTGAATATAACTGTATAAGTATTTTTTGCTTGCAAATAATATCTTGTTGGTTTAAAAGAAAAGTGCCTAAATCAACAATTTTCTCTATTTCTAGCTTCATTTGCTGAAACAAAATCAATGTTTTGAGCATTATTTTTACTAAATTTTAAATTATTTTTTTATCATATGAACTTGCAGCAATCACGGTTGGAACACTACCCTCGATTATAACGATTGTTCCTAATAGACTTATTAACTTTTTCATTATTTTTTCCTATTTTCATTTCAGTTTTATTTATTTAAAATTTAAAAAACTAAAATAGTGGTGGAATATTTTCTTTTAAAAGTAAGAATAACCACTGAGTATGTAAAAAATTAACATAACTCTTCATCTCAATTTTTTTAAATAATTGATATTTTTACCAAATTATTTAAATCCATAATCATTTTTATTAATATAACAATGATAACACTTTTCCTTTTAAAATTACATATATTCAACCATTATTTTGCAACAACAAATATTAATAACCACCGCTGAATATTATTTTAGAATTAAAAAATAAAAGACTGATTTTACTTTGTCTTGCCAGAAAGATTCATTTATATCTATTTTGTTGGTTATTACCACCAACCACTTATTTTATTCGGTTGTGTGTTACTTGCTCATTAATTAAATTAAAAGCAATTGCTAAAAATGTTAGTTCTCTTGCTATGCTCTAATTTTAGCGCGATTAACTAATAAATTATTTAAATTAACAATAATTGAAACTAATAAGGCAATAATTAAACTTAAGACAATTAAATACAAAATGTAATATTCTGGTTTACGAAAATCTTGAAAAAAATATGGAACATAATAATTTTTCGCGGGAGCACTATAGTTTCATAATTTTTCATCAATTGGTATCAACAATAATACTGTTTGTCGTAAAGCAATAAAAATGGTGTAAAAAATAGGATGAAGATAAAACTTATATAATTTTCGAACATAAAAATCACGATGATTAATTAATTTTTTCTCAAACCTAGAACAAAAATAAATAATAAAAATAATTGGACAAAGTCAATGTTGAAAAACAGTACTAATCCAATAAATTACAACATTATTTGAACTTGCCGTAAATTTTTGTCCTGTAATTGCTCCAATCACACTACCAATTGTAAAAAATAAAAAAGTTAACAATGCTGCAAAAACAATGTATAAAACAAAAAGATGGTTTGTAACAAAATGGCCATATCTTTGCTTGGTAAAATAAATTAAACCACCTAATGCAAATAACAAAATTAATAAATCAGTTTGAACACTTCATCAACTAATAAAATACCATGAATAACTTAATCAATTTAATTGATAATGAAATAAACTATAAAAGTAAGTTAGGGTTAAAATAATAACTTCTAAGCCAAAAAGAATACTACAATAAATTAAATTTTTAATCTGTGGTGTTTTTGACATATTACTCCTTATAATGATGATATTTATTATACAAAATATTTTTACTAATTTGATATTTGCTAGCAACAAAATCAATTGCTTGCTTAACCCGATAATTTTCATTTTTAATTAATTGATCAATCTCATAAAATAAAACTTCATCAGCAATTACCGCTTTTGGTTCCGCCGTAAACCCATCAACAACAATCACATATTCACCAAAAGCAACATTTTCTTTGTCCACCAAAAATGTTAAAACTTCCTGACAAGAACCACGATATCATTGTTCATGAATTTTTGTTAATTCCTTCCCCACTGCAATTTTGCGATTACCAAGTATCGTTAAAATTAGTTTCAATGTTTCTAACAAACGATGTGGGGCTTCATAAAAAATAATTGGGTATGGTAACTTAGCAATTTGTTCTAATTCATTTATTTTCTTTGTTTTAATTTTCTCTAAAAACCCAAAAAATAAAAAATGTTTTGGATTAAGACCCGAACTAACAATTGCATTCAACGCAGCATTCGCGCCACTAATTGAAACAACATCATAAGGATACTCTGTTAAAATTTTATGTACAGCATAATACCCTGGATCACTAATTAAAGGATAGCCAGCATCGCTAATAATCGCAATTGATAAATTAGCTGTTAAATCATTCACCATTTCTGTAAAGCGCGTCATTTCATTTTCTTTATTTAATGAAACTAACTTTTTCTTTAACTTAAAATAATTTAATAATTTCAAAGTGTTTCGCGTATCTTCACAATAAATTTTTTGAACATTATTTTTAATAACATCAATTGCTCGTGGTGTCATTTCTTGTAAATTACCAATTGGGGTTGCAATTAAATAAACTTTTGGCTGGTCACTTTTAAAACTATATTGTTTAATTTTATTTGCCATTATAAAGACTCATTAGTTTATCAAAACTATCACCTTGAACTAAGTACTGGGTAACAATCTGAGAAACTCTTTCTAGTAAATCATTATTAATAATTGCTAACTGCTCAGCAGTAAATTTCCCCAACACTCAATTACGAAGGGAGATTTGCTCATGCTTGCCAATTCCTAATTTAATGCGCAAAAAACTCTCACTACCTAACTTGTGAATTAAATCTTTAATACCATTATGACCAGCACTTGAACCATTCTTTTTTAATTTTAAAACATTAAAGGCAAGATCTTTGTCATCATAAATTACAATAATATCTTCTACTGCTAATTTATAAAACTGCTTAATTAATAAAACCGCATCGCCACTTAAATTCATAAAAGTTTGGGGTTGACAAAAAAGAACTTTTTGATTGTTAATTGTTGTTTCTCAAACAAAAGCATTAAAAACACTACGGGGTTTTGTTAAATTAAACTTAACAATCAATTTATCAATTGCTAAAAACCCAATATTATGTCTTGTATAAGCATATTCGTTCCCTGGATTACCCAAGCCCACAATTAACTTCATAGTTCCGTTCCCCTTTATTTCAACACACGCTGATAAATTTTATCAACATTACGTAAAAAATAATTAATATCAAATAATTTATCTAGTTCTGATAATGATAAATATTTTGCAACATTATTTTTAATTAAAACTGTTTTAAAATCAATTTGTTGTTGCTGTGTAAGTAAAGTACACTTTTGAATAAAATCATAAACTTCTTCACGTGAATAATTAGTTTCTTTTAAAATTTTTGTTAAAACAACTTGACTAAAATAAAGATTATTTGCCTGTTGTAAATGTTCATTAATTTTAATCGGATTAACCACTAAATCATCCAGAACAGTAATCATCCGTTTTAAAAGATAAACAACTAAATGATATGTGTCTGGAATAATGATTCGTTCATTACTACTATGTGAAATATCACGTTCATGTCATAATAAATTGTTTTCAAAAGCCACATTCATATTGCTACGAACTAATCGGGCTAATCCGGAAATATTTTCAGCACTAATTGGGTTTTTTTTATGAGGCATTGATGACGAACCTTTTTGTGTTTTACTGAAACCTTCCGCAATTTCACTAACTTCTGAGCGCTGAAAATGACGAAACTCCAAAGCCATTTTTTCTAGTAAACTAGCAATTTGACTAAAACTCGTAAACAATGCAACATGATAATCACGCGAAGTTACTTGTGTTGTAATTGGGTCAACCTGCATTCCTAACTGGTGGGCAACATATTCTTCAACCGCCACTTCAACATGGGCAAAATTACCAACTGAACCAGAAATTTTTACAACTTCAATCCCTTGTGCGGCTTGATTAAAACGAGTTATGTTACGATCTAATTCAGCATATCAAAGCAAGAATTTTAGTCCTAACGAAGTTGGTTCAGCAAACATACCGTGGGTACGACCCATAATTAATTGCTTTTTATATAAAAGTGCTGAAGATTTTAAAACTGTTTGTAATTGCTGCAAAGATTTTCTAACAACCTCATTTGATACTTTAATTAAATAATTTTGACTAGTATCAACGACATCAGTTGATGTTAAACCATAATGGATTCATTTCTTTTCTGGTCCTAATGTTTCTGATAACATACGGGTAAAAGCAACAACATCATGTTTTGTTTCAACTTCTAATTCTAACATTCGTGGTAAATTTACTGTTAAATGCTCTTTAATTTTTTTAATATCACTGGGTGGAATTAATCCAATTTTAGCTCAACCTTCACAAACTAATAATTCTACTTTTGCTCAAGTATTATATTTATTTTCATCATTTCAAATTGCTTCTAGTTCTGGAACAGCATAACGATTAATCATTAGAAAATTTCCTCATTCATTAAAATAGTTTGTTCACGATCAGGACCAACAGAAAATAAACTAATTGGAACTCCTACAATTTCTTCTAATTCCATTAAATATTGTTGAGCATTATGTGGTAGTTGTTCAAATGATGTTACCTTGCTAATATCTTCTTCTCACCCTGGCATTGTAATTAAAATTGGTTGACATTTTTCATATTCTTTAATTGTACTTGGAATATAATCAATTTGCTGACCATTATACTCATAACCAACACAAATTTTTAATTCCTTAATTGATGATAAAACATCTAACAACATTATTGCCATACTAGTGTAGCCACTAATTCGCAATGAGTGTTTCATTAAAACACCATCAAACCAACCAATGCGGCGAGCACGACCAGAAACAGTTCCATATTCCCGCCCTACTTCACGAATATATTTTTCTGTTTCACCAAAAATTTCTGATGGAAACGGGCCAGTTCCAACTCGTGTATTATAAGCTTTTACAATTCCAATTACATTATTAATATAACGCGGAGCAATACCAACTCCAACCGGAATTGATGCAGCTGTTGGATTAGAAGATGTTACAAAAGGATAGGTTCCGTGGTCTAAATCCAACATTACGCCTTGGGCTCCTTCAAATAAAACTTTCTTATGCGCATGAATTGCATTATCAACTAAAATTGAAGTATCTGTTACTAATTCTTTAATTTGTTGAAATAAATCCAAATATTCTTTTCAAATTAATTTTGGATCAAATCCCTCACTATTAAAAACTTTTGTTAAAATTTCATTTTTAAATTTTAAATTATTTTCTAATTTTCGTAAGAATTCTGTTTCATCAAATAAATCGCCTAAACGAATCCCAATGCGCTCTGCTTTATCCTGATAACAAGGGCCAATTCCTTTTTTAGTTGTTCCAATTGAATCTTTTTGACGATATTCTTCTTGCAATTCATCAATTTTCATATGATATGGAAAAATTAAATGTGCACGATCACTAATCCGTAAATTACGACAATCAAACCCATTTTCTTGTAAATAATTAATCTCACTAACTAATTTTCGTAAATTAACAACACAACCATTCCCAATCACATTAATTGAATTTTTATTAAAAACACCTGACGGAACAATACTTAACTTATATTTTGCTCCTTTAATCATAATCGTGTGCCCAGCATTATCACCACCTGCTCAGCGTACAACAACATCAGCTTTTTGGGCAAAATAATCAGTAATTTTACCTTTTCCTTCATCACCTCATTGGCTCCCAACAACAGCTAATGTTCGATAATTTGTACCACTCATAACTCACTCCCAACCTTTCTACCTTTTAATCTTAATATAATTTTTAATGATTTGACAACTTTTTCCACTTATTTGGCTTTAATTACCGCTTGCACAAAACCATTAAATAATGGATTTGGTTTATTTGGTCGTGACGTAAACTCAGGATGATATTGAGCAGCAATATAAAACGGATGGCTTGGTAATTCAATTACTTCAACCAAGTTTTTTGCCTCATAAAGCCCACTAAAAACTAATCCTGCTTGTTCTAATTGTTGACGATAGTCATTATTAAACTCATAACGGTGACGATGGCGTTCTAGGACTTCATCTTTTCCATATAACCGATGAGCTAATGTATTTGGAACCAAAGTTGTTTTATAATTTCCTAGTCGTAAAGTTCCCCCAATATTTTCTGCTTTATCTTTTCCCCGAATTAAATCAATAATGGCATTGTTTGTTTTCATTAATTCAGAAGAATTCGCATCTTCAATATGACAAACATTACGGGCAAATTCAATCACTGCCGCTTGCATTCCAAAACAAATTCCTAATAACGGGATTTTGTTTTCACGTGCAAATTGACAAGCTAAAACTTTGCCCTCAAATCCCCGTTCACCAAAACCACCAGGAACTAAAATTCCCTTTGCATTTTGAAGCAACTGTTGATAATTATTAATAGTTACATCTTCGGCTTTGATTCACTCAATTTTAACTTGGACACTATTTTCATAACCAGCAATACGTAACGATTCACTAACTGATAAATACGCATCGGGTAACTCAATATATTTGCCCACTAACTTAATTTCAATTGTTGTTTGTGAATGATTAATTTTCTCAACAAATCGCTTTCATTCAGTAATATCTGTTTTTGTAATATTTAAGTTTAATAATTTACTAATTACTTGCTGAGCATTTTGTTGATACATTTTCATTGGCACTTCATAAATACTTGCGGCATCAGTTGCAACAAGAACATTATTTTTCTCAATATTACAAAATAAAGCAATTTTTTCAAGCACACTATCATCTAATACTTGTTCTGCACGAGCAACAACAATGTCGGGTTGAATTCCTAATAATAATAATTCGCGTACTGAATGTTGCGTTGGTTTCGTTTTTGATTCCTTTGAAGCAGCAATATAGGGAACTAATGAAACATGCATATATATCACATTTTCACGACCCTGTTCCATTCGGACTTGGCGAATTGCTTCAATAAAAGGTAATGATTCAATGTCTCCAACTGTTCCACCAATTTCAGTAATAATAATATCCGCTTTTGATGTTTCTGCAGCATGATATACTTTCTTTTCAATTTCATTCGTAACATGTGGAACAACTTGTACGGTTCCACCATCATATTCACCGCGTCGTTCTTTTTCAATCACATTCTTATAAATTTGTCCTGAAGTAATATTTGATTCTTTTGTTAAATTTTCATCAATAAAACGTTCATAGTGCCCTAAATCTAAATCAGTTTCAGCCCCATCAGCTGTTACAAAAACTTCACCATGCTGATAAGGACTCATTGTCCCAGGGTCAACATTTAAATATGGATCAAATTTTTGCATAAAAACATTTAATCCACTTGCTTTTAATAAGACACCAATTGAAGAAGCAGTAATTCCTTTCCCTAGGCCACTTACAACTCCTCCCGTTACAAAAATATATTTTGCCATCGTATTTTCATCCTTTCATCCCCAAATAAAAAGAGTTTAGAAATTAACAGGGTTGTCAGTTCTAACACTCTTCAATCTTGGTATTAATTATTTTCTTCCATTTCCTTTTCAAGAGCTTTTCAGTCAATTTCTTCTGTAATACCCAATTTAGCTGCTACTGTCTCATCGTCATCATCAACAGAATAGTCACTAGAAACCAAGTCATCATCTTCAACTTCAATTTCAATTTCAACAAAATCATCTTCTTCATTATCGTCTTCATCTAAAGTATCGTCAAAATCAAGAGTGTCAATTAATGATTCTTCATCCTCATCTTCTTCCTCTTCATCTAAATCAATATCTTCAAATTCTTCTGTTGTTTCAAATTGATCAGTATAATCATATTGTTTTTTAATATCATCATACTTTAAAAATTCGCGTAACCCTCACATACCTTCACTTGTTAAGACAAAACGGTTATCTAGAACTAAATCAGTATATAATTCTGCAATAACGTCTTCCTTACTTGTTCCGTGTACTGTTACATCACTTTGTGAAGCAATATCATTTCAAATGTTTTCAAAAGTATCACTTCCACCTTTTTTCTTTAAACATGAATACACTAACTCTAATAATTCTACACTATCGTTCATTAATTTAAACCTTTCTTACTAACTACTATATTTTTCACCAATTGAAAACCAAATTGTTGTTGCAGTTTCTTTGTTATTATTTTTAAATGCCAAGACCTCTGATACCTCCATAATGCATTTTATGCCATCAGGAGTATCAATATAAATTGGTTTTGTATTACTATCATATAATTTAACTGGTTTTAGGTTGTATTCAACCATAAAATAATTATAATGGTTTTTATATTTTTTTATCAAATTATTTTTAATTTCTTCTAAATTTCTTTTATTAGGGTTTACTTTCCGTAAAAATTCCCGATTTATTAACATTTTAATTAACGTAACTAAAACTTCATCATTTTCGTGTTCTAATATTTTTAAATAAGTAAATAAAGTATAATCATCTAATAAACAATAATCTTCTGCTTTCATCATTTGACCATTAAACAATGGACTCAATAACATTATAATTTCCTTATTTTTAAAAGTATAATTCGCAAGATATAAATCACATAAACGTTTAAACATCATTTTAAAAGTTAAATCAAAGCCAATACTTAATGGGTGTAAATAAATTTGTTTATACATATGATAACGGCCAATTAGAAACGATTCAATTGCATATTGGACTTTTAACGGAAAAATAATCTTTTTATCTTTAATAAATAAGTGGCGAATAATTCATTGGGTATCAACATGACTATAACCAACACCACTTGTTTGCCCATCACGTAATAAGTAATCCATCCGGTCGGCATCTAATTGTGATGAAACTAACGATGATAAAACACTATCATGATGTTTTCCTTCAATAATCATACATAATTCATTAATTTCATCAGGACTAAATTCTTGGGTTAAAATTTTATTAATATTTGTTGTTGGACTTTTAATTAATAATGTTGAATAACTTTCATGACTAATATTACTATTTGTAACCTTATTAATCATTTCAAAAGTATGGGAAAAAGGGCCATGTCCAATATCATGTAATAATCCCGCTAACTTAACCAATAATTGTTCATGCTTACTATACATTTCTTGAAAACTTGATGTCTCTAGCATTTTGCTAACTAAATGATAAACACCCAAACAATGTGAAAAACGCGTATGCGACGCACTTGGAAAAACATATTGGCCCCCTGCTAATTGACTAATTCGACGTAAACGTTGAAACTCTGGGGTATTAATTAATTTAACGGCAATTTCTTCAGTAATTTCAATATCACCATGAACACTATCACGGATTGTTAAGGGTAATTTCATTGTTTTTATTGTAATTTTGTAATATTACTAATTACTTGTTCTCTTCCTAATAAATAAATAACCTTTGCTAGTTCTGGTCCGTGTTCTTGATGAGAAGTAAAAATTCGAATTGGCATAAATAAATTCTTTCCTTTCATTTGATATTGATCACCCATCTTGGTAATTAGGTCTTTAATATTTGGTTCTGTTCAATCTGATAACTCGTGTAACTGGTTTTTAAAAGTTGCAATCATTGCTTCATAACCACTTAGTTCTGTTAATATCGCCATTGTTGTTGCTGTTAACTGGGTAACTGGTTCAAAAAACGGTTTTGCTAATGTTACAATTTCAGCACCATATTGAAGTTCTTTCTTATAAATTAATAATAACATATTTACTCATTCTGCTCTTTTTTTTGTTAAATCATATTTTTCAGCTAAAAAAGGACGAACAAAAGCAAGATAATCTTGATCACTAAGTTGTTTAAGATAGTAATTATTCATTCAAGTTAATTTTTTGACATCAAACATACTTGGCGATTTACTAAATCGTGTTTCATCAAATATTTTAATTAATTCATCATGGGAAAAAATTTCAGCTGTTCCTAATGGTGATCATCCTAATAAGCTAATGAAATTAAAAATTGCTGTTGGTAAATAACCCAGAGTCCGATATTGACTAATAAATTGCATTAAATGACTATCTCGTTTTGATAATTTTTTATGTTGTTCATTAACAATTAATGTTAAATGTGCAAAAATTGGTGGGGTTGCTTTAAAAGCTTGATAAATCATTAATTGTTTTGGCGTATTAGAAATGTGTTCTTCACCACGAACAACATGACTAATCGCCATTAGCATGTCATCAATTACCACGGCAAAATTATATGTTGGAATCCCATTTGATTTTAAAATAACTCAATCACCAAGATCTTTTGATTCAAAATGAACTGGACCACGAACTAAATCATTAAAATCATAACTAGTATTATCAGGAACAAAAAAACGCAAATTATATGGCATATGATTTGCTAATTTTGTTGCAACTTCCGCTGCTGATAAGTTTCAACATTTACGATTATAACGTGGTGAAAGATGCCCTGCTGCTAATTGTGCTTCGCGATCTTGTTCTAATTCAACTGATGTACAAAAACAGTAATATGCTTTCTTCATGTCTAATAACTCTTGCGCATATTTTTGATAAATGTCTAATCGTTCTAATTGACGATATGGACCATAAGCTCCTGGTCGATCAATTGTTTCATCTGGCTCAATTCCTAACCAACGTAAATTATCTAATTGCGATGCAATTGCTCCATCAACATTACGTTCGGTATCAGTATCTTCAATTCGCAAAACAAAAACACCTTGATAATGTTTTGCAAACAAATAATTAAATAAGGCTGTTCTTGTATTTCCAATATGTAAAAATCCTGTTGGACTTGGTGCATAACGTAATCTAATCTTTTGACTCATTTTAATTCCTCATTCTAACTTCTAATAATTATCTTTTTTAACTAGCAGCAATGTGGTATAACTTTGAATAATCTTGTTAAAGTTTTTTTCTGTTGTTGTTGCTTTAATATTAATATTTTCATCTTCTAATTGTAACAATTGTTTTAAATTCATTTTAATTGCTGACTTATATTCTTTTAATTTTGGTTCATCAAGAATAATTGTTGCATCAAGATTAACAATTTGATAATTTTGATTAGTCATTAAAGTTAGTGCTTGTTTTAAAATTATTTGTGAATCAATATTTTCATTTGTCTCATCAAACCAATCACCCAAGTCTCCTAACCCTAATGCGCCAATAATTGCTTCACTAATTGTGTGCAACAAGATATCACCATCAGAAACAGCTTCAACTTGATATTGACACGGAATAAAAATTCCTCCCAAGGGAAATCCCGTTCCTGCTTTTAAATTATGCAAATCATAACTATTACCAACACGCATAATTATTCTCCTTAAACATTAAATTTAAAAAAGCAAATATCACCATCTTGCATTGTATAAGTTTTTCCCTCACTTCGCAAACGGCCATTTTCTTTTACTGCTTTTTCACTCCCATACTTGATTAAATCGGCATATGAATATATTTCAGCGCGAATAAATCCGCGTTCAAAATCAGAATGAATAAGACCAGCACACATTGGGGCTGTTCAACCCTTTTGAAAAGTTCATGCCCGAACTTCTTGTTTTCCGGCAGTAAAAAATGTTTGTAATCCTAATAAGGCATATGATTTTTTAATTAACTGACTTAACCCCGCTTCTTTAATGCCATAGTCAGCCATTAATAAAGCACGATCAGTTAAATCTAACGCTGATAATTCCTCTTCAATTTTGGCACAAATAACAATAACTTCAATCTTGTGTTGTTTTCCGTACTCTTTTACTTTTTCAACATAGACATTATCTTCTTGATTAAGATCTTCTTCAGCAACATTAGCAACATAAATAAATGGTTTAATTGTTAATAAATTAAAACTTTTCACAAGTTTTAATTCATCTTCTGATAAGGAAAGGTCTTTTAATAATTTATTTTGTTCTAATGCTGTTGTTAATTTTAATAATAATTCATACTCAACCACATCATCTTTTTGTTTTAAAGTTTGTGCTTTTTTCGCGACTTTATCAATTCGTTTCTTAATTTGTTCTTGATCAGAAATAATTAATTCCAAGTTAATTATCTCAATGTCACGAATTGGATCAACTGTTCCTTCAACATGTGTGATATCTTTATTATCAAAACAACGAACAACCATACAAATTGCATCAGTTTCTCGAATATTTTGTAAAAAAGCATTCCCTAAACCTTCACCCTTACTAGCACCGGCAATTAATCCTGCAATATCATAAAATTCAAATGTACTATGAATTGCTTTATTTGGTTCACAAAGATTAATTAAAGTGTCCATCCGTTCATCTGGAACTTCAACTGTTCCAACATTAGGATTAATTGTTGCAAACGGATAATTTGCTGCTTCAACTTGTGAATTTGTAATTGCGTTAAATAAAGTTGATTTACCAACATTTGGTAAACCAATAATCCCCATTTTTAATGCCATCTTTTTTCTTCCTTACTATCAATTAATCATCTGTTAAACCTAATAGTTCTAAAATACGATTTAAATCTTTTAACCCTAAATAATTAATTACAATTTTATCAGTATCGATAACTACTTTTGTTCCTAATTTACGCATAATTTTATTTTCTAAAAATTCATTAACTGTTCGTTTTGCCGGAACTTTTTTATTATCTTCTGGCGTTTTAGTTGACTTTGTTCCATACGTTCTAACCAATTCTTCAACTTGACGCGCATTTAAATTAAGACTAACAATTTTATCAACAATTTTTTTAAATTCATTTTTATTCACATGGAGACTAATTAGTGGTTTAACTTGTCCCATTGTAACTTTATTTTCTAATAATAATTTTTGAACATCTGCTGGTAAAGTTAATAGTCGCAAGGTATTTGCAATATGACTACGTGATTTTCCAATTCGTTGCGCTAATTCATCTTGGGTTAAATCCAGTAATGTAATTAATTCTTTATAAGCATTTGCTTCTTCAATTGTATTTAAATCAACACGTTGAATATTTTCAACCAAGGCCACTTCTTTCATTTGTTGATCATTAAAATCAACAATGATTGCGGGAATTTTTGTTAATCCTGCTAATTTAGCCGCACGACTACGGCGTTCTCCAGCTACTAGATAATAACCATTACTTGTTTTTTTAACAATAATTGGTTGAATCAAACCATATGCTTTAATTGACTGTGCTAATTCTGCCAACTCTTCGTCATTAAAAGTTTTTCGTGGCTGATGTGGATTTGGAAAAATTTCTGTTAGCATAACTTCATTCGCCGTTGCTTTTAGTTCATCACTACTTTCAATTTCTTTAATTACATCATTAATTCCTTCACCAAAAATTTTATCCAATCCTTTTGAACTTAATCGACTCTTATTGTTTGCCATTGTTTGCCAACACCTCTCTCGTTAATTCTTCATACGCAACTGCACCCGCTCCACCTTTATCATAATCAAAAATACTTAATCCGTGTGAGGGTGACTCACTAATTTTGATATTTCGAGGAATATGCGTTCGATATACTTTTTCATTGAAATATTTTTTAACCTCTGCCATTACTTCAAATGATAGTTTTGTTCGAGAATCAAACATTGTTAGAACAATTCCTTCAATTGTTAAATTTTTATTAAACATTTTTTGCACAAAGCGAATTGAAGTTAACAACTGCGCTAAACCCTCTAATGCATAATATTCTGCTTGAATTGGAATCAAAACTGAATCAGCACAAGCTAAGGCATTTCGATTAATTAATCCTAACGAAGGTGGACAATCAATTAAAATAAAATCATATTTATCACGAATTGGTTTAATCCGGTCAAGTAAAATATTTTGATTATCATCTAATTTTTCCATTAAATAAACATCTGCACCAGCTAATGAAATTGTTGCAGGTGCTAAATCAACATTATTGATAACTCCTGGAATAATAATGTTTTTCAATGGTACTTGCCCAACTAAAACATCATACATACTCATTCCATCATGAATTTCATCTTTATTAGCACCAGTTCCCGTTGTCGCATTTCCCTGGGGATCAATATCAACTAATAAAACTTTTTTCCCAGTTCGTGCTAATCCAGCTGCTAAATTAATTGAAGTTGTTGTTTTTCCAACCCCACCCTTTTGGTTTGTGATTGCAATAATTTTCCCCATAATTTTCCTCTCTTTGCTTTGTAACTAATAATTTTATATATTATTATTATTATATAACACTTTACCTAATTGGGAATTTTTTTATTTGATTAAAACTCCGTGGATATGGTTTTTTTGTTGATTCTGTTTTAATAAAATGACAAATATTTCGTTCTCCTAGTGGTGGAATATTTTCATATTGAATTTGTTCTAATTTTAAATTTAAAATCTGAATTGTCGCTTGTGCTGTTGCTAATTCATTCCCAATATTAGGTCCTTTGTAACAAATAACCCTTCCACGCACTTTAACCATTCGAACAACGAGTTCTAATAACATCCCTAAATTAGCAACAGCCCGTGATACCAGCAAATCAAACTGTTCGGAATGTTCTCAACTATATTTTTCAGCCCGAGCATGAACAATTTCCACATCTTGCAACTGTAATTTAGTAACTAATCGTTGTAAAAACAAACACCGTTTTTCTAATGCTTCAATAATTGTTAACTTAATTGTCGGACA